>JBATLR010000467.1:0-4492 GCA_049289415.1 Nitrospirales bacterium
TGGAAACACTCCCTTCGCCAGACAGACAGACCTGACCTGTTGCATATTTCAAAACTTTTGCCAATTCAGCAGCAAAGAAATAACCGACGCCCCCGGCTCCACTTCAAATCTTTCAAGACTTTTCAGACGCTGAGTCTAGGCTTTTGGTTTATCAATGGGTGGCCTAACCCCCACGTCGTGAAGGAGGGATGAGTTGACGGCGGGGGGCAGGTCGCGAAGGGAAGCGTTGAGGATCGGAGGTCACAATAATGTCACCTATAGAAAACTTTCCATTAACCCCCTCATCATTCGTCATATCCCCAAAGCCGATTCTGGGTATACCCACCCAGTCATTTCGTTTCAAAGCAGGCTTTCCATCAACGTACACCTTGGCAAATCTTCCACCCTCAACCGTTAACGTGTAGGTGTGAAAGGTATCAGTCGTATCCATTTTAAACGTCCCTTTCTCGTCTCCCCATCCAATGGCATCCTCATCAAAATAGATCATATGACTTCGTGGTCCTTCTGCGAAGGTCCCGTCAGAGATGTCGACAGAACCGTAAAACATAATGCCCGAATCAAGAAAATTATGCGGTTGCTCCACTTTGTGCACTTGCAAAGTAAACTCAATGGAGAACCCTGTTTCGAAGTCAAAAGGAATGTCTTTATAAAACCACATGTACGCTTTCCCTGGAAGTTGATCGATCGCTCTTAGGACTCCAATTGTGTTGAGCGTTAAATGACTCCCGTTTGTCACCACATCCAATGGGCGAACAGCATTGCTGGAATCCTTCCAACCTTGCTTTTCTGGCAACTGGGAACCTTTCAATACGGTAGTTTGTCCCGACTGCACTCCTCCACATCCGGTAAGGAGGAAGACCGTGACGAGCGTCAATTGCATAGTGACTTTTTTAATCCGCATGACAGACCCCTTTGCAAGAAGGCTCAGTAAGAAGGCAAACCTACCGGAGACCGCCCTATGGTTCTTCCTGGGCTTTAATTCACCACAGCAATGTACATGCTCTGCTATGCATCCGCTTACCACATGTCCCATAGATGGCCCCAATTCGCTACCTCTTGTAGATTGAAGGCGTAGACTGAAGGTACACACACAAATCTTCCCATCCACTTCTGTCTTATGAAAAAGGATTCTACTATAGATCGCACAGATTAAAAATGAACAATTTCCCATGGAGACGGGCATTGAAATACCCGACACTCATCCCAATTCATCCCCCTTTACCTGACCTGATACCCGGCCATTGCCCATCAGCTAAAAACAATGCCCCACGATTCTCCCTGAGATAACGGAATCAGGACCAGGCAAGGGGCTCGGATGAAGCGTCAATGGAAAAGGAATGATGGAACGGTATTCTAGAATGGACAGGAGGAGCCGGAATACTAGGCGGAATGCAGGGCCAGACGATTGAACGATGAAAAGATGTTCCACCAACCGGCGAATCACACAACCACTGGCTGGTTGCCTGATCACATGGGATTGCTTCGCGTCATGCGCGAGATCACCTTCGATGGCGCACGTGAGTACCGGGGCAGAAACACCCGATGGTCGGATACGAGGAACCTTCGGCTTTCCTACTGACTCGGATCTTCGGCTTGGCTGTGAATAACAAAATAATCCAATTCCAAAGTTCCGGTATCCGATTGCACCTCCAATGTGATCGTATGGGGACCGGCGGGGAGTGCCGGTGATAGTCGCATTTCTTGCGTCACCTCATAATCACCCAGGGTGCCCCGATCCTCCATCTCGATCGTCGCCTGGCGCTGGCCATCCACAGAGATCATGACCTGATCACGGGCACTTTTGCCCTTTGTATATCTCAGAAGAATACTTGGATTCGCAATGTTCTCGGTCAGATCCAACACATAGTTCGCTTCTCCCGTCCCTCGTATCGTTTGTCCCCCGGACGCCGTCTTGCGGGGCGATTTCAGCAGGGTGCCCGAGCGATAGTCCTCAGCCTGCCGGGTCACAAAGTAGCCGAGTGGGCGCAGCACCTCGACTTTAAAATCCGGGCACGAGGTATTGTGCCGCGAATAGGTAGGCCGGTCAAAACTCCAGGAATCGCCCGGGATCGTTGCCCATTGCTCATGCGTCGGATCGATCGGGTACGTCTGCACGACACCGGATGACGATGCGGCCTGGATGCGGGAGATATCGCTATTATCATTGGCCACCCACATGGAACGCATGGTCACAAACGGCGCGGTGAGGGTGTCATACGTCACATCCGTCACGCGCACCGTCGTCTTGCCCGGTTCGGCTTGGAGCTGCAATACCGCGGACGATCCATTTTTATATCGCACCTTGATGGTCATCGTGTGCGGATCGATATCCAGCCTCTCGATCGGAATGAACGGAAACAAGGGGTCCTCTGCCGCCGGCCCGATAATCATCGAGGATCCGAAACAGACCCGTTCCTCCCGTCCCACCGGGGGTTGCGTGATAATCCGTGCGTATCCATTGGCATAGAGCACAAAAATTTGCGGGGGGGCATGAGCGTCGTCCGTTCGTTTAAGAAACTGGATAAAATCGTGATCCGGCTCCGATGGTCCACCCACGATATTGACGGCCATCCCCGATTCATAGGGCCACCCGGACACATCCATGACTCGAACCGCCACATCGCCATCGTTGTAAATGTCCTTACCGTCGAGATCCGCAATGTCCACAAAACCCGAGGTCACCAAACTCGCATACTGCACGGCGGCACCGGATGCGATGACCTGAGGGTTATCCCACTGCGGCGCGGTCGTCTTCGTCTTCGCCAGGAATTTTAAACGCTGGTTGTCTGCATCGTAATAGGCAATATTCGGATAGCCTCTTGCCGTCACCCCCAGCGAGGCAAACCGGCCAACATCCCCCACCGCATCAAGAACGATCCCTGCCGGCCATGGTGCCGCGGCGGTGTCTTTGTGAAGGTATTTTAAATCTTTATTCGTGGCATCATAATACGCCACATGCAGAGCCCCATCAGGACCAAACGCCGTCGACGTATATTGACCGACATCTCCCGCCGTATCCAACAGGACCGGCACCGACCACCCCTGTGCATCCTGATAGATGTATTTTAAATTTCCGTTGCTCGCATCGTAATAGGTGATATGCGGATACTGCCCTTCATACGCTCCGTTCATTTTCTCTGTCCAACCCTCATAGTACACGCTCATTGAGGCGTAGGTGCCGACATCCCCGACGGCATCCAAGACCACGGGTGCCGACCATCCATGCGCGTCATCGTTGGTGACATATTTCAAATCCTTCGAGCCCGCATCGTAATACACCACATGCAGGCTGCCCGTGGGACCTATCGCCATGGCCGCATGCTGCCCGACATCGCCAATCGCGTCCAGAATCGTTGGGGTCGCCCATCCGCCCACCATATCCGGATTGCTCTTATAGGTATATTTTAAATTCCCATGATCCGCATCGTAATACACGACGTGATGCCGCCTATCCCGACTGATACGCAGCGAGACGTATTTTCCGACATCGCCGGTTGAATCGACAATCTCCGGCTCGCGCCACTTCCCCTTTTCATCCCGGACAATATACATGAGGTTTTGTTTGAGCGCGTCATAATAGGCCATGGCCGGTGGCGCACCTAAGCCCACCCAATACCGGTCTGTCGGCGGATACGCCAGCGACACAAATTGTCCGACATCCGCGTTGTCCGCGTCCGGAGTTTCAATCGGATACCAATAGAACCCGGGCGACTGCCAGACAAATTTCAACTTCCGTTGCGCCGCATCGTAGTAAGCGATCTGCGCCGTTGGCCGCATGTCCCACGCCTGTTCGCAGTTGGTGAGATCCCCAATACAGAGATCCTTCTGCCCGCGTTGGAGGGGATAATAGGTGGGAAAGGTCGCGGTGATTTGATAGTCGGACACATAACCGCCATAGATCGGAATATTCACATTGTCTTCTTCCGCGCACTGTGACGGAAAGCTCATATTCTTGGCGTGGCGCCCCGTGGTGGCTCCCGCAGCATGAACGCTTGGCAGGCCCACCACCACACACAGCATCCCGATGATCGCCAGATTCTTTGTCTTACGCATACGACAAACCATAAACATCAAGCGATCTCCTCACGTCTCATTAGTATTATGAATTTTCACATTGACCGGATTCTGACAGCCTGGTGTGATCCATACCCACACGCCCGCCTTCCGTTGTGGTCCTGTACCATCTCAAATCATCAATCACGCCCAAAGGCCGCCTGAGTAACACGCGGCATCTCGATGAGGCGTTCGTCACCATGCAAGGACCACGGCAGTATCTCTGGCATACGGTTGATCCAGGCAGGCCGCCACGTTGAGAATCCGGCAATTTACCATTTGGCCATCAACGTGAACTTGTTGCCTGAGAACCAGATACCGTGATCATCCACACGGTAGCTGTCATCGCCCTCAACGGCCACTTGCTTAGGCTTACCCTCCATGTGGATTGGCCAGCGCACATAAATTTTTCTATCCGTGTCTTTTGGCATATCCACAT
>JBATLR010000468.1:0-15605 GCA_049289415.1 Nitrospirales bacterium
TCAATAAATTAGCGATAAAGCCAAAAGCGCTTTCCCAGAAGAATTAACCGGGGATATCGAAATTCACAATCTCCTACCCAATATGGGAGGGTTAAAAATTTCCAAGGTCATATGGGCCCACGAGCACGTTGGCTATTAGGGGTCTCGGGGCGGTTCCCCCTGGAATTTTTCCAGGGAGAACAGTTGTTCTAGGTGGGAAGTTCTGCCATTTCGATATCCCTGGTTAATTCTTCTGGGAAAGCGCTTTCGGCTTTATCGCTAATTTATTGACGACCTTCTGCACTCCATCCGTCTTTTTCGCAATTTCCACGGCTCTTTCGATCTGATTTTGTGTTTCAACAAATCCACTTAACATGACCGTGCTTCTGTATGTCTCAACCTCAATTTCGAACGCATCCACCAGGTCATCGGCAATCAATGATGATTTGACTGAGGACGTGATCACGGCATCGTCAACCGTGGTTCCCACAGACCGCCCATGTGGATCACTGGCACATGCTGAAAACGCAAATGCACAGGCCACACTGAAGACCACTAACATAGTTTTGACGCTCAGTTGGTTTGTGAAGGTGTTGGTCATAACGATTCTCCCTTTGTGAAATGAAAATTTTTGAACACAGCCTTGATGCCATTCAACAATAGACTGAGTCAGTATGATTCAAAGAGGGGAGAAGCAGAATTGATAAAAACCCTTGATTGTTGACTTAAAGTGCCTGGGTTTTTGGGGGGCGTCAGGGCAGAAAAAAGTATTATTAGGAGGCCTGAGAAAAGGTTTGGAATGCAAATAGGAAGTGGGTATTAACAGGTCGAGGGGGGGCTAAAAGGACGTAACTTTATAAATCGAGTTGTTTAATCTCCTTCTGCTTTTATCTGATCCAGGAGAGTTTCAACGGGAGTGGTGAGACTTTTGCTGCGGTTGCAGGCCTGACAGGCCGGGACGACATTGCCTCTCGTGCTTTTTCCTTTCCTGGCCAAGGGCACCACATGATCCATGGTCAGGTTTTCCGCTCCCACCTGCTGATGACAAAAGTGACACTCCCCTTTTTGGATCTGGGCCTTCCACCATGGGGTTTTCCGTAATTTTTTCCCGTTTTCCCGCTCAATCCGTATATGTCGTCGGATCGTGTCATCGTCCCCGAGTGAGTAGAACTGTTCTGGTTGGGTCATAAGGAAAGGTGGCCTCAGTTTACAATGCTTTATGCGGACTGGTGATTTTTGAAGTCATGAACCGGGGTAACCTGCTTTGAAAGATTGTAGCGCTTGGGTCGGACCTTTTTAAACCCACAGTAATTCTGACAATCTTTAATCCGCCTTTTTTCAAAACGTGAGCGTTCAGTGCATGGAGGCGGTCTTGCGAGGGTTTGTCATTCTGAGTGAAACGAAGAATCTCGCTGAGCTGTGGCCTTTTCAACCTGGGCACAGATCCTTCGCGGGGCCTCCGGATGACAAAGAGGGTGATGGTTCCGGCGTCTTGAAATGCTCGTGCAGGTTTGATCTGGAAAAAGGGATTGGTAGATTTAATCCAAGGCCAGAGTCAGGCATTTGGCCGAGCCACCGGCCTTGAGGAATTCATCCAGTTCTACCGGGTGGGTGGTGTAGCCCTGTTTGTATAACCATGCCATCGTTTCCGGGCATCCGGTCGGCAGCACGACATGGCGGTCGATACACACCGCATTGCAGGCAAACCGCTCCCCTTCCTGGGATGGAACTGCAAATCGTTTTTTCTGTTCTATGCGAGAGGCCAGCACGGTTTGGGCGTACGAATCGAAACAGGGGGGAAAGTAGAGAAGCTCTCCTCCACTGAGTGGACAAAAGCAGGTATCCAGGTGATAAAACCGTTGATCCACCAGTTCCACAGGCATGATTTCTTTCTGGAAAATTTCCGACAATTGGACATAGGCGCGGATATCACTGCGCTGCCGGTAGCCGCCGATCCAGAAATCTGGAAATCCCAATAAGTCCCCGGCCCCTTCAAAGGGTATCCCGGGGTCAAGGTTGATGACTTCGTAGCCCTTCCTGGTAAACCAATCAATGAAATATCGTTCCTCACCCTGCCGTTCCGGGTGGCGGAATTGACTGGGTACAGCCTTTCCGCCGTGGATGACACCCGCATTGGCGGTAAACACCAGATCAGGAAGTTTTGGTACCGGTTCCATAAATTCGAGTTTGGCTCCAACCTCGTTTTCCAGCACCTGGGTCAACGTTTTCCATTGGGTCCTGGCACGATCTCCATTGGATTGATTCGACATTCTCATCCATGGATTAATTTCATATTCGATACCAAAATAATCCGGCGGGCACATCAATAAACGGCTCATGATATTGATATCCCGCTATCCTTTCCAGCCGAGTTCACGGGCCAATTCCCATAGAAAAGAAGAAGAATCCATCACCAGTCCGACGGCTTGAAAGCTTCCCCGGTCACTCAGTTTTGTGGGAACGGCGGGATTGATATCGACACAGACGGTTGGTGATGACGCCGGTAGCAAATTTCCAGTTGCCACGGCATGCAGGGTGGAGGCCACCAACAAGGCTAACCCCACGCCGGGAATGGCGGCGCGCATGGCTTCCTGGGCTTTGATGGAATCGGTGATGACGTCCGGCAAAGGACCGTCGTCGCGAATCGTCCCGGCCAGCACCATCTGGACCCCCTGTCGTATGCAGGCCGCCATGATTCCTTCCTTGATTAATCCGCTTTCGATGGCTTTTCGGATGCTTCCCAGGGCCCGTACACGATTGATGGTGCGAAGGTGGTGTTCATGTCCGTGGGGCACGGAACGGCCAATACCCAGGTTATATCCCAATGACGTACCGTATAGGCTGGCCTCCATGTCGTGAGCGGCCAGGGCATTCCCGCAAAAGAGCACGTGGATGTATCCCGCTTCGATGATCCATGCCAGGGCTTCCCGTCCTCCCGCGTGGATGATGGCCGGACCACCGGCAAACAACACCTTCCCTGACCCCTTGCCCTCTTTTCGTTGTTGGTGGATCGCCTTCATTCGCTTGGCCACATCGGCGATGATATGACGGTGAGGACGTTCGGAAGAAACCTGAGCTTCCATGAACCCGAACACATCGCGTTCTTTTGGACGTTCCAGCGGGAATACTCGAACCCCTTTCCGTCCCGTGAGGACCAGGTCGCCTTTTTTTACTGAGCCCATGGAAACCATTTGTGCGGAAGGGGGAGAGGTCTTCAGCCTGATGGCTAAATCCATTTCGGGTTGGGGAACATCGATCCAATTTCCTTGCCACCGGATTTGAGTCGCCAGATGAGAGGTCGCGTAAAAATCCTCCGGTAAAATTCCATCAGCCGGGGCTGGCTCAACCGTGCAGTCTTCCTCGGTCTCAACTACTGCCCCATGGGGTTGGATGGTTTTCAGGATTTCCTGTAGTAACTCCATCGTGGGAGCTTCAATCAGGATGGTGGCATGGGAAGTGTCCTCCCGTCGGGTTCCCACCGAGACTTCCGAGAGGGTGAAGGTCCCCCCCAACATAACAATGTCATCCAGGACCTTCGCGAGGATCAGTGAATCAATGATATGCCCTTGGATGGTGACGGTTTGAACGATCATGAGTTTATTTTAACATGAAATTCTGTAAAGACTTGATGAAAAAATTGCTCGTGAGTTATTGCTACGCGCGACGGCGAAGAGGGGCTTGGAATAGTTTTCGCTCATGAGGCCATGGCCTATTCGGTCAGAACTTGTAAAGGAAATGAGAGAAGAATCATTATCATGCGTTTCCTGACGGTGCTATACTAAGAACATTGACCTTTTTCCTGGGGGAACCAAATTTGAACCAGTATTTTTTTCCTTTTCTAATCAGCATTGGACTCGTCTGGGGTTGTGGGGGGCAGGCCCTGCAGGCGACGGCATGGGCTTCCCCCGGCACGGATGTCTTTCAAGCCTTCACTCAACACATCGGTGCTCAAATCGGAAAAGATAAACAGGAATTTGCCATCGCCGATTCCTGTACGGTCTATTTTTATCAACTGTGGAACAAAAAAGCCCGGCCTGAGGTTGAGCGCATTCATTTCTCCCCTCTCTTCAGGACAGGACTTGATCTCGATTGTGTGAAGCTCTTTCCCGAGGGGTTGGAACAGGCCCGGGAAGCCTTTGGGAATTCGCAACAACTTCTCTCCCTCAGCCTGACTTTTTATCAAATGGCCTTAGTGGGGGATGGAGATGATAATCAGGAATATAGTGCACACGAAATCCACGATCTGCTGGAAGCCTTTAGGCTACCGTTTCAAGAGGGACGACCCTTGGGAGGGTATATGAAACCACTGACAGGCCTGTTCGATAGTATTCGCAGGGATGTTCAATTCAAATACCTGATGGAGGGCATGCAGGTATTGATGAACAAGGGGTATCGCTTTACCGAAGCTGATCAACGGGCATTGAATCAGGAGCTTAATTGATGGGCATGCGGGGTGAAGCCCCTATCGTATTCGTTCCAACGCTTCTTGGGACCGGCTGCGAACCGTCTGGTCCCAGTCTTCTTTCATCTTTTCTTCCAGTTTCGCCTTCGCATCTTGAGCCCGCATGCGGCCCAGAGCCAATGCGGCACAGGCTCGCACATGGGCATGGTCATCTTCCAACGCCCGAATCAACAACGGGATCGAGGCTTGATGTTTCAAGATTCCCAGGTAACTGGCTGCCATTCCTCGTATTCGATGTTGTTTGTCACCAAGTGCCGTCTTCAATGTCCAAATAAAGAGTTCCGCCATCGGTTCGGCGACGGTCTCCAATCCTTCTGCTTCAAATTGGTTCACTTCAATCAGGGTAAAGGCCAGATCCCGCCGTTTTTGGGCTGAAGGTTCTTTTTGAAAGCGTTGGAGGAGCCGATCGCGAAGCTGAAGGCGTTCTTTGCGAGCGCGCCATTTTTTCGTGCCAACCCATACGCCTATCCCTAAGACAAGAACGCCTCCGAGTATGGGGAGAATTTCCTCGGTAATGTAATCCTGAGTGTCAAAGGTCAGATGGTGCCATGTCCAAATGCCTGCTACGATCAGGCCCAGACCTAACAGGCCGATAAACGGGTTGATGGAACGGGTTGTTTCGGGTTGTGTTGCCATACGAGGTGTGGTTACCAGAGAGTATTTATTTTCCGGCAGGGTATAACCATGAAGCTCACCATACTAGGTTCAGGAACCAATATTCATCCTACCCGCGCTGCTGCCGGGTATGTATTCGAGACGGACCGGCCTATTCTACTGGATTTTGGTCCAAGAACGCTCTCAAATTTATTACAAACCGGCATAGATCGCCATACGATTCAACACCTACTCTTTACCCATTACCATGCGGACCATTTTTCTGATTTTATTCCATTTTTCTTTGATGCCGTGTGCCATTCAAAGTTCGCACAGGTTCGGCCGGACCTCACGATTTATGGTCCGCCTGGGACTCAACGACTCTTTCGGACCATTTTCCGGACATTCCCCAATTTTTCGGGTCCACCCTTTCGGGTAACCCTCAAAGAGGTCCATGATCGACCGTTTTTGATTGGCCGCACACAAATTACGCCATTGCCCATGATCCATTCTGAGCAACAGATCTGTCTTGGTTATCGTCTTGAGTATCAGGGCCGGTCAGCAGCCTTTTCGGGAGATGCGATGGCCTCACCGAATCTGCTTCGCTTATGTCAGGATGCTGATCTGGCGGTCTTGGACTGCTCTTTTTCGTCTCATCAACCAGGTGGATCGCATATGCATGCGGAAGAATGCGGAAAAGTCGCGGAAAAGGCCAATATCAAAAAACTTGTTCTTTCGCATTTTTATGAGACGGCAGATCGGTCGAATGTTGTGGCCCAAGCCCGCCGATTTTTTTCAGGACCAATCATCAAAGGCAAAGATCTTCAAACCTTGCAAGTGGGGAGGGCATTGTCAAAATAATGTGGGCAAATGAAGCGAATCTGGCCTAGGACCTGACCCCCCTATTCTTTTTGGCTATTTTACAATTGCCAGAACCTGCACTTGAAAGACTCCATTAATTTGCCGCCTGCAAGTCGGTCAACCGGGCTGACGCTCAAGCCAAGGGCGGACCTTGTCTGAGCCATGCGAGTTGGGCCGACCCTCCCTTGCCAGCGCCCGAACGATTCTATGAGCCGACTTGGGCTGAAATAGTTTTGGGTCCTTTTGCCGAAACAAAAGGACCTCGGCTGCCGCGCCGAAACCCGGCCCTTCCAAGTAGCAAGGTCCAACATTAATAGATGGAGGAAAAGCCGATTGTCAGTTGGGGAAAACTCTCAAGAAAAAATTGAATCTGTTAGGAAGCTAATGTACCAAACGGATATGGCCGGTAGAGGCTAGAGAGAAGGATCCTCATCTTCGGAAGATTCCTGCAGGATTTGAAGCAGGGTCTCTACCCGCTTCGTCATGGGATTCTGTTGCTCCCGTTCATAAATACTCAATAGGTTTCGGAGCATGCGGGCAAGTATCAGTCGTGTCGGACTCTTTTCCAAAAACTCAGGAGAATAGTCTAAACCGGATGCCGTAATAAATTGTTCACAGTCTTGTTCCCGTAAGAATGCCCCACCGTTAAAACAATCCACAAATTGCGGAATCGGCTCTCCTTCAATCTTCACCAGGAAATGTCCCGGCATTCCGACCCCGGAGAGGGGCAAATTCAAACGGTTTCCCACAAACACGTAGATGGCCGAGAGAGAGATGGGGATCCCTTGCCGGGATTCGATGACCCGATGCAGGTAGCTATTGTCTGGGTCGTGGTAATGGATGCGATTGCCGGAAAATCCCTTGTCTTTAAAGAGAAACGCGCTGAGGAGTCTGGCGACTTTCCCAGGCGCAGAGCCTTCGGAATGCCATTTTTTTCGAAATTCTTCCGTGAGCTGATCGAGGCACTGCTGATAATGGGGAATATCGACATCCGGGTAGGCGATCTTGGCGATGAGGAACGCCCCCTGTTCCCAATCCATCTGTCGGGAGCAATGGGTAAGGAATGTGCTGAATTCCTCTTTGAGTTGCTCAAAAAGAATTTCATTTTTGACAAAAGCGACCCGGGATTCTAATGCCGTATCATCTGCGCCGGCTTTTTCCAGAAACGGTAAGGCTGATGGCCCGATACGGACGAATTCGTGCTGGATCGTTTTGGCGACCTGTTCGTTGGGGTCGGACAGCAAACGAAGCAGAGCCTGAATTTTTGTCTCCGAAGGTGAGTGCAAGAAAGTTCGTCCCGGGTAAATACGCCAACGCCTCCCCAAAGAAAAAGAGGCGTCCCATCGAGGAGTTTATAATGTGGTAAAAGGCCGTTAGCCGACCGAGCGCCTGAACGCGCGGGCACCCCCATAGAGACACAGGGCGTCAAAGACGGCGAGGACTCCAAGGGCGATTGCGACCTGAGGAAGCGCCTCGCTCCAACCGGTAAGAATCAACGGCCGGATGGCATCAATGACCCAGGTCATCGGATTGAAAAATGCCAGTGATTTCATCCAACCCGGCATTGCCGCTAATGGTACGAGCGCGGAACTGAGAAAGATCATCGGGAGGGAAAGGAAGCCCAACACCGAGAAAAAATCCCCATGACTTTTCACGGAAAACGCCATGGCCATGGAAATGGCGGTGAGTCCGACACCGAACAGCATGCCGATCACTAAAATGAGTGCGATCCCTAATATCCCGGTTTCCGCACTCACTCCGAATAAAAAGGCCACGCCCAGAATAACCAGAATTTGCATGGCGGTGATGGCCATCACAAATAGAAACCGGCTAAGGATCACGGACGATCGTCTGATAGGAGTCGCCATCAGTCGTTCCAGAAACCCGTTTTCTTTATCAAACAGTAAGTCTACGCCACCGGCCAGCCCGTTATTGAGAACGGTCATCACGACAACGCCGGCTGCAAGAAAACTCATGTAATTCGGGGCTTGGACGACCTGTATATCGGCTGCTCGCTGAAACAGGTTGCCGAAAAAGATGAGCCAAAACAGCATGGGTTGGATCAGCGTAAACAACATACTGAACTTTTCCCGGCTCAATCGCTTGACCCATCGATTGGTCAGGGCAAGTACCTCTTGAATTTGCTCATTCATGGAGAAACCTTTCGAAAACAGTGAAAATCTACAGGATAAGATTTTAGGTCGTGGGTTCAGGGGGTTGGTCTTTGAGGGACCGGCCTGTGTGAGCCACAAACACGTCGTCTAGCCTCGGCCGATGATATTCGATTCCATCGAGGAGACATCCTACTCGATTTGTGGCTTCGAGAATAGCAGGCAATGCCTTCTCGGGAGCATCGACGCGGATATCAAGCCCTTGTGGAGTGGGACGAATTGCACGCACGAAGGGCAAGGCTTTTAAGGCAGTTGAGAGAGTTTCGAGGACCTGAGGCTGAGGGTCTCCCAGGGTGAGCCAGACGCCATCGCCACCCAAACTGGCCTTTAAATCCTTTGGAGAGCCAATGGCGCGGA
Source organism: Nitrospirales bacterium (assembly GCA_049289415.1). Lineage (GTDB taxonomy): Bacteria > Nitrospirota > Nitrospiria > Nitrospirales > UBA8639 > Nitrospira_E. The sequence continues at coordinate 8,425 of JBATLR010000468.1, forward strand.
TTTCGCCGCGGTCGATGATAGCAATTCGATCACAAAGCTGGTCGGCTTCATCCAGGTAATTGGTGGTCATGACGATGGTCATGCCCTGCTCGCGCAATTGCCGCAGGTATTGCCAGATATTGAGGCGGCTTTGAACGTCAAGCCCGAGGGTGGGTTCGTCCAAAAAGAGTACCTTGGGATTGGGCAATAAGCCGCAGGCAATATCCAATTTGCGTTTCATCCCACCGGAATATCCTTTGGCCACGCGATCGGCATGTTCCTCCAGATCGACCAGTTTCAAGAGCGATGCAATCCTGGTGAGGGCTTCATTCTTTGGGAGATGATAGAGATCCGCAAGCAACAGCAGATGCTCACGACCGGTAAGGAAGCGGTCGATAGCCCGTTCCTGCGGAACGTAGCCGATCATCCGTCGAATGGTATCGGCTTCTTTGGCGACATCATGTCCGAAAATGGTTGCGGTCCCGGAGGTGGGACTGAGGGTCGTAATTAAAATTCGAAGCGTGGTGCTTTTCCCCGCCCCGTTGGGTCCAAGAAGGCCAAAAATTTCTCCTTTCATGACGGAGAGGGAGAGATTCTTCACCGCGGTCACGGTGTCGTAGGTTTTCCCCAGCCCTTTAACCTCAATGGCAACGGCATCAGACATGTGTGTTATCCTTGTGCCGTTCGAAGATCGGCAAGTTTAAAGCGGATTAGATCAATCAGGCGGCGAGCTTGCTGGATGAGATGGCCGGATTCAAGTAAAAATTGTTTTTCCACGGGTGACAAATCAAGACCGGCTGAAAGGTTATGAACAAGAATGGAATCCGTGAGTTTGCCAGAAGCGATCACCTGACACAACTCATGAGCCTTTTTCCAGGTCAAATATTCTTGGGTAATTTGCTCCAGATTGATGCGGGTTTCGGTGTCCAGTGAGGGTGCCCCCTTTTGTGCATTCGGAATAATTCTGGCTTGCCGGTAGGGAGTCGAGACCGCTTGCTCTTCAAAGGTACATCGCTGAAGGCCTTGCAACACAATGTTAAACCGACCGTCAGCCAGTTTGTGTGAGCTGATAATTCGCCCCACACATCCGATGGGATAAATCGGGGGATCCGCCTCGTACTCGTCTTCCCAACCGTCCTTGAGCAAGGCCATGCCAATGCAATCCCCCTGACCGGATGCGTTATGCACCATTTCCCGGTAACGGGGTTCAAAGATGTGTAGTGGCAAATAGGTTTCAGGGAAAAAGACGACGTTGGGCAGTGGGAAAATCGGTACGCTATCCGGTATCGGAAATGTGCCGAATTCGGCTGATGGAAAATCTGAAGGCATAGGGTACGATAGCGGAGAATTTTCGAGAAAGTCAACGTAATATAGTGACTCACAGGAGTTCAGTAAACTGGGAAAATCCTTGTGTGCCAAGGGATTTGTACGCTATGTAAGGTCGTGGTATAACCGGAAACATGAAGTGGACGAAGGCCTTCACCCACGCGACGATTCTGCAGGTCTTGAGGTGAGCACGAGATCCGTGTGGCGAGAGATCTCGCTCCTGTTCATGTTTCCACTCCTTGGGATTTCGGCGGTCTTTGCAGAGACTCCCAGCGTTGGACTTCACGAATTTACTCCTGCCCGTCCCGGATACGTCTATGCGTTCCCGCGGGATCATGGCAGTCATGAGCAATTTCAGACAGAGTGGTGGTATTTTACCGGACATCTGTCCTCCACGAATGGCCGACGGTTTGGGTACGAATTGACGTTTTTTCGTCGTGGAATTGACTCGCCTGATGCCTGGAGTAATCCTTCTGCATGGGCCATGCGACACCTGTACTTTGCCCATTTCGCCTTAACCGACGAAGCGAACGAGCAATTCCGGTTTGCAGAGAAGCTAAGTCGTGCCGGAATCAACAAGGCCGGAGCTGAAGTGGATCGGCTCCATGTGTGGATCGATCGGTGGTTGCTGAAGACGGTGGCACCCGATCATCGACAATTTCATTTACAGGCGCAGGGTGAAGATTTTTCGATTGATTTGACGCTCGAATCGAGTAAACCCCCCGTTATTCATGGCACAGACGGGGTGAGCCGGAAAGGCCGGGAGGCAGAGGCCACCTCCCATTATTATTCAATGACCCGACTTCAGACCACTGGATCGGTGGTGGTGCAGGGGGTGCCGCTGGCGGTCAACGGCGTAAGTTGGATGGATCATGAGTTTGGATCTGCAGACCTCTCGGAAGGTCTCGTTGGATGGGATTGGTTCAGCCTGCAACTTGAGAATGATTATGACATCATGGCCTATGGGCTTCGTCGTGCCGATGGAACCTATGATCCCGCCTCCAGTGGAACTTTGGTGAGGCCAAATGGATCCTCGACATCCCTTTCCCTTGAAGCGCTCAATGTCAGCGTTCAAGAGCATTGGACGAGTCCGGCCAGTGGTGCACGTTACCCTAGTCAATGGACGTTATCTATTCCGTCTGAAAAGGTGGAGTTGAATATCTCTCCCAGAATGGCCAATCAAGAACTCGTAACCAGGCGAAGTACCGCTGTGACGTACTGGGAAGGAGCTGTGAATGTCACCGGGCTTTGGAAGGGAGAAAAAATTCATGGCCAGGGCTATGTCGAACTGACCGGATATGCCGAACCGTACCGCCCATCACGATAACGTGTGTTTTCTTGATATTTGGTAATGAGAATCCCTTTTAAAATGTCCCGAATTCTTGTGATCTGCGTTGTGTCCATGGTGCTCGGATTGACGGCCTGTGGTCAACGAAGCGATACCATTGTGTCCATTGCCTTACATCCCACCAAACCCAACATTTTATATGTGGCCACGGATGAAGCCGTATACAAGTCTTCCGATTCGGGGGCCACATGGACCAGATTTGCGGGCGAATTAGCCAGGACCCGAGTGATTAGTCTTGCCCTTGACCCCCAACTGTCTGCCACCGTGTTTGCGGGAACGATGGGCGATGGGACCTACAAAAGCCCGGATGGGGGACGAACGTGGCATCCCTACAATTCCGGGATTCAGAAAGGTACGATCTCGGCCATTGTCAATCAGATTGTGTTTAATCCTTTGGGGACGGAGATGGTGTATGCGGCGACAACCGTTGGGGTTTTTCGAAGTTTGGATGGCGGTCGACATTGGACTGAACGGATGCAAGGCATGACGGAGGTGAGTTTTGTGGTGACCCTGGCAATCGATCCTCAGCGTCCAAATGTCTTATATGCGGGGACTACGGGAGGCGTCTATCGCACGCTCAATGCCACGGAGAGTTGGGAAAAAGCCTCGACGGGCATGGTGGCCTCAGATGCCAAAATGGCTTCAATGGCGTTGGGAGTCAATGGAATCGTGGTTGATCCAACGAATAGTGACGTGGTGTATGCAGGGACCACGGATGGATTATATAAATCAACGGATCAGGCCGAACATTGGACAAAGATCGAAGGTAGCATTCAACACGCCTATATTAGTGCCATCCAACTGGATCCCACTAACCCGTCAATTCTATATATGGCAACGAGTGATCGGGTTCAAAAAAGTGAGGACGGAGGAAAAACCTGGCAACCGAAAATACAGGGATTGGAGGCAGCCAGTATTCGCAGTCTTCAGATGAGCCTCCTGGATCCCCGCACTCTGTATGTCGGCACGAATGGAGGAGGGCTGTACCGAAGCTCGGATGCCGGAGAGTCCTGGAGCCGTTTACCTCTTACTCCGGCATCAGGTGACTAGGTGAATAGGAGCCACGGCGCTTTCCGTACAAAATCTGTTTTAGTGGTGTATACAGGAGCAAGAGTCATTGTCCTTTCCAGGAATCAGGAAGCAGGAACGAGAGGTCCATCATGAGTTTGCCTCCATACGTTGGGCCGAAGTCTTGGCCGTTTAATTGATCGTTCCATGTTTCGAAAGTAAATGGGTGGGCACGGATCGCAACGGTCCAAAAGCGTTCCTCCAAGGAGTTTCCCTGGTTTCCATTAAACATTCCGGAATCAATGGTGGCCCCGATTTCGACTTCAAACAAGGGCCGAAATGTTTTCTCATCATACCAGCCATAGCTGATGGAGCCTTGTGCGGAAAATGAATGATTGGCTAAATCATGGAACGCGGCGCCATTGGAAAGTCGCCCGGCCCTCACCATTCCGGACAATCGGAGGGGTCTGAACATATCTGCGACCCAGCCATCATGGGTTCCGCTCAGATATTCGATGGTTTTCACCGGTGACCAGCGGCGAAAACCCCCACGGGCAAAAAGTTCCTGATAGAGACTTCCCGTCTGTCCCCCGCCGCCAAGAAACAATACCCGGCGTTGTCCCGGGAGTTCTCCCCACCGGGTGATTGAACCGGATATGGTAAAATCGGTCTCGTTTCGTTTTGCTCCAACCGGAACCTGAGGGATATCAAACAGGCGGTCATGAACAAAATCGTTTTGGAGAGATTCTGAAGGCTGATTTCTCGTAGGGCCAATTCCGAAGGTCAGATTGGTGCTCCATCCTTCGAGGGAATTTGACCAGTGGCGAGTCCAACTGGTGGTAATCAGATTTAATCCGATGGTTTCCCGAATGCCATTAAACCGCTTCCCTTCCCCATTAAATTCAGTAAAGCGAAATATGGAGAGTCCGGTAGTAAGCACCGGTTCTTGATCGGGAAAGTCGAGCGCACCCCAATGAATACCCGGCGCGGAACTTTCCGCCCTTACCGGTTGTGGGAAAATCCACCAACTCAAACAGGCGCTCAGGATGATGGAAACACTCAGAGATGAATGGAAGACTCGGCACGCCATAGGCAAAGATGGGAAGTTCAATATTGTCGGGCGGTAGTTGACTGATTTCTAGAACAACGGCAATGCCTTAGAACATTTGCCGTATTGTGGGGGATGACCCTACAGCAGGCTTACTCTCGAGTTGTCTAGGCGGATAGGACCTTTAGTGAGATCAACCGGGAGGGGGGAAATCAGAAATCGAGAGCCTCGTTTACTTTTTCGACAAGTTCACGGAAATTACAGGGTTTGTCAATAATCGCATAGGCGCCAAGTCCCATGGCTTTGTGCTTGTGTATTTCGTCAATGACTCCACTAAGCAGGATGATCCGAGGGGTTCTGCCGTTCAAGGTACCGTTGACTCGTTCCAACAAGGTCAGCCCACTCATAATAGGCATGTGATAGTCAGCCAGGACGAGATCGACTTCGTTTTCTTCCAGCCACGCGAGCGCTTCGGCGCCGTTTTTCGACTCGGCGCATTCAATTCCGGATGATTCTAAGGCCCCCCGTACAGTTCGGCGGACGGCAGGCTCATCATCCACAATCAGCACAAGTTTTTTGATAGAGGGAGAACGTTTGTTCACCACAATGTGTTCCTTGGAAACACCATAAGAACATTCAACTTTTTCTCGGATCGAGTTTCTGTTCTTTTAGGGCAAGTGTGCCCTATTGTTGCATACGTAATGTGACTTGGGGAATACCCTCACCATATATCTTGTGTTAATTTTTATCAACTACACAATGATTAAATGTTTGGCAAAGTGATGCAGGTGATTGTAGATCGATGGTGTATGACAAATTATGCATAGCTTACTCACAGAATTATGCACAGCTTTGGTGGGTGAAAAAAGTTGGTTGACGCGCTCCAGAGCTATTGCAGACTGAAGACGAAATAAGTCGGTGACACTTCTGAGCTTTGGTGAGATTCAGAAGGTAGACGGTGCCGGATAGCAGGATTTTCAGGGACTTTCCACCTGGTTCATCGAAATATTTTTCAACCGGTATCCCTGGATAACGGACTTGAATGAAGGCAGGACTGGTCAGTTCGATAGAAAGCGAAAGGCTTACACCTGGGCTTTTTGCAGACAGGATCCTGACAATTGCGATTTGACTGATTCGTATATAGCACTTCCTGGAAGAAGTTCGATCCCTGGCATCCCTGACGCAATCGCATGCTGCACAGCTAAACGGGCGACTCTCATGCGTGGGATAGTCTGGGATGGAAGAGCTTCTTGAAGATCGATGAAAGTACCAGGAGGAATCTTGACAGAAAAGAGGTCGCCGTCAGGCGAGGAGAAGATAAAGCATTCAATGTTGGAAGAACCGACACGATAGGTCAATTTGAATGTGATGTTGTGGGGCTGGAGGGAGTCATCATCAGAGGGAAATTGCTGAAAGGTGCTTTCCACAATATCCTTGGATACGCCCGAGGGAATTCCCGGAATCCACTCTGGCATGGTTGAAAGGCCACGGTGACAGTAGCCCGTGGGGGTTTTCGCCACTCGCCAGGTGACGCCTTCGATGAAAAATGACAGAATTCGTAAAGCCATCTAAATTTTAAGAAAAAATTTGAGCGTAATTCGTTTATGCAGGTCTATCGGCCGAATTACTTAATTCATTAGCATACTAGGGAAGCCGTGGCTCACGCAATTCCCGTCACGACAGAGTAGTGATAGAAAGATAAAGCGTTTGGTGAAAGATGAGTCGAAAGGTTAAAAACCATTCTCATTTTTCGGTGAAGGACGTTCCCGGGATAGGAAGATCTCCAAAAAGGAGCTTTCTCTATTTTATCAGAAAAGAGGAAAATTACCGGGTCTCTCTCCGTGAAGGCTCAATATGTGGTATTTTAATTTTTCAATACGGTTGTCATATGCTAATTTTTCATTTGAACTCGGACCCTACACGCAAAATCTCTCCGAATGTTGGACAGGAAACCCGAGCCACCTAATTGTTGAGCTGGATTTCTGAAAAACTTCTTATCGGGCTTACAAACGCGCATCTTTACAATAGAAATGGTAATGAAGGGAACATCACTATGTCGAATCTAGGTTGTCGGCACATGAGAAACCTGATCGTTCTGCTTGGAGCGTTTGGTATTTCGTTGGGATGCGCTGGTGGTCCCAACGGGAATGAAGCCTATAAAAAGGAAGGGTTTCAGGTTACGCAACCAAGCCCGGGAACGAAGGTGGTGGTGCGCGGGAATCATGTAGTGGCCGTCAACCAGGCTTTGGGTTGGTTGAATGACCATCAATTACTGGTGGTCAATCGACAGGTTGTGCAAGAGGAGGGAGTTCCTGAATTTGCTTCTCGAAATGGGACGGAGGGGCAAGCTCAGGCTCTAGGGGGAGCTCGTAAGGTTGGGGCGACATTGGTGGTCTTTGTGCAAGTAGATGAAACTCCGTTGAATTCCACGGTAGAGCCCGTAAGTGGTGGTTCTCAACCCATGAACAAGGT
>JBATLR010000469.1:0-4207 GCA_049289415.1 Nitrospirales bacterium
TGGTTATGTTGTGTCGGCTCCGGTTGGGGTTTTTCCTCTTGATCAAAGTGTCTATGGGGTTTATGACGGCGCAGGAAATGTTATGGAATGGACGGATAATTGGTATGTCGAGGATCTCTACCTTCAAGGAAATGCTGTTGCGCCGACGAGTAATCGGCCTCCTTCCACTTACAAGACAATGAGAGGCAGTGGTTATACGAGCCAAGGAGTCGATATCAGAATAACCAATAGAAGTTTTATGGTTCCTGATTTCCGAGACGAAACGATTGGTTTCAGGTGTGCACGGACAGATTAAGACCAAAAACCGTTAATGTTTTGTGTGGAGCTAAAGTGAAAAAAATTAAAGAAAATCAAAATAGTAGAGGATGAGAAACACGGCAAGGAGAATATTGACAACCATTCCGGCCAAAACTATAATGTCGAACACTTTTGCATTTGTACGCATGAGTAATCCCTCGTTTTACGTGATCAATAAATGTGTGAATAGCACGAAAAATAATAATGTGTCAATGAAGTTTATTAGGTGAATTCGTTTAATTTTTGGATGCGAATTAAGCATAGGGAGGAATTAAGATGGGGGATTCGACGGCTGTCATAAGGGAGTCAACGGAGTTAGAGACCAAAATAGGCAAAGCTATTTTTTATCTGACATGCGCGGTAAGTTTGTGGTTCTTTTATTGGTTTGCCGGTATTCAGTGTCCCTGCTAAAAAATCATGACTTCCAATAAGGTAGTCAATCATTTAATTCTTTTAGACCCAAGGAGGAGCGCATGCAGACAGCTCTGTATGTCATAGTTTCATTGGTCATTTGTTTTGTATATTTCCAGGCATTGGATTATGTCTTGATGGATGCCCAGGGGCTCGACTATTTTTACATGTTCCGATAGTTGAAAAATCTATGGGTTTGGAACTTAAGATTAAGACTTGGACGATTTGACTATTTATTAGGTAATTTTGATGGGTTTAACTCAACACGTTTTCACAAGGAGGTAGGTCAATGGGTCGCCTGTTCAATCAAATGACCCGGGGGAAGAAAAAGTTGTTCGCCTTATCGGCATTGATGGTGATGGGCTGTCTGCTGTTGTTGCCGATTTTCCTGTCAGTCACCGCCGTGGCAGGTGGGGGTGGTGCACCGGCTGGTGGTCCTCCTGCGGATGTCGTTGCCGCGCAAAAGGCAGCAGGTGAGGAAGGCGAGGCGGAAAAAGTGGAAATGGGCCGGGACGTTTATTATAAGACCGAAGGTCCAGCCATTGGGATGCCGGCACCGGTAACGGAAGACAATGAAACTTTTTACCCTCGGTATAACTTTGAGAGTCGTGTTCTTCTTTGGGTGGCCAACCAGCAGCATCTTTATTATGGAAGTTTTGTGTTGGCGGTACCAATCTTTTGCATGTGTATCGAGTTTGCCGGGATGGTCAGTAAAGATAAAGCCATGGCCAAGAAGTATGATCAGTTGGCTTATGATTTTATCAAGATCAGCCTGACGGCTTATTCCTTAACCGCCATTCTTGGTGGGATTCTGATCTTTACCTTCCTCACGCTCTATCCGGCCTTCTTTGGTTATTTATCTAGTATCTTCCGGCCGGTCATGCATATCTATGCCTTAACGTTCGTGGCGGAAAGTGCAACTCTCTACATTTATTATTACGGTTGGGACAAGATGCGGGAAGGTGTTCTGAAATGGGTTCATCTCAGCATGTCCGTCATCCTGAATGTGATTGGAACGGTGCTGATGTTCCTCGCCAATTCATGGATTGCATTTATGATGTCACCGGCTGGAGTAGATGAGCAAGGACGTTATCTTGGAAATATTTGGCACGTGATTCATACGGCGCTGTGGAATCCTTTGAATGTTCATCGAATTCTCGGGAACATGGCCTTTGGTGGTGGTGTGGTGGCAGCCTATGCAGCTTACCGTTTCCTTTCTTCAAAAACAGATGAAGAGCGGGCTCATTATGACTGGATGGGCTACATCGCTATGAGTTTAGGTGTAGCATTTCTCATCCCATTGCCCTTTGCGGGATATTGGTTGATGCGTGAGGTGTATGCCTATCGACAACAAATGGGTATTACCTTGATGGGTGGTTTGTTAGCTTGGTTGTTTATTATTCAAGCCACTATGATCGGAATCCTATTCCTAACCACAAATTATTACTTGTGGCAAGCCCTCGGACGGATGACCGGTGGGGAACGATTTCAGAAATATATTAAGTATCTCGTGTTTATTTTAGTTGTTGGTCTTCTGGTTTTCATTACGCCACATACGATCGTCATGACGCCGGCTGAATTGAAAGCTATGGGTGGTCAGCAACATCCGGTTCTTGGGAATTATGGTGTCATGTCGGCAAAAAATGGTGGTATTAACGCCATTATTATGACGACCGTTTTAAGCTTTATATGGTACCAGCGAGGGAACAGGGTCCCAACGGTGAGCTGGGCCAAATTTGGCAATATTTTTATGGGATGTTTTTTCATCATAGCCCAGCTAAACAATGTTTGGCTGGCTTGTTATGGGTATTTCATTCCTGCCAACGTGCGAATTGGATTGTCGGTGCCTCAGGTGGCGGGAACATTGTCATGTCTCCTGTTAATGACGCCACTGAATCTTGCGATGTTGAAAAATGGAAGACAGCTGGGACCGATTAGATGGGGTCAAATTCCCCCACGTTCCCAATATGCCATCATCATGTTGGCCACCGCATTCACATGGATGATGGGATTGATGGGCTATATCCGTTCTTCGGTGAGATTGTTCTGGCACGTCAACGAGGTCATGCGGGATAACTCTCCCTGGGCTTATACCCATACAATCGGGTTTGCGGCCAACGTTATTTCGTTTAACGTGCTATTTTTCTGGATCAGTATTATGTTTGTCTTTTGGTTAGGAACCCTTGGTGCGAAAAAAGTACCGGTTCCTTCGCCGGCAGGGCAGCCAGTTCCATCCCCTCAGTCTGCAACTGGTCATTGAGCGAAAAATACAATTACAAACAATCGTGGGGCTGCAATAGGCAGCCCCCAAGTTGGAGGATTGCACTGTGGTTGAGTTATTGGGACGGGCCATAGAAATGGGTTGGCCAGTATTGCTGATGCTGGTGGGTTTGTTGCTGTATTTTCAGGCATCTATTTCGGACCCGGTAAAAAAGAAACGGGCGAGCTTCCAGACGTTAATTGGAATTTTCTGTGCATTTTTGGCCTTTATCGCCATTTCCAATTACGTAGATAACTTTGAAGGGAACAGCGGTTTATTGCCGGTTTCTCTGGTCATGATTACCATCATGACTTTCGTTATGGGGCTTTACTTTCCCAACATCAGTGCACTGATGAAAATTGGCGGCTTCATGTTCTTTGTGGCAGCCGCGCTCTCCGGATACGGAAATTGGCTGCCTCAGGTCGAGGGAGGATTTCCTCCTCCTGTCGTCAAGCTGGACTTCCAAAGCATGTCATCGCAACAGTTGGGTGATGAGGGAGAGAAAATCATTTTCGGTGGAATTGGCCAAAGCAAAACACAAGGGGCCATCGGCAAGGGCCAATGCCCATTATGCCATGGGTTCCAACAGGGCTTTTTAAGTGAGCGTGCACCGAATCTCTATGGAATCCCGGATAGATCGACTGAAAGATTAAAAGAGCCCAATTATCACATGAACAATGCTGCGGCTCGAACTACAGAGCAAAAGGAAGCCTTTGAAGGATCAGGCACGGCAACAAATGCTCAAGAATATATTGCCGAGTCACATGCATGTCCAAGTTGTTTTGTGGTGACTGGATTTGGTGTGAAGGGTTCGAACGACACGGTAAGTCCTATGCCCAAGATTCACAAGCCACCAATATCATTAACTTTGGGGGAATTGGCCGCGGTGGATACCTGGATGTATACGCGGGAAGGGAAAGAAGCCCCATCATATGATGAAATCGTCACATCATATGAAAAATTTATACCCGAAGCTGACCGTCCGAAGGCTGGTGGAGAGGAAGAAGCTGGTGGTGCGGGTGGGAATCTTTTAGCTGACGGAAGCGAACCGTACGACAAGCTCTTTATGAAAGCCGGTTGTCCGGCCTGTCATACGATTCCAGGGATTGAAGGTGCCACGGGAAAAGTTGGTCCTCTCCTCATGGAGGGAACAAATGCCCCCAATCGCATTAAAGATCCAGGCTATCAAGGTAAAGCCAAATCGCCCAAGGAGTACATTACTGAATCGATATTAAACCC
>JBATLR010000470.1:0-3056 GCA_049289415.1 Nitrospirales bacterium
TGGTGAAAGCCACCATGCAACCGATTACGACGGCTAAGAGACTCTTGGAATGCGAGATTCCCATGGTGCTCCTTCCTGGCTTTGCCTCTCGGATTGGGCCGCATCCGTCGTCGTGGTGGGGCGGCCCGCTGCGCGCAATCAGCCTCTCACCCACCCAGGCGTCACTTGCTCCCGCCGCCCATTTGAAGCGTCTCCAGCACCTCGTCGATCGTGAAGCTGGCCGCCTTCTGGCGGGGCGGAAACTCCTTGAATGTCCCCAGGAACCGGCCAACGTATCCCTGCGCGGGAATCAGCAGGTAAGCATGATCGATATACCAGTCCCAATAGGTATTGGATGTAATCGGCGCCCGCTCGTAGGGATCCATTCGTAGATTAATGAGCAAGGGAATCCGCGTCTTGACGAATGGCTCGCTCCAGATCGCCAAAGTCCCCGGCTCCCGCTGCTGTGCGAAGATCAGCTTCCAGTTGTCGTAACGCAACCCCGTCAGATCGCCGTCGTCCGAGAAATAAAAGAAGGACTCGCGGGCGCTTTTCTTCTCCTGACCCGTAAGATAGGGCAACTGGTTAAAACCGTCGAGGTGCACTTTATACAGCATCTTCCCAACTTGGTGGCCCTTCTGCAGCTTCTCCTTAATGTCGGACACGCCGGCAGCCGCAAGGAGGGTCGGTGCCCAATCGAGGTGAGAAACAATGGCATTGGACACGGTTCCGGGCTTGATGTGGCCTGGCCAGCGAACCATCGCGGGGACGCGGTAAGCCCCTTCCCAATTGGAGTTCTTCTCATTGCGGAAAGGCGTCATGCCAGCGTCCGGCCAGGAGTTCATGTGTGGCCCGTTGTCGGTGCTGTACATCACAATCGTGTTGTCGGCGATGCCCAGCTCGTCGACCTTGTTAAGAACGGTGCCGACATTCTTGTCGTGATCGATCATGGTGTCGTGGTATTCGCTCTGCCAGCGCCCAGACTGGCCAACGCTCTCCGGTTTGGGATGGGTGCGGAAATGCATGTGGGTAAAGTTGACCCAAACAAACATGGGTTTGCCGGCCTTAGCCTGTTGCTCGATAAACTCCGCGGCCCTGGCGGCGATGTCGTCGTCAATGGTTTCCATGCGCTTCTTCGTGAGCGGTCCCGTATCTTCGATTGTCTGCGTGCCGTCAGGATTCGCGAAGCTATGAATCACGCCACGCGGGCCGAATTTCTTGCGGAAGTTGGGAAAGTCCGACTCCTTCGGATAATCGGGCTGTTCCGGCTCTTCCTCGGCGTTCAGGTGGTAGAGATTGCCATAAAACTCATCGAACCCGTGGGCGGTGGGGAGATGCTCATCCTTGTCGCCTAGATGATTTTTCCCGAACTGCCCGGTGGCATAACCCTGCGCCTTCAGCAACTGGGCGATGGTCGGGTCTTCCTTACTCATGCCAAGATCTGCGCCAGGCATGCCGACTTTGCTCAGGCCCGTGCGGAAAACACTCTGGCCGGTGATAAATGCCGCGCGTCCTGCTGTACAGCTCTGCTCGGCATAATAGTCCGTAAAAATCATGCCTTCATTGGCCACACGATCAATATTCGGCGTCTGATAGCCCATCATGCCTTTCGTATAGGCACTGACATTGCTTTGCCCGATATCATCACCCCAGATGATGACGATATTCGGTTTATCCTGTGCCCAGGCAGGGACAACCATACAGAAAATCAAAGCCAAGCCTATCAGAGCCTTAATCCATCGGAAGCATTTCATACTCTACCCCCCTTCTTTTTTTGTATTCCTCTGGCACAACAATCTACTCAATGACCGGCCGTTGACAATCAACGTTCTTTAACCCTTGCTACCAACTCACATCACCGTCACAATGAACAGTTCTCTTTATGACGATTCTCTTTTTTCACAAGGGCTCTCTCACCGGTTAAATGTGAGCAAGCGAATATTATTCTTTACCTAGTTTATTGTCCACATTAATTACCCCTCACCGGATCGATCAACGACTTCATTTTCATATCTTCATATCCGTGGTTCAATTCTTCGGAAAAGGAGAACAAACTTCAATTTCCCACTTCTTCGTGGATGACCCGGTTGAGATCCGACCCTAGACGGGATATCAGCGCATACACTTGGGCATCAATGATGTGAGGTTCTAGCAAAAATTCCCAGTCATCATGGACGGCCAGGAAGATAATCTTTGTCTCAAAACTCAGTTGCGGTATTTTTGAAGGGCAAGATTCAGTGGGTTTTGAGTTCAATATTTTTCGTTCAAGCTTTTTCTAAGGTAGACTCAGGGCTAAGGACAATTGCGAAGAGTACATCCCGGAGAAGTCACTCAGAAGCCCATTTGCCTATCAGAACAGAGGCAAATGAGTTCTTCCTTGTCCTCCTCATCCTGAGTTAGAGCGGGCCTCTGGTGACACTTTGAACCACAAAGGTTTTATCATCAAAGGTGATGGTCAGCGATTCCCCCTTGTCCTGTGAGGTGCTTTGGAGATCCATATACGAATAGGTCCAGATGTGAATATGTCCATCATGCGTCTTGGTTTTGAGGCGGGCGACGGGTTCTCCAAGGAGGGTTAACACATCATCCTGAGTGGAGGTATGCGGAATGATTTCTTTCTCGATTCCTATGGGTATCGGCCTCTCACCCATCTCATAGAGATAGGCAGGGTTTTGCGCACATGCGACGAGGAGAATCGTGAGAACGAATGACCATGTTTTTTGTAGCCCATACCCTTGCCTGTTCTTAAAATCAGATCTTCCTCGTATCGTCATGAAATGCCTCCCACAAATATAAAAATCTCATCAATCCTTTCCGGCCAAGGCCATGCGGCTCTCTCAACGGATTCGGACCGGGGATCAACCCTTCTCAAAAAAATCGCCCTCCCAACACAACCGCTTTCATCCGTTCATAGAGCACCAGGGAGAGATGTCCACCTATACGCCGACCTCTTAGAGGACGCTCTTGAATCCTCTCCTCATTATCTTCGCGGAGTGTATTATGGAGCATCCCTTGGAATTTTGCATCCTAAATCGGGGGATCCTATCCTTTTTCCTATGATAGACTCTGAGGAATGC
>JBATLR010000471.1:0-2494 GCA_049289415.1 Nitrospirales bacterium
TAATTTGAAAATTTGAACGTGCATATTCCACATCATACTCAGGAGTGGCACCAAGCCACGCGGCCATGATTGCCCAAAGGAAAAAATAGGCTGCTGCTAAAAAACTAAGGATACAGGCTATAAGGTATAGAGTTGTTTTCATAAAAGACCTAAATTTATTTTGTCGGAATGTTTAATCGACCTGGAGGTACAGGCTGTGTAGCTTGTTCGATAATATCGGCTGCAAAGCTTTGGCAATTATTAAATGCTGAGAATTGGCCTAATGGTTTTCCAATTTCTATTAATTCATTGACCAGTGATTCATCAACGTTAGGGACTATTTCACACCGAGCACCCTTCCGTTTTTCACTACTCCCACTATGATCTGTGATTGCAAGTTCGGTGAAATAAGGGGCCTCATACTCATCACCAGCGTTTTGTGCGGCTCCTTGGGCACCAGCTTCCTTTGTGCCCGTTTTGAGCCAAACATGGTCAACAAATCCGTACGCAACATCTGCAGGAGCACGACAAAATTCTACCGCAAGTCCCAGAGGATCAATCCAATAAAGAGGATTTCCACCGACATAGCGATAGATGATTAGACCTCCCCTCAACTTAATCGGATCACTCTGGATATTTTCCTGTGCTGGGATCGTAATCGTGGAAATAATTGTAGGAATAGCCCGTCTCGGCGTCGGCGTATGGGCCGGCAAACACTAGAATTCAGGAGAACTCTCTCTGGAATCGGCATGAGAGCCCGCTTCAGATACGAGGGCTCGTGTGGCTTCCTGACGTAAAGCGGGGTCCGTCATTTTGGCTAATTCTTGTTGTAACAGAGGCATATATTTGGGGTCATTCTTCCATTCATAGTGCCGGAGGTCTATTTCCAATAAACAATATAAAATGGCACCAAGTTGAGGCTCATTTTCTACGGTGGATAATCGACTCAGAAGCAAAGGTACTAATTTTTCTCCGTTTCTCGCTATTAAAGTTCCAAGGTATGTGCCAGGTGGTCGTATCACTGTCATGCGAAGGACTACTAGGTCGATCTGTTGGTCTAAGGAATAATTGAAAATTTCCTTTTCCTGTTGATCAGGAGGCAATCGAAAAAAAGGCTTATATTCAGAGGGAATATCGCTACATCCCACTAGAAAAAGTAGACTCAGATAAATTAGGGAAACTTCCCACTGTGTATTCCTCACCGTTTGCATGGATCACCCTTTTTACAAGGAGGGTTATCGCCATATAGCGTCAATAAAGAATTGATAAGACTCTCATATCCCTTGGCCTCTTGCTCATACGGATTATTTTCATATCCATTCACCAAATACAAATTGAGATAATCTAACAGGAAAGTGCCATAGCCGGTGGCATCGGCAAATTGTTGAGCATGGGCAAGTTCGTGGGCGATAAGCCCAGTGCCAGACACTGAATAAGGATTATATTGGTCTGAATAGAAATAAATATCATTGCCAATCGTGGCCGCATAAGCTTCCCCTGCTTCGTTCACAAAGTCCCCTACGAAGGAGTCCGGATGAACCTCAATTAAGTCTAGGTCTAAGTCAGGGAAAAAGGGTTGGAGGAATTCTTTGGTGCATTCCAGTAGTGGCTGCAATCCATAAAAATCAAATCGGGAGACCGGATTGCCAAAGGCATAGGCATAACAATTATATCCACCAAGTAATCCAATCGGATCACTCTGCACATACCGCCCCGTCGTCGGATCATAATCGCGGAAGTAATTGTACGAATAACCTGTCTCGGCATCCGCGTATTGGCCGGGGAAGCGCTGGTTGTTCGTCGCGGTGCCGGTGATGCTATGTACCTGCCCGAATGGCGTATAGACGGCATCCCACACAATCGCTTGATTCGCATCCGTCATCTTCTGTGGCGAGCCCAAATGATCGGTATGTACATAATTGATCCCTGGCGCACTCGTGCCCGCACTCACAAACCGCACCGCATCGGCCACCGTCACGCCTTCCAACGCACCCGCGACCTCCACATGATGATTCTGTCCAGGGGCCATGGAGAAGGCTCCCAACAGAAACCACCCGGCACTCGGTTGCTGCTGATTCACCTGAATATCGGTCGCGCCGCCCGCATGCTGAACGGTGTAAGTCACCGCCTGCGCGCGCGTGGCACTTTCCGTCCATTTCGCATAAATGTCTACCGTTCCTGAGGTGGTCAACGTCGGTGTATAAGTGACATGATTGGTACTCACGCCACTGGGCACCACCATCACCGCATCGGCCACCACCCGGCCATTGGCTTGATCGGACAGCTCGACCTTCGAGTTCGACGCGGGGTTCAAGTTAAAAGTGCCGAGGAGATTCCACTGCCCGCCGTTTTGGGTCTGGTTCATCGGCACCGCCGTGGTGCCGCCCGCATAGTGTACGGTATAGGAGGCGTTTGTGGCGTTGCCCGCATCGGCCGCCCACCGGGCATAGACATCATACGTCCCGGTGGTCGGCACCGACAGACCCCACGTGGCCGTGCGCGGCGTGCCCGACCC
>JBATLR010000472.1:0-19202 GCA_049289415.1 Nitrospirales bacterium
AGTGGTGATAGGGTCCACCTGGGGTGCCATCCGGCATCAAGTGCGGAGCCGTCACGTGAATATCATAGCCTTGGGCAGGTCCCGGGGTAGGACTACTCTCTTCACTCATGGCCGGAGTGGCAAGCAACCCCATAGCCAAAACACTCAATGCTCCCATCATGAAAACTGTACGAATTGAATGACGCATAGCAACCTCCTTTGATTAATTAATAAGAATCACTGACGTGAACCATTATGGGCTTCCCAGAATATCCCATATATTAATTTACATTAGGGAACGAAAACTGTGCATTATTATACACTTTGTCTTTTTGGTGAATTCATTAGCCCGCCTTGACTGCTTTCAAGGTGTTCGCGGTTTTTGGTTTTTGTTGATTCCGGATATTCTCGTCCTCAATGGTTTCGCCGCAGTTGAGGCACCGCAATATGGCAAGCATTCAAAGATTGTCCGTAGAACTTCAAATTTGATCATGTATGAGAAATCCTTGGCATCGTGGACATTTTATGGTTGCCTCCCCTCGAAAGGGTTCAAAGCTGGCTTCCTCTTGGCCGGCCAATGGTGTCATGAGGTTCTCGTCCGGTTATAGGGCAGCCTGGACAACAACATCCCCATCAGGCAGGAGTCCGTGAGGCCTGCATGAAGAAGTCCAACCCCTACCAGTGTTGGAAGGAGAAGGAATCCTGAGTGAATTGTCAGGCCCAATCCAACCCCTACGAGAATCAATACCCCTGCGATGGCGCGCACTTGTCCTTCAAGGGAAATTCGTTGTTGTCCCCGGACGACAGGTTTGCCCTGATTAACCCAGGCAGTGATGCCTCCTTCCAGAATGCCGCAATTCGTTAGGCCTTGGTTAATCAAATATTCGTAGGCAATCTTCACCCGGTTCTGTGTTCGGCAGATCAACATGATGCGGTGTTCACGAGAGAGGGTTTTCAGTTCGCTTACATATCTATGTAAATCTGGTAGAGGAATATTTCGAGCACCTGAAATATGCATACCTTCAAACTCTTGTGGTGTCCTGACATCGATATACAGTGGATCCTTCAATGAAGGAGGCGACAGCTGATTGTTCTTACTCGTTCCCGATTTTGCATCTTGATCTATTGCCAATGTATTCATTGGGTATCCTCCTTATCCGTTTATTTCGCGCATGCGGATATCGCTTGAGGTTGAACCTTTTGGCGTGGATGACTCCAGGTGGTGAGCCAGGCGTCATACCCACCGACAAGATCCATGGCCTGGGTTCGTCCGGCTTGTTCCAAAATCCCTATGGCGGTAGATGACCGATATCCACTGGCGCAATGGACCACCACCGGGGTATCTGCAGGGATGTCCTGAACCTGTTCGGCCAGGTGAGGCAAAGGGATGTTGAGGCTTCCGTCAATATGCCCGGACTCCCACTCTTTTACCGATCTCACGTCGACGACCATGGGGGGATGATTGGTCGTCAGTAATTCCGCAAGTCCCTGAGCGGTGATGCGTTGGACTTTTTGGACCACATCAGGGTTCACCTCAAGGGATTGCATGCCACCCTTCAGGTAGCCCAGGACGCGGTCAAATCCAATGCGGCCTAATCGTTGAATCGCCTCCTTTTCATATCCAGGCTCTGCAATGATGACGATGGAGGATTTGGAGTTCAGAACTGTTCCGGCCCAGGTCGCAAACTTTCCTCCTAATCCAATGTTGAGACTCCCCTTCAGGTGCCCTCCCGCATATTCAACGGCATTTCTGACATCAAGGACTTGAGCTCCATTTTGCTGATGATCCAGGACAGCCTGGAGGGAAAGAGGAGTGAGGCTGTTCCGCACCACATCATTCAGAACAGGATGCTGTTCCCTATTCATCTTTGCGTCATATCCAAAGTACGAAGGCGCTTCAGGTTGATCAGCTGTAACCAAATCAATAAATTTTTCTTTTGTCATGGGTTGAAGTGCATAGTTTTCCCAACGCTGCCTGCCCAATGTGGACACCGTGTCGCTGCTTAAATTTTTCCCGCACATGGATCCCGCTCCGTGTGCAGGATAGACCAGTGTTTCATCGGGAAGACGCATGAGTTTATTTCGGAGCGAATCGAATAATTGCCCCCCTAACTCTTCGGCGGTGACACCAATGGAGGCCATAAGATCCGGTCTGCCCACATCGCCAATAAACAGAGTATCTCCCGTTAGCACGCAGTGCGGATGTTCGGCGCTCTTGTCCAGGTCGTAGACGGCAAGCGAAATACTTTCCGGGGTATGCCCCGGTGTTTCTAGCACCTGAATGCGCACCGACCCAAACTCAAGAACCTCTTGGTCCCGAAAGTTTCGAATGGGGAAGTCGGTCTTGGCTTTGGCGCCCAGGCAGATCTCAGCGCCAGTTTGTCGTTGGAGTTCAAGGTGCCCGGCTAAAAAGTCTGCATGGAAGTGGGTGAGAAAAACATAACGGATCTTCCAATCGTGGCGTCGGGCCTCCTGAAGATATTGCTCGATGTCCCGTTGAGGATCCACGACTACAGCGGTTGAGGTTTTGTTATCGCCAATCATGTAAGACGCATGAGCTAAACAACTCAAATAAAATTGTTTCACAATCATGATGAATACCCTCCCCTCCTTCTTGAAAAGGAGCATTGGTTGAAATCGATTGAGCTCGTTTCGAAATATTCTTGTAAGATTCTTTCCATGAAACACAATTACGCATGGATTGTGCCAGATTATGTTTCGCAGACGTATTTGAAAAATTTCAAATAAATCAATGCCTAAGTGAATAAATGAAAATGGGGAAAGGCCTGAGTATGGCCTTAAAGTCAGATAAACTGAACAGAATGTGCTAACTGTTAAGTTAACGTGTTAACGATTTGGTTGTGCGTTGGGAGGGGTCTGAAGCTGTTTGATTTTCTTCCAAAGGGTGACTCGACTCACTCCAAGAAGCTTGGCGGCTTCCGTTTTGTTGCCTTTGGTCTGTTGGAGAGCTTCCGCAATACGAGCTTCCTCCTCCGGTGGAAGGGAGGGCTCTGTGTTGGCTGAGAGAGGCTTGGGGCTTCGGGACCTTGGAGGACTCTGAACTTCTGAAGGGAGGTCCCACAGGGTGAGGCAATCACCATTAACGGTGACGAAGGCGTGTTCGATCGCATTTTTTAATTCGCGGACATTGCCGGGCCAGTTATAGTCCATCAATCGTTGCAGGGCATCCTGGGCAATGTCCCCTATTTCGCGACGAAACGTCTTGGAGTTGGCCGCCATGAAATGGTGAACCAGGAGAGGAATATCTTCTCGTCGGCCTCGCAAAGGTGGAAGGGTGATCTCGAACACATGAATCCGATAATAAAAATCTTCCCGAACCGTGCCTTCTGCCATAAGGGCTTTCAAATCACGATTGGTGGCCGTAATGAGACGAACATCGACCCGCATGCCCCGATCATCTCCAACCCGGCGTATTTCGCTTTCCTGCAGGACCCTGAGCAATTTCAATTGCAGGAGAGGGCTGGTATCTCCGATTTCATCCAAAAATAACGTGCCGCCGTCGGCCGCTTGAAAGACCCCGATTTTATCGCGGATGGCCCCGGTGAACGCCCCCTTCACATGCCCGAAGAGTTCACTTTCAAGCAAGGTTTCTGGAATCGCTGAGCAATTGATGGCGAAAAACGGTTTATCGTTTCGATCACTCAGGGTGTGAATGGCTCGGGCCGCCAGTTCTTTTCCGGTGCCGGATTCCCCGGTGAGTAATACCGTGACATCGCTTTGTGCCGCCAGTCGGAGCCGGCGAAAGACCTCTTGCATCTCAGGGCTTTTGCCGATGAGCTGTTGAAAGGACTCACGGGATTTTGCCTGTTCCTCCAACACGGCAATTTTTTGGTTATTCAAAATAAATGAGGTGAGGTCGGTAAAGGTTCCGACAGCGCCCCCGACCTGGCCTTGTTCATCTCGGATGATCGAGACATTGCCGAAGAGGTAGAGTTCGCGGCCGTCTTTTCCCAGCACTTTGCATTCCTGGTTGCAGATGCCCCAAGGATACGGGGTGGGGTTGTCCAAAAATTCCGTCAGGATGCGAAAGCCCTTACAATTTTGACCTTCTAAAATATGACAGGATTTCCCCAGAATATCCTGACTGGAATATCCCGTAATGCGAGCTGCCCCGGTGCTCCAGGCTACGATGTGACCTTTAGCATCGACCGTGAATACGCCATCCGCCATCACGTCTACCATGTTGCTGAGGATGGCGGGATTTTTCCGGAAATCTAGCTCCATGGTCTGTGATTCAAAGAAAGTTCACCGAGTGAGATTGAGCGGGTTGAAAAAAAGAGGGTAGGTGAACCAAGAAGGCTGGAGAACGTTCATTGAGACAATGCAATTCTCCAGCCTTTCGTGGTCTTTAGTTTGTCCGTAATTTCATAAGGCCTCACACACCTATTTTGTAGGCTTTACATGTGCCGCCAGCAATGACTTGAAGGCGGGATCATTCTCGACTAACCCCTTCAGCGTATCGTTGTGCAACATATACGCCCAGCTTTGCGGGCTTGAGCCGGGAGTTTTCTCAAACCAGTCACGGGCCTGTTGCAGGAGACCCAGCATCGCCTGATTGTCACGCGGAACGTGAAACGCCAGGCTATAGGCCATCGCATAGGCTGCCGTAAATTTGTTGAGTGGATCTTTCGTGAGCTCGAACGCTTTCTGAGCCGCCTCATAACCTCTCTGAATATCGGGATCGTCAAAGTGCCGATTCCAGGCCACTTTTCCGATGCGGGCCCAAGCCAACTCTAAGAGCACTTGTGCGCGAAGCTCTTCCTGTTCGGCTGGCACCTCAGTCAATAATTCCTGTGGAGCGGACAGGGCCGCCATTTGATCGTTCGTCCACCGGTAGGTCGAGGACAATCGAATCCGGTTGTTGAAATCACCGGGCTCCAGAGATGCTAATGCCTCCATCACCGGGATCATTCGATAGAGATAATCGGCTGGCATCGGCTCAGACTTCCCGCCTATTTCCATTCCCAGGGATAGATCAAATCGATCAGTTTGGGATTGCACCGTCCAATACAGTTCGTTGAACCGTTGGGCCAGACGCTCATCACCCAATTGAAGGCCGTTCAAACGACCTCCATAATCCAGAAACCCTTTGTACAATTGATCTGAAAAAACTTCCAGTGCGGGCTTGTGGGACGGGCCAATCAGCAAAACCCGGTTCAGCCTCATTACGGATTCCAGTCTGGTCGGTGCGGCTTGTGCCTGTTGAATGCCTGTTTGGATGGCCTCCAGGCTCTCTGGAAGGCCAAACCATTCTGTTGAGCGCGGAACATAGCCACCCGGGTCCACGACGAATGGAATGGTGGTGCCACGTGGGCCATCGAGAACCAGATCCAGTACGGCACGATCCGTAGGAAAACCCAATTGTTTCAGATCTGAGAGCACGACCCACTTCACGTTGACGGATTTTACGACTCGCTGGGCTTTTTTGTAGGGCACGGCCCAATCCTCGGCGCCGGGAGCATTGGCGATGGGTGCCGTCAAGGCATTCGGATAGGACACCTTGGTGGTGAGAAAGGCTGTGGGTGCGGCTACCACCCTGGTTTCATCTGGAGAAGGAAATGAGGCATGGGGCAGGGTTCCCGATTCCACGGCCTCAATGATAAATGGGGTTGTTGGTTCTTGATCTGCAATGGCCTTCATGACGAAAAACGATGGAGCCAATTGCTGATTAAGCGTCTCCGCAATAAAAAATCGTTCGAAATCGGAAAAATCGACCAGTTTTCCCGGTCCCGGCCAGACATTATCTAATGCCCGGTCATTTTGTTGAATGGCTCGTTGGTGGACCTCTTGCCGACGCTGGTCACACCATTCATAGATGGGGTTTGACGGGTCGGGAAAGTTCCCGTTTGAAAACAACTGCTGTTGAGCCATCTGATGTAAACACACAAAATCCCGTTGGCCGGCCGCGACTTGATCCCCCTTTCCGACCGCATTGGCATATTCCCGAACGGTGGAGAGCAAGGCTTCATCATTGACGGACGCTGGCTCGGCGGCCCACACATGAGTGGAGGCCAAAAGCACAGAACCGCACAGAAGGCCCACTCGTTTAAGCGTAGGCCACATCCGGTGAACAGGGGACCCGAGACGATGATCTGCCTCAGGTTTCAGGGTATTTGTCATAATTGGTTGACGACGAACAATACTCATGGAACCAAACTCCTCCTCAAACATGCTTGGTTAATGATTTTGTGTAGCAGAGAGGGGAATGTCCCTCATAATCCAGGTGGCTAATCTACCACACCCTCATTCTTATGCACCACGATGGTACCCTGCATCACATGGCCCGGTAAATCGCAAAAATAGGGAAACGTACCGGGATGCGATGGGATAAAAACAATATCGGTTTGGCCTCGGGTGGGAAGTAAAACGCGGCTGAGACCTTCTTTGGAAAACTGTGGAGCACCACTTCCGCTGACGTTCAGGTGGATATCTGTCAGGAGGCCGATTGGCAGAAATGCATGGAGTTCCGAATCCAAGTTTTTGAGGACCAGCCGGGTTTTTTGCCCCACGGTGAGTGAAAGGGTGTTGGGGCTGAATTCCCGGGATTTAATATGGATGGTCACAACTGTTTCCTGGGGGTCAGCAGCAGGAGCGAGACTGACCGGCATCGCTCCCCATACTGTTGCCAAGTTTGGTGGTGCAAAGACTGTGAGGCCCAGCATGAGAATACAAGCCTGAAGAAATCTGAAGGAGGGTAGATGGACCATCATGATGAAGCATTATACCGGTTAGCGATTCTGGGGCGAAACGAGTAGGAGGAATTGTTCATCAGTTCCCTGCAAAAAGATGGCACAGCCGTAAGTGAAAGTATGTATAAATGGGAAAAGATTTTGGAGAGGAAAGAGAAAATCTTAAGATCGGGCCGAAACGTCCGAAAAATATGAAAATACATCAGGAGAATGGTCCACGGTGCATCTCTTAGAATTATTTATCGGGCATGATCCTCTTTCGATGGCCATAGCCCTTGTGTTGATCCTGAGCGTGCTGGCGTATGGATGGTTTGAGGTTCGTCGAACCGCACGGCTCCCTCATATCGGGATGGTCCTGATCAAAAACCGATTGAAGACGACCAGCAAATTCCCAACTCCGCGCCGATAGTAAGCCTTCCCCGTCTTCTCGTTTTCCGGCCTCAAGACGCAATCCCGACGACCCGTATCTGTTGCGATTCCCCTGTGCGCAGCTGTGATGGTTATCGACCCTCCGGTCGGGGCACACACTTCTACCATCTACCATCTTGTAATAGGAATTTCAGCATCAGACAAGGGTGAACGCTGTCTAGAAGGAGGCTGAAGAGGGAGAGAGTGTGGCGGTTGAAAGAGGGCGATGGCCAAGGTTTCGCGTGAAGGCTTGGCGAAGTCGGATTCCATGCTCGTGGCAGATCCCGTGGGATTCCGGTTCATTGATTCCCCCAGACTCCCCAGGGTTCCTTCCAAGAATTCCAGCCTTGCCTTCCTGTCGACACCATGCACAAATCCGAATCATGCGATCTCCTTTTCTTTTTCGAGGGCACACGAAACAATACGCGAACCCAATAACCCTAAGCTTCCCAGCATTAAGACTTCTCCATTATGGCAAAAGCAATTATTGAACCCAGAAAAATATGATTCGTAATATATTGTAAGTATTAAGGTTTTTCAATTTTCAAAGAATTAAAAGGAATGGTTGTTGAGAAAATACCACACACAGTTGAATCGAAAGAGATACGGTTCCGAGGAAAGCCTTTTGAAGCACACGCTGATGTGGCATTTCTTGCCGAGTCTCCTAAAGGCTTTTGCGGTCACCGTTGAAATTTAAAACGTCTCAAAGTGATGCAAAAATGTTTGTGGTTGCTCGACCCCGGCTAGGTCACGGATAATGAAGTCATGGCTAAATTAGAACAACTCAACTTTCAGAACACCTATGCGGGCCTGCCTGATGTGTTTCATGAACGGGTCAAGCCAACGCCTTTTCCTCATCCTTACCTTGTGAGCGTGAATCCGGCAGCCGCCGAATTACTCGATATTGATCCCACGGAATGGACCCGTCCGGAGTTTGCCGAATATTTCTCCGGGGCCAAACTGTTGCCTGGGAGCGATCCCATCGCCATGTTGTATTCGGGGCATCAATTCGGGCATTACGTGCCGCAGCTCGGCGATGGGCGGGCCATCATGCTGGGGGAGGTGCGCAATCAAAACGGGGAGCGGTGGGAGTTGCAATTGAAAGGCGCAGGCCTGACGCGATTCTCACGTGACGGCGATGGCCGTGCAGTGATGCGTTCGACCATTCGGGAATATCTCTGTGGGGAAGCCATGCATGGATTGGGAATTCCCACAACCCGCAGTTTATGTATTGTGGCCGGAGAAGAAATTGTCTGGCGGGAAACACCGGAACCGGGAGCCATGCTGCTCCGGATGGCGCCGACCCATGTGCGGTTTGGCAATTTTGAAGTGTTTTACTATCGCCGCCAACACGAATACCTGAAAACGCTGGCAGACTATGTCATCGAACATCATTATCCGCATTTGGTCGGATCGGAGAATCCCTACGCTAGGCTGTTGCATGAGGTAGCGGTTCGCACCGGCCAACTCGTGGCTCAATGGCAAACCGTGGGGTGGGCGCATGGTGTCTTAAATACCGATAACATGTCGATCCTGGGGTTGACGCTGGATTACGGTCCGTTCGGATTTATGGAACGCTATGATCCAACGTTCATCTGTAATCATTCAGACCATCACGGCCGGTATTCCTTCCAGAACCAACCTGACATCGGCTTTTGGAATATTCGTGCGCTGGCTAGAGCCTTGTCACCGTTAGTGGACCAAGACGAAGTCAACGGCATTGCGGAAATCTATGAAAAAGCGATGCTGGCGACGTATGCCGAATTGATGCGGGCCAAGCTGGGGCTGGTCGAAGCACACGCGGGAGACGACAAGCTCGTGACCGATCTGTTGAACCTCATGGACTCCAGCCGGGTGGATTACACCAACTTGTTCCGGGGATTGGGAGCCGTTCGTCAGGAGAGTTCGTCAGCGCCGGACGAATTACGGGACCAATTCCTTCATCGGGAAGCGTTTGACGATTGGACCGCACGATATCGCGAACGGCTTCGGGCCGAAAAAAGCAATGATGAAGCGCGCCAAGTCAGAATGAATCAGGTGAATCCCAAGTACATCCTTCGAAATCATCTCGCACAACAGGCCATTAGCCAAGCGGTTCAGCAGAAGGACTATTCCGAAGTTGATCGACTATTGAATCTGCTGGGCGACCCGTTTACCGAACGACCCGGAATGGAAGCCTATGCTGTGCCTCCGCCTCTCGGTGAGCCCCCGATTATCGTTTCGTGCTCTTCGTGAACCATTCAACAACAAGATAGGTAAAACCGGTCGGGGATTTCCACTCATCCGTCATGGGAAGGGAGTGTCATCATGAATCTGAATCTGAACGGGAAAATGGCATTGGTGACGGCGTCCTCAGGGGGCATCGGGTTGGAAATTGCGCGTGCTCTTGCCGCCGAAGGCGCCAAAGTTGTGATGAACGGTCGTACGCAGGCCAGCGTGGAACAAGCTATGGCGGAGATCCGCGCCGATCTTCCCCATGCAGAGATGATCCCTCTTGTGGCTGACAACGGGACTGACGCCGGGTGCAATCTCACCATCTCCCGAGTGCCTGAGGTCGATATTCTGGTCAACAATCTCGGCATCTACGAGGCTGTCGGATTTTTCGAGGAAACAGATAAGGCGTGGCGAAACATGTTTGAGATCAACATCATGAGCGGCGTGCGGCTTGCCCGCCATTACCTCCACGGCATGCTTGAACGTGGTCATGGGCGAGTCGTCTTCATCTCAAGCGAATCGGGCGTCTCCCCGGCTCCCGAAATGGCCCACTACAGTGCAACCAAAACCATGCAATTAAGCATCGCCCGCTCATTGGCCGAACTCACCAAAGGGACGGAGGTCACGGTCAATTCAGTGCTCCCGGGACCTACCCGCACGGACAGCGTGGAGAAGTTCATCCGGAACATATTTCCTGATCTTCCGTCTGCGGAAGCCGGACGCCGTTTTATGTCAGAGAACCGCCCGACCTCCCTGATCGGTCGGCTGATTGATCCAAAAGAAATAGGAGAGATTGTGGCGTTCGTCTGTAGCGCCCGCGCCTCGGTGATCAATGGGTCTTGTATCCGGGCCGAAGGCGGTCTCGTGCGTACGGTCTTTTGATGAAATAGGCCAATAAGCAAACAGACCTCTTCGAAAAATCCTTCGGTGTAATCAGGAAAACAACCCAAGGAGTAATCACTTTCTTGGTAATGAGCGGGCTGAGGCGATAGAGTGATTCCATGCGCATGATTCTTCTTTTTCTCCTGCTCATGATTGTCGTGTTGGGACCCCAACTGTGGGTGTGGTGGGTTTTCCGCCAATATCGTCAACACCGGGAGGATCTTGGAGGAACGGGCGGGGAATTAGCCCGTCATTTGCTCAATCGGTTTGGTCTGCAACAGGTGCGTGTGGAACCCACGCCGTTGGGGGACCATTACAATCCCGAAACCAAAGTCGTTGGTCTGAACCCGAGACATTACAGGGGCAAATCCCTCACCGCGGCAGTCATCGCGGCGCATGAAGTGGGCCATGCCTTGCAAGATCATGAAGGGTATGCCTTCTTGAAAGATCGAACACACCTGATCAAATTTGCGCAGAAAGCCGAAAAGGCCGGGTCGTATCTGATGCTGGGGATTCCTGTCCTGGCTGGAGTGACCCGGATTCCCGCATTGGGTCTTGCCGTCTTAGTCGTGGCGATCGGGACTATGAGCGTGTCCGCCATGGTGCATCTCATCACCCTGCCCGTGGAATGGAATGCCAGTTTCCGTCGAGCCCTGCCGATCCTCAGAGAAGGCGGGTACCTGGCACCTCCGGATTTGCATGGCGCCAAACGTATCCTCACCGCCGCCGCCCTCACCTATGTCGCCTCCTCACTCTTCAGCCTGGTGAACATGTGGCGATGGATTCGACTGGTCCGCCGCTAGTTTTGCTGCGGGGCAAAGCGCCATTTCATCTTTGGAATATGGGTTGAGAAGGGGGGAGAAAAATAATATTTTTCGCCTGAATGCGTCGCGCTCCTGGTATGAGGTTTGGGAAGGTGCAATGCGCCGTTCCCTCACCGCTATTCCAATCGAACGATATCTTCAATCCAAATGATTCTAGGACCATAGGGCCCAGTGGAAAGTGCCTGGAAGAATTTGCGATCGGCCGTGATCACAGCACCATCAATTGTTTCGGCCAAAGCGAGGTAGAGACAATCGTACAAACTTTGATGAGTCACAAGGGCCAGAGCATAGCCCGCGTGAAAGAGTCGTTCATCGGGATGGTATTGAAGCGGGAGTTGCCTGAACTCCTTGAGTATGACATCACCTTCGTCTTTCGTGAGTTCGTTGCGGCGGATCTTTTTGGCAAGAACGCTGCCCACCTCCAATTGAAAAAAAGTCGGCACGTGAAGTGGATCTTCTAACCGGCTGACATGCAGCGCAACCTCCGAATAAATTTCAGGAATAAACCACTTGATCGCGACACTCGCATCAATCACATAGCCCTTCAACGATCTCGATCCTCCCGGATTAGCTCTGCACTATCGCTGAACGTCCGGCCGGACTTCTTTAACCGTTTGTGAAACTGTTCGATCCGTTTCCATGCTCCTTCATAATCAGGCACGGCTTCTTCCAAAATCGTTCTGACCTCCGATTCAAGGGACCGCCCATGTTCCTGAGCACGCTTCTTGAGCCGATCTACAATTTTCTCGTCAAGTTGCCGAACTAAAACCTGTGCCATCGTCTCCTCCAATTTTTAAAAAATGCTATCATTATGATAGCATGCGATCTGGCATCCATCAATGGAGCTATTTCTTCAACGCATCGGTCATGCGGAATACTGGCTTCTTTGTATCGTTGGTGAAAAAAGAACGGTATGAGAAGAAGATGCCAGCTAGTTGCTGAAGGTGGGGGAATAACCGACGAGCGGAATATGATCTTCCGAGAAGGCGGGTACCTGGCACCTCCGGATTTGCACGGCGCCAAACGTATCCTTACCGCCGCCGCCCTCACCTATGTCGCCTCCTCACTCTTCAGCCTCGTGAATATGTGGCGATGGATTCGCCTGGTTCGGCGGTGATTCTAGTTGATTGTGTTTCATGCTTGCCTTCCCTCGCATTGAAACACGACATTCATCATCGGTTTTGATGCTTTGATGACCAGCTAAATCATTGCAATGGATGGGGATGATTCCCTTTTCCAGGGAATCTGCCGCTAACAGTGACGATATTGAAGTCCCGCCGTGAAAAGAGCGACAGGATCGTGGTGGGCTTCTTCCCACTACGCCTCATGAGACGTTAAAACGAGATTACTTTTTCACGTTCCGCCACAGCCTGGATATAGTCCGGCATGCCTTTGATCGTGGCCCCTTCGACCAGATCCTTTTCCGTCACCTGACGAGCCACAGCACAAGCCCCGCAGACCCATAAGGGAATCTTAGCCGCCTGCACCGCCGCCAGCAGGTCTTTGAGAGGAGTCAGGTTCACACCGACGACGTGAGCCGCCGTCCCTTTTCGGCCCAATGTTACCGCCTCGCTCCATAGCCACAGGACAACGTCATGGCCTTGTTCCTTGGCCGTTTTGGCGGCCATAAATGGAAGCGTCGCCAATGTGGGATCATCCGTGCCCCGGCTGCCGGAAATAAGAAATCGTGCCATAGGTCTCTCCTCCTCTGTGATAATGATGAACAATTAATAGGGGGAATCGACAGGTTTTCTTCCCTTTGGCCAATCGAAGGCCTTCAGTGCATAATCAGGTCGCGAGTGACTATTCATGAACGCGGCCACATCATAGGCATCCGCATCAGGTAAGCTTCCTGGCTGGGTGAACGGCATCGTCGTTTTGATGAATCCGGCGGCCTTACTCAGGCGTGCGAGTCCTGAGGCAATATTAAAAGACCGGGGCCCCCAGAGCGGTGGAGCCACCATGGTGCCTTGGCCGTCAGGGCCATGACAACCCGCGCAAGAGTTTGCGAACACGTACTGTCCATGTTGCTTATCCGGTATTCGAGTCATCGTCATGAGTGGGAATCCCAACCAGGACAAATCAGCAGAAGGCGGAACGTTTTGGGAGAGCCAGGACATGTAGGCTTGAATCGCCTCTGTTTCAGGGCTGTGGGGCGGCAAAGCTTTCCCATTCAAACTTCGTTCAAAGCATTCATTGATCCGATCTCCCAGGGAAATTTCCTTGCCGACACGCGCTTTATATTGAGGGTAGGCATAGAGAACCCCCACAAAGGTGCCGGCTCCGACTTTCCGCCCGGCATCCAGATGACAATTGGTACAGGATAACGCATTCCCCACGAAGGTCTTGGCGTAGGCTTGAGTGTTCACAATCAGTTGATAGCCCAGCCGGATACTATCGCCCTCAGGAGTCGAGGGAATGGAATCCAAGGAAGGCATGGCAGGCATCACACCCGAAGAAAGGGGCATGCCATCGGTTCCCGAATAAGACGGCCCGGGCCATAACCACACTGTCCAACACACGAGCATTCCCGTGAAGAGGATGAAAGCAGACCCTCGATGGGTGAAACTATTGGTCATAGCATTTCGGCATTTTGATGTTGTAATACCTATCTCCAGCATTCGTCCTCCCAGAAGCGACATCAGCACCTTGGTCTTCTTTATGCGTGTTCGTGGGGTCCCCAAGAGCACTTTGCTTTAATTCTGAATGTCCACGCAAAAACGGCGCCACCCGCCATTATTCGAGAGAAAGGGAACAAACCTTGGATTAATAGTTCAAAAGCGGTGGAGCATACAACTTGCGAAAGGTTTATGCCCTCTGCAGTGAGAAGAATTTTTGCTTTTTCGAGAGATTTTTAAAAAATGATAGAATTGTTAGAGTTTGGGAACAGAATTTTGATCATCTTCTTTTTTCCCCTTTTTCTTTCGATGTAAGACCTGCCTGCACATCAAATCTGAAGCATTAGCACCCAGAAAAATAGAAGAATTATTAAGGAAGGAAATGGGAGTACAGTCTGTTCAAGATTCTTCACAGGGGTCCTGCTCGGAAACCGTAGTTTTCAAGAAATGAAAAAAAGGTTCTGTGAGTTGAGCCGTGAGGCTTGCCAATACTGATGGTCGAGCGACTGCCTGGTTAAACACCATTTGCAGAAAACCCTTCAAGGATGGATCAAAGACAGTACACTGATAAAAAGGGCAATTCAATTGAACATCCGTGGCATCAGCCAAAAGCTCAAGAACCATATTCCCCTGCACCGTTAAGATCGCTCGCCAAATAAACCTGGGATGAGGCGCTAAAAGAATGTATTTAAGGCGGTGATGTTGTTGAAGTGCTTTTATCTCTTCCTTGAGTTCCTTGGTCGTCAGGAGATGTATATCCCATTCTCCTAAATTCCATTTCTCTCCTAACAATCCCAATATGAAATTCAACCGTTCCAAAGGTTTCAACACATCAGAAAATTTCAATCGAATTTTATTGTACACGGGAACGATTACTGCGGTCGGAGTCAGAGGAAGAAATGCCCCATCTGAGGGAGATTTCCAAGAGCCTTCAAAACTCATAGATGCCGGATAATCTTTTTGCTCCAGAGGTGGCTTCACAAGCAATCGAGAATATGGGCCGATTTGATCATCATGGGCATAAAATTTGTCAATCTTTTCCCCAAGAAAGCGAAGAGAGCCATTGTTTGGAAGGACAGAATTCTGGGTTAAGGAGTACCCCACAAGCGTTAGGGCATGTAATCCCACTCCATGAATATTCACGACTAAAAGAACCGGGATCCCCATCTTCATATAACTATATAGCAGGGAAACCAACGGCACATGTGGTGTGATATGAAAGACTTCTGGTTCCAGATCTAACTTCCTAATGGAATTACAAATCTGTTCAATGCGAAGCCCTCCAGAGGGGAAAGGCCTTGCACTCGCCACAACCTGATTTGCCACACTCGTAATTGCCGCTGGCCGAGGGCATGCCGTTCCGAATAATTCAGCGGTCTTATGGTAACAACTCCATAACGCGACCGTGGCACACGCCGCCAATACACTGTCTTGTTGCTGAAAGGCTAACCCCTGAATTTCAACGGTCATACCAAACACATTAGGACGATACGTTTTTACGCATGGATAAAACCGGCGATCATGATCGGAAGAATAGGTTTTGAGAACTGTTCGTCCCACCACAGAAGTCGGCAGGGGTCTGGCTACAACAAAGCCTAAATACTGCTTGGAGAAATTTTGCAGAACGATATCCAAGGGCTTCCCAACAAGGATTTCGATAAAGCTGGAAGGTTCATATACTGCTGAAAAAAAATGAAGTCGTCGACAAAATCGATCATACGATTGAAAGCACCGAGCATAATACGAGGAGTAATCATCTAGATAATCCCCATCAACATATGTTTGCTCCACAACCAACATCTGAGCGTTGAGTTCAGTAAGATAATTAAACACATATTGAGCAGGACGTTGCTGAGAGACAACGCTCAGGGAACAGTGAGAATTGGAGAGGGCGTTAAAAAAAGACTGTTGGGTAAAGGGCGAGAAAACTAAATAATCATCGAGAGGAGAATGTGACATTAGTGTCTAAAAGCATTCAGACGCTAACCTCCAAGTTTAATAATTCTTGGGGGACTTGTTGGGATTCTTCAATCCGCTTGAGCGTCTCTTCCAAGCGAGGCTGCCCTTCTCGCAGCTTTTGTTCAAACACTTTCCAATCCAACGATTCGGGTAAGGCTGTGATTTGATTGGCCAAGCCGGTCTTCTTCTCTAAAGACCCTTTAGGGTGACTCATAGTCACACCTCCCTTTCCAATAAGAGTTTGGCTAGTTGTTTGAAACCACTAAGAGGAAAACGATTCAGAAAAGATCTGGCATTATAGAAACTTTCACTGAAGAAGTCACTCCCTTTTAACACCGTACTAACAATTTCTACTAATGTAAACTCACTCCAATCTTGGATCGGTCCTCAATGCCCCCTTTAAACCTTTCCCCATCATTTTCCCCTTTCTTATCGACTCAATTCGCAAAATTCTAAAGGAAAAAACTGAACTCCAGATCGACAGGATAACTTCATGAAAGGGTTTGGGGTCAGGCATGAGTATTTACTTACTGTAGTGCACCGAATCCCAAAAGTTAAGCAACAATCGGCGCAATGGCTCTATCCCGGCAACGCCGGATTTGCCCAGCGGTTCAGGAGCAACCGCTACGTTCGTGGGGCTTCCACGCGCTATCGCTTTCAAAGGGACATTCGACAAACCTGGGATTTACGCGCTGCAATCAGAGGAGCATCAGGAAGAGGTGGCATTGACCGCCGCAAGCATTCCAAGTCTTGCACGACATGAATTCCCCATTCCGGATAAATTCCCTTCACTTTTCCACTCGCTGGGTGCGCCACATAAGGGATAAGATAATTGTATGCTTGATCTGTTCGTCCAAAACATGACAAGCAGACGCTCAAAACCTACTACGAAATTTTAGTGGATATTCTGGAATATGCCGAATAACTTACCCAGTGGGCACAAAAAGTCTGCCGAATCTTCTCCTCCTGAGTCAGCTATACCCTCGGAGCTGTGGACCATCGGCCATTCGACGCGGCCCATTGAGGAATTCATTGAGCAGCTCCAGATGTGCGGCATACAACTCCTAGCCGACGTCAGGACCATTCCGTTTTCTCGACGCAATCCTCAGTTCCACCAAGAGACTCTTGCTCAGAGTCTCCGGGAATCTGGGCTTCAGTACCGGCATATGCCGGCGTTGGGTGGCCGGAGGAAAAGCCGGCCGGATTCCGTGAATGTGGGATGGAGGAACCAAGGCTTCCGGGTTTACGCGGATAACATGCAAACCCAAGAATTTTGGGATGCCTTGATCTCTTAATCGCGGGATAGTCTTCAGGAAAGAATATGGCCCGGCCATTCTTTCCTATTGGCAGTAGCCGCCGCTCGAAGAATTGCGGCCCATCCAGACTCCCCCGGCAATATTGCAGGAAGACTTGGAGGTGGCCTTTCCCCTTTCAGCCTGCTGTGCACGAGCCTCAGCCTCCATCTTGTCAAATTCTTTTCCTTTTTCCCTCATGTACGCCAACCGTTCGTGGTTGTTGTGAAACGTGACGCCGACGGGATCGGCCGGGCAGCGCAGAAATCCAAGCGTCTTCTGCTCTTCCTCATTTCGGAAGCCGATGCAGTTGGTGTAATTGTTGAGCCAGCGTGCCCAATAGTTTCCGTCTGGATGTCCAAGGCTGGCGGCTTTCTTGAATGTTTCAATGGCCAGCTCCCGGTTTTGCGGCACGCCCATGCCGAATTCATACATGCGACCCAAAGCGAACGCTCCATCCTTGTACTTCGGTGCGCTCAGGGAATAGAGGCGAAATGCCTCAGCCCAATTCTCCCCCACACCCTTTCCCAATTCGTACATTAGGCCGAGCGTTTTCTGACCGATGGCATTCCCCTGATCGGCGGATTTTCGATACCACGCCACAGCCTGACTTTCGTTTTTCGGGACACCTTCGCCAAACTCGAATTGGACACCGAGCGCGAGCTGGCATTGATCGTTGCCCATGTCCGCGCATTGGCGGTACAGCTTGGCCGATTTCTCGAATTGTTTTTGTTTATACGCGCGATAGGCCTCTTCCTTGAAGTCCTGCCCCGCCTTGGGATGCAGTCGATCCTGTTCGTGCTTTTCAATAAATTTCGGCGCGGCCTTATCTCCCAAAGTCGCGGCTTTGTCGAGAAGTTCCCGCGCCTTGCCTTCGTCGTGCGGTACGCCCAAGCCGAGACGGTACAATTCCGCCAGGCGCCGAACTGCGGCGGGGTTTCCATTGTCCATGCCTTTTTGATACCACTTGGCCGCAGTAGCGGGGTTTTCTGGAACTCCGTTTCCCTTTTCATAGAGGATGCCCAGGACAAGTGGTGCCCGCTTGTCGCCGGCATTGGCAGCTTTTTCCAACCAGGGAAGCGCCTTGTTGATATCATGTTGCACGTAGAGATGAATCGCTCCCGCGCAGAACATGGAGTCCACCTTGCCGGATTTCGCCGCGACAAGATGGCTCTGCAAGGCGATGCCGGCCGGTGATTTCCCAAGACAGTCTTCTTGAAACGAGCCTGCGGCAAAGAGGGGATTCCCGGACAATATTTCACCCAGCACTAACCACGACAGCAAAAATTGGCGCATGTGGACAGAAGAAAAAACAGAGAAGCAGGAGGGAAACTGTATCCGCATACGGGACCCCCTGGAAAGGAAGGAGAATGAGGCAAAGATTACTGCCCGATATTTAAGGTGTCAATGCAATCCGTTTGAAAAGCAGGTACACCAGAATGGCCCGTTGTCCTCGGGAAAAACAAGAGAGCCAGGGGAATGTTAAGCGCTGGCCCTTCTTCTTCCATGGCGGATAAGATTATTTGGTGCCTCATCGATCTTCCCTGATTCTGAAAATTAGGCCCTCAAAGCATTCCTACGAATACTGGTGGAAATTCTGAACGATGGAGATTGACCTACCCCCTGGACTCAGCAAGCCTGGTGACACTCATTCGCCTGAGACACCCGTATCTCCGGAGTTATGGACCATCGGTCATTCGACACGGCCTATCGAGGAATTCGTCGGGCTTCTTCAGTCGCATGGCATTCAATTACTGGTCGACGTCAGAACGATTCCGTTTTCACGGCGTAATCCGCAGTTCCACCGGGAGAGTCTTGCCCAGAGTCTTGGTGAAGCCGGGCTGCAGTATCAACACATGCCTGCATTGGGCGGTCGGAGGAAAACCCGCCCGGATTCGGTGAATGTGGGATGGCGGAATGAGGGTTTCCGGGGTTACGCGGATTACATGCAAACTCAAGAGTTTTGGGATGGGCTGGAGGAACTGGTGAATATCGGACAGCAGGCACCATCAGCCGTGATGTGCGCGGAAGCGGTCCCCTGGCGCTGCCACCGGACGCTCATAGCAGATACCATGGTCATCCGTGGGTGGACCGTTCACCACATCATCTCGGCAAGTTCTCTCAAAACGCACACACTCACGCCCTTTGCCAAGCCTGACGCAGGTCGCCTCACCTATCCATTAGATAGTCCTTCAGATCTCAATCTCCGGCTCTTCTAACAAAAGCATGGAAAAGTGCGTTTGAATTTGTTGGTTGGAAGACTCCCGGGATGTGTACTTTATGATTCCAATAAGATCGAGGGGGGGCACGCGCGTG
>JBATLR010000473.1:0-4055 GCA_049289415.1 Nitrospirales bacterium
AAAAAAAACAACGACTCCGGGGTGGTCACCAGAATGTGAGGCGGATGTTTGAGCTGTTGCTGGCGTTGCGCGTGAGGCGTATCCCCGGTCCGAACTTCTACTCGAATCCTCGGTCCCAAAAACCCGGCAGACAGAGCCAGCTCGCTAATCTCCGCCAACGGCAGTTCCAAATTTTTGTGAATGTCATGACTCAGCGCCCGAAGCGGCGACACGTAGATAACCTGAATGCCTTCCTCCAACTCCCCGCTAATCGCCTGGCGCAGTAAATGGTCGATGCAAGTGAGAAAGGCTGCCAGCGTTTTACCGGAGCCGGTGGGGGCCGAGATGAGCGAATGGTGTCCGGAATGAATGGCAGGCCAACTGGCTCGCTGCACCCCGGTCGGCTCACCCAACCGGGTCCTGAACCATTCCTGAACAACCGGATGAAACGATTGCAATGGCATAGAATCGTCCATGTCCTCGAGCAGTGAACGTCAAAGGTTTGGTGGAAGGGAACACATATTGTACCTATCCATTTCCAGCAAGAACAAACACGGCCAAGAACGTCGGAAAGCCAGTGCGGGATGAGGCAAATAGCCTTATCACGTGGTACTCTTTAAAAGCGTTGTCATTCTGAGCCCATGGCGAAGAATCTGTGGCCAAATAGACGAGGCTACGGCTGGGCGAGATCCTTCGGTGCCCTCAGGATGACACCATCTTTCAGAATGCACCATGCACATGACCTTCAGAATTTTACACCTCAGGTCTTAAGGGATTACGGAAAAATTTCCCGTGCGGACTGAGGAGGGATCGGAGTATAATGCAATTGTTCCCTCATAAGAACGAATGGCCGTCTGGCCATTCATCAATTGAAATGAAAAGAGGTTGGGCGCATGGCCACCAAGCTCTATTCCACCCAAGACACAACCCTCTCCAGGGCTCCCGATAATCCGTTTCCCCCCTCCATACCAGAGACCGTTGCTTGCCCAATTCCTCACACAGGAACCGACCAGTTAGCGACTGAAGAACCGCTTGAAATTCGACTGGAGTATTGGGAAAACGACCAGCTTCATCGGAAAAGTGTTTCGATAACCATGCGGACCCCTGGACAGGATAGGGAACTGGCCGCAGGATTTCTGTTTACCGAAGGGATCATTGCCGGATGGAACGACATTCAACAAATTCGCCCATGTGGACCAATCGTCGAAGGGCAGAACTTTCACAATATTGTGCGAGTGAAGCTGCACTCTCACGTATCGGTGAAGACCACAACGATGGACCGGAATTTTTATACCACCTCCAGTTGCGGGATCTGCGGCAAGACCTCCATCGAGGCCCTCAAAATCAACAACCAATTTGGCCAAACTATAAAAAATCTCACCTCCCCTTCCGTCACCCCGGACATGTTATTCTGTCTGCCGGAACGCATGGCCGCCGAGCAAGAACTCTTTCAGAAAACGGGGGGATGTCATGCCTCAGGCCTGTTTGATGAGAAGGGCACTCTGCTCTGTGTGCGGGAAGATGTCGGACGGCACAACGCCCTGGATAAGGTCTTGGGGTGGGCCCTGATCAATAACCACCTTCCCCTGCATCACCATGTGGTGCTGGTCAGCGGTCGGGCCAGCTTCGAACTCATGCAGAAATCCTCGATGGGCGGCATCCCGTTTGTCGCCGCCGTGGGCGCACCCTCCACACTCGCGGTGCAGATGGCACAAGAATTCAACATGACCCTGGTGGGGTTTTTAGACCATCAACGCATGACGGTCTATCACGACTCCGGACGAATTCAAACCCACCAGGCTCAACAACCAGAGGACACAGGTGGACGAACAACGCGACATACCGGAAGTCCCGTCAACCCCGGCGTGGGAAATCCCGATCGAAGATTCTCACGACCTTCAACTTGACGCGCCCTCCAGGTGCGCCGGGGGCATCCCCGCCATTCTCGCTTCCCTCAAACACACCACGCACGAACTCGGCTTTCTGCGAGGTGGCCAGGCCCTCCTCAAGGTCAATCAAAACCAAGGGTTTGATTGCCCCGGGTGTGGCTGGCCTGATCCCGATGGCGCGCGGGCCATCACCGAGTTTTGTGAAAACGGGGTCAAAGCCGTCGCCCATGAAGCCACCACCAACGTCATCAACAAAGAATTTTTCCAACGATATTCCCTGGAACAACTGGGCAGACAATCAGATTACTGGCTCGGACAGCAAGGACGCCTTATCCGTCCGATGATCAAGCGGAGCGAGGATACGCATTATCATCCCGTCTCTTGGGCCACGGCATTTGACACCATCGCCGGGCACCTGAATGACCTCAACGATCCCAACGAAGCCATCTTCTATACATCCGGGCGCACCAGCAACGAAGCCGCCTTCCTCTATCAACTCTTCGCGCGACTCTATGGCACCAACAATCTGCCCGATTCCTCCAACATGTGCCACGAGTCCAGCAGCGTGGCGTTAAAAGAAGTCATCGGCATCGGCAAAGCCACCGTCACGCTCGACGATTTCGACAAGGCCGACGCCATCTTCATCCTGGGACAAAATCCCGGCACCAACCATCCGCGTATGCTCGCCACCCTTCAACAGGCCGCCAGGCGAGGCTGTCAGATTGTGAGCATCAACCCACTTCCCGAAGCCGGGACCACCCGGTTCATTCATCCCCAGGAAGTCACCCGCTGGTTGGGTAAGGGAACTCCCATCGCCACGCTGTTTCTCCCGGTCAAAATCAACGGCGACGTGCCCTTGCTCAAAGGCATCATGAAGGAACTGCTCATGCGGGAAGAAAAGAATCCGGGCACCATTCTCGACCTGCCGTTCATTCAGGAATACACCGAAGGCTTTGACAACTTCGCGACTCATACACGTAACATATCATGGGAGAAAATTGAGGAAGGCAGCGGTATTGCCCGCGAAGACATTCAAAAAGCTGCGGATATCGCTGAACAAGCCAAGAATATTATCTGCACCTGGGCCATGGGCATGACCCAACATAAAAACGCCGTGGCCAACATGCAGGAAATCATCAACTTCCTCCTGTTGCGCGGCAACATCGGAAAACCGGGCGCTGGCCCCTGCCCCGTCCGTGGGCATAGCAATGTGCAGGGCGATCGCACCATGGGCATCACCGAAAACCCCACTCCCGAATTTTTGGATCGACTCGAAAAGGTCTGCCATTTTCAGCCTCCCACCAAAAGAGGTCATGACGCGGTGCGAGCCATCAAGGCCATGCATGCAGGAAAGGCCAAGGTCTTCATCGCCCTCGGCGGCAATTTTCTCTCGGCCACGCCGGATACGGCCTATACCGCGCAGGCGCTTTCCCGCTGCCGGCTCACCGTCCACATCTCCACCAAACTCAACCGGGCCCATCTGGTCACCGGAACCGAGGCCCTGATCCTGCCCGCGCTTGGACGTACCGACAAGGATCTTCAAGATGATATCCCGCAATATGTTACCACGGAAAACACCATGGGCGTCGTCCAGACCTCACAGGGACGACTCGAGCCGGTGTCCGAGTTGCTCAAAAGTGAAGTCGATATTGTCGCCAGCCTCGCCAAGGCCACCTTCGAAAATAAAGAAGGGCCAGGGAACCACATCAACTGGGACGTGCTTATTCACGATTACGACGAGATCCGTCATCTCATCAGCCAGGTCGTGCCTGGGCACGATAACTACACAGCACGCGTCAACAAACCGGGCGGCTTCTATCTCGCCAATCCGATCCGCGATGCCCGGCAATTCCCCACTCCGTCGGGTAAAGCCCGGTTCACCGTCCACTCGATGCCGGACATTCGCCTGGCACCGGATCAATTGCTCATGATGACCATTCGCAGTCACGACCAATACAACACCACCATCTATGGATTGAATGACCGGTACCGGGGCATCAAAGCCGGACGACGGGTGGTGTTCATGAATGAGCGTGATATGGAGGAGCGTCACTTAGCGAAAGGAGACCTGGTGGACATCATCAGCCACCACAAGGGCCGGACGCGAACAGCACCACAATTTGTCGTGGTCCCCTACCCTATTCCCCGCACCTGCACCGCGACCTATTTCCCCGAAGCCAACGTGCT
>JBATLR010000474.1:0-5343 GCA_049289415.1 Nitrospirales bacterium
GGGAAAAAGAGCTCAAATGTCCAGTCGACCATGACCCGCAGCTTCCGGTCGAGTCCGGGTAATTTCAGCAAATGAATCGTTCGTGTTAACCACCAGGCCATAAATCCGCTGAACCGAAAACCAAAAATGGAGCAGACGCCTTTATGATGTCCGATCGTCGCCATCTGCCCCAGCATTTTGTATCGGAACGAACGAAGTTCCTTACCGGAAGACATTGAGTCGATGTTCTCTGCCGCATGCCGGCCGAGTTTGATCGCGAATTGCGCCGTCGGCGGTGCTTGATTCCCATAGCCATCCGGATTGGCCGCTCCATCTCCAATGCCCCAGACATGAGTAAATCCCTTGAGGCGTAGAAACTCGTCGGTCACCAGCCATCCGTTGGCATACTCCGCTGCCAATTCTGTGAGTACCGGATTGGGCGCATTTCCAATGGTACAAATTGGATTCTGCGACTCAAGGCGCGTGCCATCATTTAACCGGATATATCCCGCGCTCACCGAAGATGCCCGTCGGTTGAGCAAGACCGTCATTCCGCGCGATTCAAGAGACCGTTGAGCAAAACGCCCGAGGTCTTCGCCCAATTCAGGGAGTAGATGTGCGCCCGAATGCACCAGAGTAACTTGCAGTTCCGACGGGTCAAACGCGGGATAAAACCGTCTGGCATCTTGTAACAAATCAAGAATTTCACCAGCCGTTTCGACACCGCTGTATCCACCACCGACGACCACGAAATGGAGGAGAGATCGCCGGATATCCGGGTTTGGCTCAAGGTCCGCCTCTTCAAGGCGCTTAATAATATGTTCCCGAATTCCCAGCGCATCAGCCAGCGTCTTCAAAAATAATCCATGCTCCATCATGCCTGGGACTGCACGGAGATTGGTGCTACTTCCTAATGCGATGACCAAGTGTTCGGCCTCGACGGGTTCCAGCCTTACCCCCTCATCGGCATTGAATTCGACTCGTCGTTGCTGAAGATCGATTGTCGTGACCTCGGCGCGTTGCACCATACAGCGGCGCAACGCCAACCGAATGGGGTTCATGACATGGCGCGGTTCGATCCCCGCGCCGATCACTTCCGAAAGAAAGGGTTGATACACGAAATAGTTTTCTGCGCTGACCAGAAGGACGCGTTTGGCCGTGTCTTTCCCCCAAAGTTTTTCGAGTCGACGGGCGCAGGCCAGACCGGCAAATCCACCGCCAAGGATGACGACGTCCCATTTATTTCGCATAGGGTTAGCGTATTTCTCCGCTGCGTTCTATGGCAGAGGTGAGACCGGGAAAAAGATCATGATATCGTCATCATCACAGAGTGAGGTCTCTCGATCAAGATGCTGCCGAAGGGTGTACCCCAAAGGGCCCTTCAAGAGAACTGGGAGATTCCCTAGTTCTGCAGATGGAAGACCCTTACTGAATCACACGTCCTGACATGCCGGTGACTGGATATATGCTGTTTTAGCTTGCTGAGCGTCTGCCGAACCAGCTAGATTTTCTATATGGGGTCATGACTGACGCTACCCTCATTCGCCACTCCTCGCTGGCTGGTTTTGCGGCTGCCGTGGCGGGTGATTCTCTTTTAGAGACGAAACGAGGTATTCCATGTCGATTGAACTCAATCACACCATCGTCCCGGCGCACGACAAAGT
Organism: Nitrospirales bacterium; assembly: GCA_049289415.1. Taxonomy (GTDB): domain Bacteria; phylum Nitrospirota; class Nitrospiria; order Nitrospirales; family UBA8639; genus Nitrospira_E. Next base: position 1,644 of record JBATLR010000474.1, read on the forward strand.
TGCATCGGCAAAATTCTATGCGAAAATTTTCGGGCTCGTGTTCGACGAAGAAAAGGTCGGGTATTTTGCGCCGCTACGGATCAATGAGACGCTCACGTTTGATTTCGATGATGATGATGTCGACAAGTTCGACATCCATCACTATGCATTCAAGGTCGGTGAAGAGGATTTCGACCGGATCTTTGGTCGGATTCAGGCCGAAGGCATTCCGTTCGGGAGTGAACCGACTGCGCGGGAGAATATGACCATCAACCACCGGGGTGGCGGACGCGGGGTGTATTTTTGCGATCAGAATGGACACATCCTTGAACTCCTTACGGTGGAGTAGGGTGTGATCAATTCACTTGATTGTTCAGGGAGGGAATGATGGGGAATGCTCGTTCAGGTGCGCTTGTGCTTTTCGGGGCCACAGGCGACCTTGCACAGAAGAAAATTTTTCCGGCTCTTCAGGCCATGATTCAGCATGGGAAGGTCGACGTGCCGATTGTCGGTGTCGCCAGAGGCGGCAAGGACGTGGATTACCTCCGACAGCGAGCCCGGGACAGTCTGGAGAAATTCGGCGGTGGGGTCGATGAGACGGCCTTTGCCAAGCTTTCCGAATTGCTCAGCTATGTTGATGGGGATTACCAGGAGGAAGGCACATTTACCCGTTTACGTCAGACCCTAGGCCCCGCGCAACGCCCCCTCTTCTATTTAGCCATCCCTCCGTCTCTGTTTCCAGCCGTGGTGGAAAACTTAGGACAGTCCGGTTGTGCCTCGGGCGCACGAGTTGTCGTGGAAAAACCCTTCGGACGCGATCTGGCTTCCGCCCAAGCCCTGAATGGGACCCTGCGCAGCATCTTTGATGAATCGGCAATTTTCCGCATCGATCATTACCTTGGAAAGGAGTCCATTCAAAATCTTCTGTTTTTTCGTTTTGCTAATTCGTTTCTTGAGCCCATCTGGAACCGCAACTACGTCGAAAGTGTGCAGGTCACGATGGCGGAACGGTTCGGAGTAGAGGGCCGGGGCAAGTTTTATGAGGAGACGGGTGCAATCCGGGACGTCGTGCAAAATCACTTGTTGCAAGTGGTCGCCAATCTGGCCATGGAACCACCTGTCAATTCCGGTGGTGAAGCTCTCCGCGATGAACGGGCTAAGGCGTTCAAGGGCATACGTCCACTCACGGGAAATTCCCTGGTGCGGGGGCAGTTCCGGGGCTATCGTGACGAGACCGGGGTGAGGCCGGATTCGCAAGTGGAAACCTTTGCCTCGATGCAGCTTCACATTGATTCGTGGCGGTGGGAAGGCGTCCCTTTTTTTATTCGAACGGGAAAATGCCTTCCGGTAACGGCCACCGAAGTGTTGGTCAAACTGAAACATCCGCCTCATCAACTCTTCGACGACACGCGATCAGATGCATCGAACCATGTCCATTTCCGGCTGGGCCCGGATCGGGTCGCAATCGCGGTGGGGGCCCGTGCGAAGAAACCTGGTGCACGGATGACCGGCGAAGACATTGAACTCTTTGTGTGTCGCCAACCAGGGGATGAACAGGGGGCCTATGAGCGTCTCATCGGTGATGCGATGGTGGGTGATGCGACGCTGTTTGCCCGGGAGGATGGAGTCGAAGAGGCCTGGCGCATCGTGGACCCCATTTTGAAAATGTCGACTCCTGTCTTTGAATATGCGCCTGGGACGTGGGGACCCAATGAGGCTCAGGCCGTCGTGGCGGAGGTTGGTGGATGGCATAATCCGAGGGAGAATGAATGAATCGACATCCTCCCATTCACCCACGGCTTCCCCTACATTCCCAATGGTTCTTACTCACTCAAGTTTTTGCCCTCTGGTAAAGTGGCAATAGATAAACGGTTGCTTGGTGCCCCCTGGGGTCATGTGAATCTCTTCGAACGACTCAATAAAGTCAAAGTTACTTCCGATGGCTAAGGTCAAAAATTCAGGGGAATAGCAAACAACAGGTAACCCGCTGCATGTTGGTGGCGCTTCATAGGCAAAGGTCGCGATGATCACGTGACCTTGCGCACTCACAGCCCTGTTCATGGTCTCGCAGTATTGTTCTCGATCCTCCGCCTCCGTCAGAAAATGAAACGCCGCCCGGTCGTGCCATACATCATACGTCTTAGATGAAGGAAAATCGGTGATATCGGCTTCGATCCAAGTCACAAGATCTGCACGATCGCCTAACCTGGCTTTGGCCCGTTCCAACGCGGAGGCAGAAATGTCGAGTACGGTGATGTGATCGAAGTCTTGATCGAGAAGATGGTCAACCAGTGTCGAATCGCCTCCTCCCACATCGATGAGACTTCCGGTTTTCTGAACACCTGTCGCCTGAATCAGATTCATTGATAGGGTAGGGTGGGCTTGACGCCAGCCGAACTCCTCAGAGGCGGTGGTCCGATACACGTTTTCCCAATGTGTCTTTCTGAATTGATTCATGGCGAATTCTTTCTAGTGCCCGGTCAGTGCGTGCTCGGCTTTATTCTCCAAGTATCTCAGTCTGCATGGGAGGACAGGGGACAGTGCTGTCAAAACACAAAACACAGCTTTGAGGACCTGACCGATCTTCATACATAGAATACATTCCGTACCCAAGCATCTCATTTTCGCTCAGTTGACCATGCCTCGGTATGGGTGTGGAACCTCACATTTCTATCATGTGTCCGCCTTGTTCTCGTATGTTGGCTGGTCTACTTCCAGCCATGCCAGGAACAATTTATAGCCCAACGTCAACACCACGGCTCCAATAAATAAGCCAATGATACCTGACAAGAGCATTCCTCCGATGGCACCCATGAAAATCACCACCATTGGAACATCCAGGCCGCGTCCTAAAAAAATCGGTTTGAGGATATTATCAAGCAGACCGACGAAAATTGACCATATCAGAAACAGGACAGATGTCAGGGTATCCTGTGTTGAAAACACGTAAATGACCATCGGTATTACGATTGGCCCGACGCCGATTTGCACGATGCCCAGGATGAGACATAAAAATGCCCAGAATCCTGCTGCAGGGATTCCCGCGATGAAGAATCCCAACCCTGCAAATAGCGACTGAATCAGGGCCACCCCCAATACGCCCCGCGCCACACTTCGTACGGTCGCTTCTGCAAGGGTTGCAAGGTCGGCTCCCCGGTCTCCAGCCAGGCGTCTGCCAATACTATGCGCGAGCTGATAGCCGGACGTGGAGTGAGCCAGGAGCACTCCGGCGATCAACACCGCCACAAAAAATTGCAAGATTGCCAGACCTGTCCCTGTGACCATAGACAGGAGCCAGCTTGCCAACATCCTGATCTGGGGTTCAAGTTGGACGAAGGCTCCCTCAATATTCACGGAAGCCAGGTTCCAGATATTGGCTAAAGGCTTTCCAATCAACGGCCAATTCTCAAGGCCCTGCGGTGGTGGTGGGACTTTGAGTGTCCCATCCCGCAAATGATTCACAACCATTTCCCCATTTTCAACAAGAAGTCCTCCTAACAGGACTGCAGGCCAAACCAGGATCACCAACATTCCTACCGTCACCAATATTGCTGATACACGGGGAGAATCGTGTAACAGAGTCCGTAGAGAACCATAAATCGGATAGATGGCCACGGCGATGATGAGACCCCAGACAATGGGGATGACGAAGCGGCGCAGGATGAGAAAACACCATCAAACCCAAAGGACGACCAGGCCAATCCGAATCGCAGCCTCCACC
>JBATLR010000475.1:0-12217 GCA_049289415.1 Nitrospirales bacterium
GGCCATCGACGCGCCAAACAGGGCATTCACATTGCTGAATTGCTGTCTCAGCAGTTTTCGGGCAGACCACGGATTGATGTGTCTCAACCTCATACGACGATCGTGGATCTTCCCAATGTCCGGTTTCAATTCGGGCGTGAGGTGGAGGCCCAGTGGCAACGCTTTTTGGTGTTATATCCCACCGTGAAGAACAAAATTGAAGGTCGGTCGCAAGAAGTGGATTTGCGATTTGCTCAAAAAGTCATTTTTCGCAAGAGGACACTATAGGACATGACCAAAAAAGAACACATCGTCGTGGGACTGGACATCGGGACAACAAAAATTTGTGCGGTGGTGGGGGAAATCCAGGATGATCGCTCTATTCATGTGATCGGGGTTGGCTCACATCGTTCGAACGGGTTGAGAAAAGGCATGGTCGTCAACATGGACAGTACGGTGGAGTCCATCAAACGGGCCGTGGAGGAAGCAGAATTGATGTCGGCGGTTCAAATCAATTCGGTATATACGGGGATTGCGGGAAGCCATATCGGCAGTGAAAGTGCGCAAGGCGTGGTGGCCTTAAAAAAACGGGAAGTGACCAGGGCGGATGTCCGTCGGGCCGTCGATACCGCACGAGCCTGCGCCGTGCCGGCTCCAGACCGCCAAATTCTTCATGTGCTTCCTAGGGAATTTATTGTGGATGATCAGGAAGGGATTCGCGATCCATTAGGCATTGCGGGATCACGGTTGGAAGTCGACGTGCATATTGTGACCGGAGCGGTCACCTCAGCACAAAACCTTATCCGGTGTGTCAGCCGGGCGGGATTGGATGTCGTCGATATTGTGTTGCAGCCGTTAGCCTCCAGCGCGGCCGTGCTGACCCATGAGGAAAAGGACCTGGGGGTCGTGATGGTGGATATCGGGGGAGGCACCACCGATATCGCGATTTTTGTCGAGGGATGTATCCGGCATTCGGCGGTTCTTCCCATCGGGGGGAGCCATCTCACCGGGGATCTGGCAATGGGATTGAAAACCGCGCCGGAGGAGGCGGAAAAAATTAAACTGAAATATGGGGTGGCCAGTAGCCTCTTTGTGAATGAGGACGAAGGCATTGAAGTGCCGAGTGTCGGAGGACGGCCGCCTCGGGTTATGCCTCGAGCGTTGGTCGCGGAAATTCTTTCTCCACGGGTGGAAGAAATGTTCGAGCTCGTGCTTCGTGAAATCCGTCGTGCCGGATATGACGGCATGCTAGTGGCTGGAGGCGTGTTGACGGGGGGAACCTCCTTACTCCCGGGCATGGCCGAGGTGGCGGAACACGTGCTTAATCTGTCTGTACGGTTAGGGAGGCCAATCGGAGTGGAAGGTTTACGGGAAATCGTCAGTAACCCAAGCTACTCGACGGCTGTGGGGCTTATCGTCCATTCGGTGAGTCACGAAAATGAGTTTGAACTAGTGGGCCCGGGAGCCGGCAAAGGAAAAAAATCCGGGCGTTGGGCCGGTGGTCTGGTCGGTAAAATGAAGGGATGGATCATGAACTTTTTTTAAAGCCTGACAAGAAAGGAGGATCATGGATCCGTGTCTACTTCGCGAGCCAAGGTGAGTCATCAATCAAATGTCCCCACGGGCTATCAGGGGAGTGGTAGAAAGGAGGAGTCGTATGTTTTCACTGTCTGATGAGGAGCAATCGGTTATTAACATCAAAGTTGTCGGTGTCGGAGGTGCCGGGTGCAACGCGGTGAATACGATGATTGAAGCCGGCTTAAGCCGGGTAGAATTTGTCGTGGCCAATACCGATTTGCAAGCCCTGGGGCGCTCGCTCGCGTCGTACAAAATCCAATTGGGTCCGGAGCGGACACGGGGCCTGGGGGCAGGAGCCAAGCCGGAGGTGGGAAAAGAATCGGCAATGGAAAGTGAACACCAAATCCGTGAGGCCCTGGAAGGGGCGGATATGGTCTTTGTCACGGCAGGCATGGGTGGTGGAACGGGCACGGGTGGTGCTCCCGTTGCCGCAAAAATTGCCAAAGAGTTGGGCATTCTTACGGTGGGGGTGGTGACCAAACCCTTCCAATATGAAGGAAACCGGCGGACCAGCTTTGCCGAAGAAGGGATCCGTGAATTAAAAAAATACGTGGATTCCCTCTTGATCATTCCCAACCAGAAACTCCTGGGAATGGTCGATAAAAGTACGCCGCTTGTGGAGGCATTTAAGATTGCGGATGATGTGTTGCGTCAGGCCATTCAAGGTATTTCTGATGTCATTACCACTCCGGGTTTGGTCAATGTGGATTTCGCCGATGTGCGAACCGTCATGGGCTATTCCGGGCGTGCGGTGATGGGGATGGGAACGGGTCGGGGTCCGACGCGAGCCAGCGATGCGGCCAGACTAGCCATTGCCAGCCCCTTGCTGGAAGATGGAAGCGTGGAAGGGGCAAGAGGGTTGTTGTTGAATATTACAGGGGGCCCCAATCTCACGTTGCATGAAGTCAACGAAGCGTCCAATATTGCCCGAGAAGCGGCGGATCCTCAAGCCAATATCATCGTGGGTCAGGTCATTAATCCCGAGCTAGGGGATGAATTGACCGTGACGGTCATTGCCACAGGATTCGAACAGGCCGAGTCGGTCATGCGGTTTTCCAATGCGCATCAACCGACCCTTGTGGTGGAGCCTGTCAAAAAACCCGCATTGGTGGCTGTGCCTGCGGAAAATGGGGCTAGCAACGGTTCTGAGGATCTCGACCGGCCCACCTATATGCGACGACAGGCGACTGCCAGGCCGGTTCCTGAAAAGACCAGTCTGTTGGTGGATGATGATTGGGATGTGCCGACTTTTTTACGGAGGAAAGCGGAGAACTAATCCCATGAACATGGAGAAAGGTCCCTTACCAAAGGGGTCCGGAGTGTCTGATGACGGATTGACGAGTGATATGATCCCCGTGCGGCATTTCTTCGGGACCCGGAGTACACCGGTAGGGTTAGCCACCCATATACAACCTGGGCACATTGCGAGTGGGCCGCGGGAGTTTCCTGCTGTCGTCGCGCTCAAGCAAATCCATAGTACCCGGGTGGTCGTCATCCACACCCATAGGGGGCTAGGGACATTAGAGCAGACCGAGGGTGACGCGTTGGTCACCAATCAGCCTGAGACCCTGGTGGTCGTGCGCACGGCGGATTGTGTACCGGTGCTGCTTGTCGAGAAGGCCAGGGGAGTCGTTGCTGCAATTCATGCCGGATGGCGGGGCGCGGTGGCTGGCATCGTGGCAGAAACCATTCGGTCTTGCGTGAATGAATTCGGGGCAAAGCCGGAGCACATGCATCTGGCGATCGGTCCCTCTATCGGACCGTGTTGTTACGAAGTCGATGAACAGGTCATCAACCCGTTGCGAAGCCGGTACCCAGCATGGCCTGGGGTGCTTCAAGAAACCAACGAAGGCAAAGGGGTCTTAGACCTCAAACAACTGATCTATCACCAGATCCGCGCTGGTGGCGTTCCTGACTCTCAGATTGGACGGATGGACCATTGCACCCGTTGTCGGGACGATCTCTTTTATTCCTACAGGCGGGAGGGGCAGGTGAATGGGACTATGTATAGTGGAATTATCCTGCCTGCTGCCTAAGGATTGATCTCGCTTGCCGGGAGTGGCAAGGTTTTATGCGATGTAGGGACGCATCGCTGACCCATCCTAAGCGATTCGCCCCATCTTGGGGTTTCCAAGAACAAGTGCTGGGAGAAGATGGTATGGCAGTTTCCCCACTGGAGGCGAGGGCTTGCATGGCGCGTCCCTAAGGAGACGCAACCTTTGTGTGGAGCACAATGCCCCATAGTCAGTGCTCCGTCTGGCCCCATGAGAGGAGACGGATGCTCGCCTGGAGGGCGGGCTCATTCGCTCCGCTTAGACAAGGCCCGCCAGGGAATGAGAACGGCCATCCTTTGAGCCGGACGGTAGGCGTCGGACTATGGGGACGAACCTTTCAGGGACTCATAGGAAAGAGCGAGGAGCCATATATTCGGTTTGATGCGTGTACTCCCTGCCCGTGACTCAAGCGGCAATCCCGTTTACAATAGAAGTCATATGAAAAATCTTCGGTGTTCTTGTTGAAGGATGGCCACGTTTCCAACTCCATTACCCATAGGATTCACATCATCCAGGAGAACATCCGGCAGGCCGCCATTCGTGTCGGGCGGGATCCTTCCCGTATTCGGCTGGTGGCGGCGACCAAAACCGTCCCCGCCGTCGATTTAGAAGAAGCCTATAGGGCGGGCGTGCGAATATTTGGAGAAAACCGGCTTCAGGAGGCTCAGGAGAAACGGCAGGTTCTGGGGCCACGAGAAGCCTTAGTCTGGCACTTCATTGGTCGGATGCAACGTCGGAAACTCAAAGACCTTGTCGGGAATTTTTCGTTGCTGCATTCCGTGGAAAGTTTGGAGCAGGCCGAGAGTATTAATGCCGTGGCCGGGAAGCTTGGGATTCAACAAGCCGTGTTACTCGAAGTGAATGTCGGGGAGGAACCTAGTAAGGGAGGATTTACCTCACAAGAGGTGGAAGCCAGGATAGAGGACCTAGACCGGCTCCCACACCTCGAGATCCAGGGGCTCATGACGCTTCCGCCTTGGAAGGAAAATCCTGAAGACGTTCGTCCCTATTTTACGCAAGTCAGTCGATTGCGAGATGGGCTGGCTCGACAGACATGGCGTCGTGTACGGATGACCGAATTGTCCATGGGCATGTCTCATGACTATGAGATTGCGATAGAAGAAGGGGCGACGATGGTTCGGATCGGAACGGCTATTTTTGGAAGTCGAGGGAAAGCCGTCAGTCCCGGCACCGTGGGATGACCCGGCCGATGTTGATAACGCTGTTGAATATTTGAAAAAGATTTCAGTTTCTCGGCATGTGGGTAATCGGAAGCCATACTAAAAAAGGGTGTTCAAAAAAGGCACGTCCAGCAAGGCCGCAGCCACTTGGGCGGGCGGACCGTATGAGGGAGTACGTGAGCCCGGCCAAGTGACGATCTGCCTGCGCGAAGCCGCTTTCAGCCTTCGTAGCTCCTTCGGCGAAGGGGGCCAGGCGAAGGCAGGGAACGCCGCTGGCGATCCCTTCGGCCAGACTCAGGGCATGCTTTTTCAACACTCTTATCTGTAAAGGAGGATCATGTTTATTGCGGGGAACGTTCTACAGGCGATTGCGACCATCCTGGATACGATTTTATGGATCTATATGTGGGTCATCATTATTCGGGCCTTGATTTCCTGGGTGAACCCTGATCCCTGGAATCCTATTGTTCAGTTTTTAGAAAGAATGACGGAGCCGGTCCTTTCTCAAATCCGGCGTCGGGTTGGCATGCTAGGATTGGGAATTGATTTATCTCCGATCATTGCTATCCTAATTATTATGTTTTTCCAGATTGCCGTGGTAGCATCTTTGAAGGATCTCGCGCTCAGAATGCACTAGCCGGTGAGGGGAAAGGAGTCGTCATGAAAATTACACCGTTGGATATTCAGCATAAAGTCTTTGATACCCAATGGCGAGGCTATCACAAGACGCAGGTGGACCAATTTTTGGAGGAAATCGCCGAGTCGGTTGAGGAACTTACCAAGGACAACCTGGTGCTCAAAGAGAAACTGTCCGGGAAGGATGATGAAGTGGGTCAACTCAAGCGAGCGGAAACCACACTGACCAGTACGCTCATTTCAACCCAAACCTTTGTCGACCAACTCAAGCATGGTGCCCAACGGGATGCGGATCTTTTGGTGAAAGAGGCGGAGTTGAAAGCCGAAGAAATTCTGGCGCAAAGTCGGGCCGAGCTCGCCGAAATGCGTCGAATGATCTCGACACTCAAACAGCAGCGGGCGCTGGTGTTGGATCGCTTACGGTTGACGTTGAGTTCCTTCCATCGGTTAGTAGAAATTGAAGAGCGACCGGACGACGCGTTTGAAGGGGAAGGTGAGCCGGAAATGAGTGCTGAGCGAGCCTCCCATCGGGAAGCCGGCTAGACGTTTCGACCGCCTCAGTACATTGTGGATCAAACCGATCCTATGGTGCGTCTCCTCCTTGAAGGAATTCACGCGCAGGTATTTCCTGGTGCGGTCTTGTTCGTTCGGCACCAGGGCTATCTTCGGATGCATCATGCTGTGGGTCTTACCTCCGGACTTCCGGATGCGTATCCTGCACAACTGCAGACCATCTACGACCTCGCTTCCCTCACCAAGCCTCTGGCCACCGCATCGGCTATTCTGCTCCTGGTGCAGGATGGACATCTGGATCTATCAACGTCCATCGACACGTGGCTCCCGGACACTAAAAATTTTCCATTAGGCCGGGCGCGTCTTAAGGAGGTGCTCTCTCATCAAAGCGGCCTTCCAGCATGGCGTCCGTTTTACAGGTCTTTCCCTCCTGCTCTCCCCTCAGATGTTCCATCCCGTCAGGAACGAGCCAAGGCATTGCTGGAGTTAATCCTCAAGGAACCGATAGAAACAGGGGCACCCCCCAAAAGCCTCTACAGTGATTTGGGCTATATGGTGCTCGGGTTTATCGTGGAACGGATCACGAATCAATCATTGGCCGATTTTTGTCGGAGTCGGATTTTTGGTCCCTTGTGCGCGAACCCACTCGGCTATCGAGGGCCGAATGTGGCTGCCATATTGGATTCATCGATTGGTGGGTGCGCACCCACTGAACAGGATCCATGGCGCGGGCGTCTTTTGCAGGGTGAGGTGCATGATGAAAATGCGTTCGCGCTGGGAGGCATTGCCGGGCACGCCGGACTCTTTGGAACGGCCGAAGCCATAGGGCAGGTTACCCAAGCCTGGCTGAACAGTTATAAAGGACACTCCGGTTTATTTGATTCTCACCTGGTGAAACAGTTTGTGGCGGCACAGCCTGGAACCAGTTGGGCCTTAGGCTGGGATACGCCCTCCCACCCCTCCTCCTCCGGCCAGTGGTTTTCGCCGGAATCATTCGGCCACCTTGGATTTACTGGAACAAGTATCTGGATAGACCCCGTTCGCGACTTGGAAGTCATTTTCCTTTCCAACCGAGTCCACCCAACCCGGGACAATCAAGCTATCAAAGCCTTTCGTCCCAAGCTGCATGATGCAATTATTCAGGATCTTTCAGGGCATTGCTAAAGACAATGTAGTCGCTGTCTCTTACTGCGGAATCGGTGTCCCTTAGTTGCGGCGCTGCCAAATCGTCCACTCATTGAGGTATGCGGTCAGTTTCCTATCTCCTACGGACGTGTCACGCCAAACCTATAGTAGTTTGACATTCAACTAAGACATCTCAAGAGTCCCTCGCCCCTTTGGGAAAAGGGCGGGGCTGATCTCATCAGGAAGTTAAACCATTGCTTATGACCGCTCAGCCTGAAACCAGTTGGGTGTTGAGGTGGAATACGCCCTCCCACCCCTCTTTCTCGGGCAACTGGATTTCTCCGGAATCGTTCGGCCATGTGGGGTTTGCCGAACGAGTATTGGATAGATTTTAAATATACGGGAGAACTTTTTGCGTGGGAATTCTTTTCAACATTCCGGCAACCAGGAAAACTTTCTAAATTGATTCATTCCATTTTTCTTTCGCTACCCTCATAAGTTCATTGACGATCATTTTCGCTCCTGTTTTGGATGGATGATCATCATCGGCATAGAAGACCTCCATTTCATCATGGGTGAAGCATCGTCCTAATGCCGTGGTATTACAGAAAATTTTTTCTGGATACACGCGAAGAACATTGGGGTGTTCTCCCAAGGCATCGTAGATCGAATAGGCCTCTTGTGTGCGTCGTTGAAAGACGGCATACGAAGTCGAAACTCCACCAGATTGAAAGAAGGCAGCCAGTTTTTGGGCCGTGGGTGAGAGTTGGACTTTCTTGTAGACTGTTGTTGGGACATCCCAGCCCACTTCGGGAATGGGGTACAACAAAATAATTTTGTGTCCATGCTGAATAAGGGCATTCAGGTTCTGGACAAGTACCTGCTTGATATGGAGGTAATCATTGTCCAATCCATTCTGTAAGTGAATCTGCCGATGACCGTAGGGTTCAATGCCGCCTTCTGAATTGTCAAAGGCTTCTCCGTGAAGAATTAAGGGTAAGCGACCGCCAATAATCAGTATGGCCGGTGGGTGTTGAAGCAAAAAATCACTTCGTTGGCCGTTATAGGCAAACGAACATTGGCGATCATTTCCCTCGTCCATGACTTTGATCCCTCGGCCATAGTGGCAGGCGCCTTCCATCGTCAGGTCAATAAGGTTTTCGTGTCTCAACGTCACGGATTCCAGAATGGTGGGGCCCAATGCCTCGAGATGGGAGTCACCGACGAGTATCCAGGTCGTGCGATCCGGATCGGTGATAAAGTGGCAGGCAGAAGCAATGGACCGTCCTAGGCAGGGTTGTCCGTCCTGAGCCAGCGTTCCCCAGGAGGTGTGTTGAGGACGAACCAACGTCTGCATGTTTTCCGGAAACCGCTCAGGGATTCCACCGCTTTGGAATCCATACCATCCGAATCCAAACAGTAGAGAGGTGCAGGCGACGATGCTGGTCCAAAGAGTGCGTGTATTAATAATCAAGCGATTTCTAAATGGCGTTTCAATGATCCACCATGTCGAAATAGCCAGAAGAAAGGCCAACAATATCAGGCCGACCTTGTCGGCAAATGACAACATGGTTGGAGCGTGAATGCGTGCAAAGGCGAAGACCGGTTGGTGCCAGAGGTAGAGAGAGTAGGAGATGACACCGATGGCCACTAAAGGTTTGGACGCTAACAGGGAAGACACGATGTCTCTTTTGCCTGCCGACCAGATAAGCACCATGGTGCCGGCCACGGGTAACACAGTCCAAAAACTCGGATGATTCACTTGATCATTCAGGAACAAGAGGGAGTACAGAACGAGGGCGAGCCCCACCCCTGGGAGATAGTCATGTAAAGCCGAAGGGATCCGGCGTCCGTTTTTGAATTCCAGATTGGCTAACCAGGCCCCCGCGAAAAGTTCCCACCCCCTTGTCGGCAAGAGGTAAAAGGCGGCAACGGGATATCGCTGACTTCCCCAATTCGCCAGGAGCAATGATGTCAGAAGACCAAGACCCAGGAGGATTCCGATCGTTGGTCGGAGAAACTTCCAAGCCAGAAATAATACAATGGGGAAGAGCACGTAGTACTGCTCTTCTACAGACAAACTCCAGGTATGAAGAAAGGGTTTCAACGCGCTGACTTCTGCGTGATAACTATCACTATTCCAGAAGAAAATGTTCGAGCCAAAGAGAAGAGAAGCCAGGATACTTTCTGCGTATTCCTGAAACTGCTTTGGTAACATCCATATCCAGGCGAAAGGGATGGAAATCCCCATCACGGTCAACAGGGCCGGAATGATTCGCCTCACTCGCCGTTCATAAAAATCCATAAAGGTAAAGCGATTGCACGCCATTTCACGCAAAAGGATGCCGGTGATGAGGTATCCGGAAATGACAAAAAATATATCGACTCCTAAAAATCCTCCTTGGAAGAAATCGATTCCGGCGATATGTAATTGGGCGTGATACAGCACGACCCAGAGAACGGCAATGGCTCTTAGCCCATTGATCTCCGGGCGATAGGAGGTGGTGCCTCCCGATTGCTGGTGGTAAGGGGAGAGCAATCCGGTCGACGGCAAAGGAGTTATTAGAGGAACCTGGGGAGTGGAAGGAATGGTCAAAAGGCTAGACGGTTGCACGTCGTGTCCTTTTTCGCCAATCATTTTCGCACGTTGATGAGATCAACGGACTGGACAAGGTGTGACTGCATTTACAAAGTAACAAATCGTTAGTACCGGTGCCAGCAGGAAACATGCTTACTTTCCATAATGCATAATTAATGCATTTCCTATTCCAAACGAAAAACAATTAGGGAGGGGATGTTGGAGAGAGGAACAAGGCGTGGAATGGTGATGATTCGTTTGCGAAAATGGCAGGAAAGATAGGAGGCGGATGGAAACGTTTGACAAATTGTCGCAAAGGGAACAAATTGTCGATACGGTAATCGAGCGAAATCGCAAAGTGCGCACAGGCTAAAACAGAAGAGTGCTCAAAAAGAAATAGGAATGGGAAGCACTCTGTCTATGGAAGATTTTTTAAAATAGAAATACACGATCGAAAGGATCGGCAGGTCATTTTTTTTGGTTCGGGGCCTGGACGTTTTTTGCAGAGTGAGGTTCATGATGAAAATGCGTGTATGCTGGAAGGCATTGTCGGGCACGCGGGAATTTATGGAACAGTCGAAAGATAGGACGGGGTGACTCACGTCTGGCTGGAGTGATACAAAGGATCCTCTAGGTTACTCGATCCTTACCCTCACCTGGTTCAAACAGTTTGTGGCGGCACAGCCTGGAACCAGTTGGGCCTTAGGCTGGGATACGCCCTCCCGACCCTCCTCGTCCGGCCAGTGGTTTTCGCCGGAATCATTCGGCCACCTGGGATTTACCGGAACGAGTATCTGGATAGACCCGACTCGTGACCTGGAGGTTATTTTTCTTTCCAATCGGGTTCATCCAACCTGGGACAATCAGGCCACCAAAGCCTTTCGTCCTAAACTCCATGATGCGATTATTCAGGAATTGGGGTAATGACTCGCCTGAGAATCAAGTGTTGCCGGGTTTCGGCCCGGCAGCCGAGGTCCTTTTCTTTCGGGAAAAGGACCCAAAACCAGTGACGCCCAGTTCGGCCTCATCAGATTAAGCGGACGCGGGAAATAGGAGAGCGGACCAACTCGCTCCGCTCAAACAAGGCCCGCCAATGTTTGAAGAGCGTCCGCCCATAGGGCCGAACTGCAGGCGTCGTTGAAAAGGAAGTGGAGGGTTGCAGGGATCGGGGTATTCTCCATGAATGGTTGTATCGTCCCTCCAAATATATTCCGACGTGTTCGAGCATTGCTGGGTTTCGCCCCGGCGGGCGAGCTACTTTTGTTTCGGCAAAAGTAGCCAAAACCATTGACGCCCTGCCTGGGCAGATCGGATAGGGGGGACGTAAGCTTTCGGAGGGTGGGCTAACTCGCGGAGCCTGTCCTGAGTTTTCTCGAAGGGCTCAAACAAAGCTCGCCAGGGGATGAGAGCGTCCGCCCCAGGCCCAGTCAGAAGAAGTCAGTGAAAGGGATGTGGAGAGGGGGCAGGAATTTAGATATTTTGCCTTTTCAAACCAACCCGGCCACCGATCACCCCTCAAGATTTGCTTCATAGCGTGTGCTGCGTCCGCCACCGAAGGGAACAAGCGCACCCTTTTCGACAAGATCTTGTAGATCCCGTGTCGCCGTCGCTTTGGAGGAGTCCGTGATGCCAATATATTTTTTGGCATTCAAACCGCCTTTAAACCCCTTTGGCCCTTCTTCCAGAATCCTGGTCATGACCTTCAATTGACGCTCGTTCAGCTCGTCTGTAAACCGATCAAAAAACTTTGTTTTTTTCAACGTAAATTCGATCTGCTCTTCAGCGTGCTTCTGCGCTTCCACTGCCATATTCACAAACCAGGTGACCCAGGCGGTAATGTCGTTTGATTGTTGTCCTGCCTGCAGCGCCTCATAATACTGCTTTCGGTTCGCCTCAATTGTGCGCGACAGGCTGAGGAGCACCGGCCGCCCGATCCCCTGCGACAGGGCTTTTTCGGATAGGGCGCGTCCGATCCTTCCATTCCCGTCCTCAAACGGATGGATCGATTCAAAATATATATGCGCCACGGCTGCCCGAACGACCGGCCGTTTGATTTCCTGTTGGCCGCCGGGGGCGGTGTCATTGAACCAGGCAATGAACCGCGTCATTTCTTTCGGTACCCGGGATGAGGGCGGCGCTTCAAAATGGACTTTGGGTTTTCCGACCGAGCCCGAAATTACTTGCATGGGTTCTTTATGGCTCCGCCATTGCCCGATCTTGATGCCGCGGCTTCCGGTCATGATCATCTGATGCCACTCACACAATTTTTCTTTGGAGAGGGACTCCCTATAGCTATTGCGCACATCGATCATCAGGGCAGCCGCCCCTTCCGCCCGCTTGTCCTTGACCTGTTCGATGGGTTGGCCCAGCCCGAGATTGTTTCGGATTGAGGACATGACATCCTTGCGACTGAGATATTCGCCTTCGATTTCGGATGTTTTGATCGCTTCCTCCACCATCATATCGACCATGGCTTCGATTTGCGTTTCTTCCTTCAGGCCTTTCAAAAGACCGCTTGTCCGCCCGGTTTTTTCGGCCAACGTCAGCAGGGCGTCCTCGACTGGCGAGAGGTC
>JBATLR010000476.1:0-3426 GCA_049289415.1 Nitrospirales bacterium
TTTGATCGTCGGCACGATCAGCAACAACGTCATACCGCATATACTGATTGCCTTTAAAGAAATAGACAACCGACTTCCCCTCGATCTTCGTTGGCCAGGCCACCGCACCGTCGATTCCACCTGGAAATTTGAAGTTTGGCCAATTGCCTGCAATGGGCTTCGGATAGCCCGGGTCAGCCCGATGCCTCTTCACATCAAAGCGGATGTACTGATCATCCCGGAAAAAGTACGCGACAGTCCTGCCGCTTCTCGGCACGGGCCAAACCACAACGGCATCCACCCGATCTGTCCAGATCCCAGGCCACTTCAACGAGATCGGCTGGGGGTAGGCCCGGCCAGCGCCATCCGCCGCATCCGCACGATCAGCATCAACGTCATACCTCATGAACTGATTGCCTTTGAAGAAGTAGGCGACCGTCTTGATTTCTGCTCCTCCCGGAGGCGGCGTAGGCCAGAAGACTGCCGCGTCCATGTTCTCCTCGAAAAGTCCAGGCCAGATGTTCCGGATGGGGCGAGGGTACGGATTGCCACTGCCATCGTCACTGTCCGCCCTGTCTTGGGCGATGTCGTATCGGGCATACTCATTTCCCTGGAAGAAATAGACCTTGCCGTTATTCCAGACCACCGGCACCAGTTTTTCTGAACCGGTCAACTGAGCCCACACGTCCACGGCCCCACAGAAACTCATCGCGATGAGCATTCCGCAGAGTGTCGACAGGAAAATTTCACGAGACATTCTCATAGCGTGATCCCTTTCTTACCTTACTTATCCATTGCGAACATTCCGTTCATTTACTCATTCCCAAACATCCTCTGTGTTGCTCGGATAAGCAAAACTCATTCCCCTCCATACGGGTGTGCGAGAGAGACCCTTCCGGTATCGGATTGATAGCTCCTACTGGCACTAGACTTCACATCCTTGCTGATGCTGTTGCTCTCAACTCCGCATGCGTTGGCGTATCAATGACGATACACGTCGTATCGAATCAGATACGCATGCTCTTGTGTGTGACCGTCACAGAACTTCAAGATCACTAACCTCAAGTTCTGGGGTTAAGTATGTTGGTGAAAGTTTCGTAGCGAGGAGTGAAGAGGAGAAAAATGCAACCAGATTTAATTTTGTCGATTTCTGGTTGGTGAATGGCTTAAAACGGTAACTGTGGCGGGATTGCGTGTTAACTCCGGAGATTGGAAAATTGGCGCCAAATCTTTTTTTGAGACTGTTCCCTCTCGGTGGAACTTTGGCTAAGTGACGTATCGGTTGCAAATTAATAGTCTTTATGTCTTAGAGAAAAGTGGATGTAAGCTTCAATGAATTTTTTTGCCGGGGGTCGGCCCGGCAGCCGAACCACTTTTGTTTCGGCAAAAGTGGTCAAAACCATTGACGCCCCGTTCGGCCTCATTTGGATGGGTCTGATGCAAATAAATGGGGGGCGGACCAACTCGCTCTGCTCAAACAAGGTCCGCCGATTCATGGGAGCATCAGACCCTGGGGCCGATCGGCAGGCGTCGGATCGGGAAGACAAAGCGGATTTTCAAATGCGATATTCTGCTGGAACATCCTTAATTCGCAGTGACATCTTACGCCTTGACATTTTTTATCAATTGACCAAGAATCTTCTTTGCCACTTGTGGCTTGTTTTACGAGATGGGAGCTCAGGCAGGGAAGGCTGTGATGCCGATACTCATAAGAAAGCATGAGCATGTAGGTTCCTGATATTTCGAGAATCATGGCCGTCAGAAATCGCCATTGAATGGTGTCTAATATGCTTGGAATCAGATATTTCAATATGACAGTGGATGGTCACGCTTTGGGAAAGTTGAGTGAAACCGAAAGCGGATTGCATGGTTGCAAGACCTGACCCAAGGAAGGACTATCTATTAACAGAATCGAAAAGCTCCTAGCCTCGCGCCCGGTGAGCTAATGTGTTCATTGGACCGTAGGCGGCGGACGGGAGCAAACGGGAATGAAAGGGGCCGTGGCTACATGCGGGATAGAGGGAAATGGATGAACGGTCGCCTGATCAGAATCCGCGTCTGGAAATGCTTCTCAGCCGTCTGCTGCAGCCGATCGGGCAGATCGAATCGCGGGGCCTCTGGCCCGCCACTTAACTGAGACTCCTGTTAGTGATGGTCCCTTCATGAAAACCCCACCGACAAACGAAGCAGAACGTCAAATTCGCGAACAAAAATTTTTGTTTCGCCAACATGCTTACGAATTAACGCAAAAGCTAACTTACTTTGTCATATCCATTGAGCTTATATTTTGCGGGTACATGCTATTGAATGCGGAAAAATTGAATGGCATTCGTGGTGGGAATTATCTCTTCCTTGCATGCGGGATTGCGGCCTTTTTTGGAATTCTTTGGCGATTTTTTTACAATCAGACATATCACAATCGCGCCCATGGATACGGGGGAGGAATGCATCAAGTTTCAAGGTATTCGCAGATTGTTAGCTACTGGATTTTTGTCCTTCTTTCTATTACTGCCTTTGTGTGGGCATTGGTTGCTGGTTTTGAGTATCTCAACCTGATCAATGACACCACCAAGATAAATCGCTCCGCACAAAAAAAACTCGACTAATCCATCGTCTTCGTTGTCCCTGATGAAGGGGAAACCGTCAGAGTCACAGCTGCCACCTTTAAAAACACCCAGTCTCTCCATCAAGAAGGATAACAAGCGTGCTGCTCCATCCCAACAAGAAAACAATGCTAATTAATTATTCCTTTAGACTGTCAAAGGCTGCGTTTTTGCCGTCCGCTGATTTCAACCCTTAGGCCGCACATGAAGGGTTACCGAGTTTTCGGTTTTGACTTTGACGCCAGGGTGCATACCCTCTCTCCGATTCCCAGTGGGCGGGATGAAGAGGACAAGGAACTCCAGCAGCAGAATCAAACCCACATGATTCAGAAGTTGCAGAAAGATTTTGGCGTCCACAGGTTTGAGGGAAACTACAAAATTTCCGCGATCTAGGAACGAAGCCATTCTCCGTAATCGCCATTCACAATGGCTTTTATGGGCAAGCACGTTCTGCCTCCATCCAGTGCCCGGGCTTCCCTGATTTTATGAATACTTCTGGAAAGCGCCAAAATTGGTGAGGCGGTTTGTCATAGACAAACTGAGGAATATATATAGTCAGGATTGAGGTTGAATATTTTGTTGAGAGTTTTGGCTCTCGGTGCAAGGTGGGCTGCATGCCGCGGCTGTTGAAGCTCCAAAGCCTCCCTGCTTTAGATAACAGGGTCCTAGGTCCAGTCTTGCCATGGGACAACGGATTGTTACGCGGGGGTACCAATGAGTGAAGCTTAAAGCGGTTTTCGTAATTTCATGACCAGCTCCCAGAGATCTCTTCGTCCCCTCTTCTTCGAACCGACGCCTGCTGTTCGGCCTTATTCGCGGACGCTCTTCAAGCATTGGTGGGCCT
>JBATLR010000477.1:0-2130 GCA_049289415.1 Nitrospirales bacterium
TTTTTCGGCTGTGTAATTGATATTATTCCGCGGGTTGTACGGCTGAATGTGCCAGGTGTCGCCCATGTAGTCAAAAGGGTCCCAGATCTCGATTTGCACAACGATGCCGCGCTTAGCCGTTTCTCGCAGCATCCGGTCGAAGCGTGCCCAGTACTCGTCATTCCACTGTTCTAAATCATACTGGCCAGCATTCACCTGTTTAAACGGGAAGACCTCAAAACCCCGATCCTGTCGGCTGCTCATCGTGTTCCGGATGACATTGCCACCAGCGGCCACCAACCGATCAAGCTGTGCAAGGAGATCTTTTTCCGGCCATTGAAACAGACTGTCGTCATCGCTTCCCCCTAACAACAACACCGGTGCTCCGTGATCACTCCAATACCAGGGATTTTTGGTCCACGGTTGCAACACAGGCTCGGCCGACACGACACTAACCCAACAAATCATCACCAGCAAAAAGATCCAGCTCATCGAACCTCTACATTTCATATGCCCCTCCCGCCACCATGACTCTTTCTGTTTTTAGATTACCATTCAACGGCTATCCACCTACTTTCCGGGATAGAAGCCCTATGGTACAGTGACTTCTTTCATAAACGCGAACCCCAACCATGGCGGTAATAATGCACACACACCAACGGTCTTGTCGCACCCTACTGAATTGTTTCGCAGCCGTCCTCTGCTGGTCCCTGGTCAATCTGGCAGCAGCCCGGGCTGAGCTCCCCGCAAAATCCCCATCGAGCATGTCGCCCGACAGCCAACCCGGCACCCTGCAACATGTGATTGAAAGCCAGAGATTACGAGTGGGTGTCTCACTATTTCCCCCCTGGACCCTCAAAGACAGCAATGACCAATTAACGGGCTTTGAAATTGATATCGCCCGTCAATTAGCCAAAGACCTCGGAGTCCAAGCAGAGTTTCATGTCTTCGAATGGCAGAATATTGTGCCGGCTCTCCTGGATCGGAAGATCGATATTATTACGGCCGGCATGGTCATTACCCCGCAACGCGCCCTGAAAGTCAACTTCAGCGACCCCTATGATTCTGCCGGGATCGGACTGGTCACCAATATTCCGTTAACGAAAACTTTTCGAGGTCCCCAGGACCTGAATCAACCGGAGGTCATCATCACCGCCGTGACCGGAACCGTGGCGGAAGATCTTGCCCGTCGAGTATTTCCCAAAGCCACAATTAAAACCTTTGCCTCCAGTCAGGATGCCATACAGGCCCTCACAAGCGGAAAGGTACATGGCTACGTCGAGCACGAGCCCATTACGACCTTTGTGGCCCTGGAACATCCCAAAACCGTGGATGAACCATTATCAAAACCGTTGCTCGAGACCAAGATGGGGTTTGCGGTCAACAAAGGAGACCCCGACTTCACTCACTTTCTCAACGCGTGGATTATCAGCCATAACGCCGATACCTGGTTGGACTCCGCTCACAAATACTGGTTCGAGGGAGTCGAGTGGAGAAAGCATGCGGGCACGAACCCATGACGAGTGCAGAACGGTTTCCTGTTGAGGGACAACCCGCTTTCTCCTTAGGGTTGATGGGCATGCTTCTCCTCCTTCCGGCACTGCTCGCAGCGGCTGCCCTTGAACAATCCAGCACCCATTTGTCGCTCCCGGATGAAGACTCGTACCGATCTCCTCTCTCGGAAAACCTCCTCGAATCCAACCGATGGAGAATTCCACAAGAAGAGAAACGGGACTGGCGATTACCACCTCCCCCTCCTCCCGTTGGCTGGCGAACGCCACAATCCGCGGAATCGAAAACATCCCCCTCCCGACGAACCATTGAGCTGTTTCCTCGATACCAGCCAGGGAAATCATCCGACTATGATATGATCGAACGAGAGGAAAAACCGTTGATTAAGATGTTTGAATTCGGGTCGAAATAATTTCTGCACCGCTGCCACCATTCACCTCTGCAGTGTTTGCCTTCGGCGCCATGGAACAGGCAGAATTGATCACATGAGGCATCGACCACCCCTCGACATTCAGCAAGGATACACCTCGGCCTCACCCCTTCCCACGCAGGTCGTCTCCAGCGAAGAATTTCTTCCGCCCCCACAGTCCATCAAACAAAACCAGGTCGAGTGGCTGATCCACCAAAGCAGCAAACGGC
>JBATLR010000478.1:0-4110 GCA_049289415.1 Nitrospirales bacterium
GGAAGGTACTTAATATACGCGGTTCGAATTCCTTCTTCCTGGGAGCTTACAGGTACAAAATCATGGGGTTTCAACACTGGATTACCTGTGTATTTCGTAAAGTTTATTCCGTCTGTACTGGTGGCAAGACCGAGAGATTGGTGGTTGACATCACCATCCGCATTCCAACACCCGTCAAACCCTGCGAGATAATGCAGATAATAGATTCCGCCCACTTTTGAGACACCACTGACAGCAATACCTGGCTTGTTTTCCCAGACAATATTGGTATTGTTCTGAAGAACAACCCCTTTTTCTGTCCATTCAGAGATTTTTTCGGGAATCGTATCAAGGGCATAAACCTGCATCGTCATGAACAAAGGTAATATCCCAACAAGTAAAATTTGAATGACAAACATCTGGCATACCCTCCTTGAATATTCAATATTGACACTGGGCCAACTCTGGTTTTGTACCATTTTCATTTTCCCCCATTCATTATCATTAAACCGGTGAGCCCGGTGGTGAGGTATCGGCTACCACAATTTCATTAAACAGATCAGATAATAAGGCAAAATATGGGCCATCAGGGTATTAACTCGTTCGAGCAAGTTCAAAGAAATGATTTTTACCTCTGGAATTCCTTTCCCTCCCCTTCGGGGGAAAAAGGCAAACCTTAAGTCTAATATAGGAATAGAAGATAAATGGGGGTCAATGGCAATCAAAAGAAGTCTTTTTCCAAATACTTATGGCACAACAAGAAACCTAAAACGAAAAAAGATACATGTATCAAACCAAGTGAGGTATACGCAGGCACTAACATTCGGCAATACTACGTAACTGCCTTAAAATGATTGTGGCCCCCATCATTAAGCCAGTGAGTTAAGTAAGAAGGTTAGAAGGAAAAATTTCCATTCCCTAGATGCGGTTCTGACCAGTACCCCGTTTTTGGCCATTCGGAATGTTAGGCTTTCCGAAGGATGCTAAGTCCCCTCTTTTTAGGCCAGTTCTAAGGCGAGTTTGCTGGCGGGTTTGCCTTCCTCAATCCTACCTTTTGCGGCATGGTTGCTAGCGAACTCAGCTGTCGTCCAATCGTGTTACGCCCTGTGAGGCCGACTCACATTGTACTCCTGCCGCCACGTGTCCAATTGCGGCGGCGCGTCCGTCAGCGATACAAACCACTGCGTATTCAAGCATTCTCCTAGGGTCCCATTAAACGATTCGAAAGAGGCATTGTCGGTCGGTTTCCCAAGTCGGGAGAAATCCAGTTTGATCTGATGCTGATAGGCCCACAGATCAAGAATCTGACTTGTGAATTCACTCCCATTGTCACAGCATAAGGTTTTCGGCGCTGGCCGGTTTTTCAGAATATGATTCAGCACCGTCACCGCCGTTCGCCTCGCAGACTCGCACCGGCTTCAATCGCCACAAATTCTCGCGTAAATACATCGAGGACCGTCAAAGCTCGGAAGGGGCGACTATTGGCAAATTGATCCGCCACAAAATCTAGACTCCAGGCGTCATTCGGCCCCGTGGATTTCATCGCCTCGCGTCTAGTCACGACGGCTTTGCGTCGCCGGAGTGACCGAGGATGCAGGGTCAACCCTTCTTCTCGATACAAGCGATACACCAATTTCCGGCCTACCGCCCACCCCTCACGCTTGAGTAACACTATTATCTTCCGATAGCCATACCGCACCCGGGTTTGACTCAGTCCTCGCACCCGTTGGGGTAACCCGGTGCACGGATGGATCCCGGTGGCGCTGAGACTGATGCATGGCTCGGTTCAGTCGGAGCGTCCGACACAACCGTCGTGCGCTGACCCCATACCGCTGACAGAGATACGTGACCATCGGCGGTTTCCGCGAGGGCTTCAGAACTTGTTTGCGAGGACATCCTGTCACATGAATTTGTCCAAGGTCAGATCGGCGACCACCCGTTTCAGCTGGATGTTCTCCTCTTTGAGTTGTTTGAATTCCCGGACTTGGTCGGATTCCATCCCCTGATACCGTTTCTTCCATCGCTAGAAGGTCCCCTCCGTAATCCCCACTTTGCGAATCAGGTCGCTCACGGAAGTGCCCACCTCGGCCGGCTTGAGTACGGCGACGACTTGTTCCACCGAAAAACGCGTTCGTTTCCTGGCCTATTCTCCTTTCCCTACTCGGGAGAATTAGGCCAGATACTCGCTTACGTTTTGGCCTGAAAAACGGGATGCCGGTGACATGAAGCCAGGATGGCCAAAATAAATACGGGGTCAAGGATTAAGTTAGCCTATTTGCAGACCGAACTGTGAAAATAAATCCCCATTTTTTGACGAGGGGGAGAATAGAGAGGCCCAGGAAAATCGATTACGCCAAACCAGTGCCAGGCACAATATGGGGGCATCGGCGGACTGCCCTTTCCAAACTTCATGTAGCTTGGTTAAAACTCGGCCGTGGAAATCCAAGTATTGATTGAGTATCTTCTCTGCTCCCAATCAAGCGGCCTGATTGAAATGGATACCTCGAAAAGAATAACAATCGACAAGGAGGTCCATGGCAACAAAGGGGAAAACAGTATTCTGCTCACTTTATAGGTGAAATGACCGCCTTTGGTCATACGACGGGATATGGCCTAACCGAGGTGGCCAAGAACATAGGGATACACCGCGGATTGCATCGTCGATAAAAAACAAAAGTATAAGGAAATATTACAGTCGCGTGTTCTAGCTTTCAGTGAGGCTAGAGAATATTCGGAATGGCAAAAACATAATGAATCTGGCATTAGCGGTATTTCTTCTATGATTAAACTGTTTACTGCATTAATTCTTCAGTTCCTCATAACTTGTGCTGTACTCGGCGAAACAACCAATGTTTATTTTGGTAGCCAGTCGAGCGCGAACGGCGCGTTATCCTTGCTTAATTCCGGGCTCATGGTCTTCTTGATACTGATATTGTGGGGTCCTGCCCAGAAGTCTTTTGAATTGCCCGCAAAGATCCAATGGTTACGCTGGGTGGTAGGCATTTCACCCGTATACTGGATTTTGGCTTTAGGTTACGCTAGGTTTTTCAGCGTAGAATCTCTTCCTATACACCTCTTTGTACTTGTTTTTGGGGCAGGGGTATTAAGTCTCCAACTCGCATATGCATTCAGTGCATACAGAGTCCGTCGCCGTCGCAAAGCAGAGTCTTTGCTTCTGAAACGCATACTGAACAATATCTCCGCTGAATTTGGAGCGAATGGGACAGAGAGGCTGGTTCGCCTCATCCATAAGGAGAATGAGTTTTGCCGCCGCGAATTTCCACCACGAACCTCATTTCCTGACCCGGCATCTTTCAGCTGGATCGGCGAATTCGAGGCCAAAGCGGATACAATCCGCGAAGAGCTTCTGCAGCTATTCGAAAAACGCTCTCAGGAACTCCGTCCCTATCCCGGCCAACATGCGGGCTCGCGCTGGAAGTCAATAACATTATGTGCGGCAGGAAAAGTTGAAGCAGAGAATGCAAAGTTCTGCCCGGAGACCTTGGCTTTCATCGAATCGAGAATCCCCGGCGGAACGGCACGCGAAGTGATCATTTCCGTCATGCAACCCGGTATGCACATTAAACCCCACTCCGACGACACGATGGGAATGTTGACCTGCCACATGGGCCTTTCGATACCGCCAAATTGCGCGATACGGGGTGGGGGGGAATTGAGAACCTGGGAAGAGGGAAAGTGTATTGTTCTGGATCCAAACTACGAGCATGAGGCTTGGAATCGCAGCGGAGAGACCCGGTTGCTGCTACTGTTCGACTTCTGCAATCCTGCGTGTTCAGAGATAGAACAGGAGTTTTTTCGGAAATATTACGAGGCGACGAGCCCGAGCAAGTCCCCTGCTCCAAGGGTTTCTTCCGGTGTCGATTCTTGAAGGCCGTCCAAATTTTCCGGGAAATTCGGGCGAGCCTTTCTGCATGACGAAGCCTTCGAAGGCCCCAATCCCCTGATGGCCAAAACATTAGCCTACAGTTGCCTGGGCAACGAATCCCTCGAATCGAAGTTCATTAGCTCACAATGACTCGCTAAAGACCCCACCCCCAGAACCACTTACTGTAAAAATCGTGGAATTGCATAAATCTTCGCTACTTGGCATCTTTCGCAGGTCGTTTGTAT
>JBATLR010000479.1:0-3258 GCA_049289415.1 Nitrospirales bacterium
CCCTCGTTCAGGAGGGTGAAACCTCGCCAAAGGCGGTGGTAAAAGCCATTCACGATGCCATGGTCGACCATCCCGTTTTAGCTCAAGTCACGACATCGAAGTAAATTATTTCAGGCTCCGGCTGGTAAAGCCGGAGCCTCTCTTTTCTTTACCTTCCTAACATGTGGTAAACATTCTTCTTCTTTTTCTTGTACTTCTGCTCCTTCCCTTTGAGCTCAAGGCCCAAGCCCCCCCTCCTTCTCCCTATCTGCAAGAACTCCTTCAGCAAGCCACCACCGAAAAACTTTACCAGGACCGCTACTGGCATCGTTTACTCCACTACCGACAAAACCCTTTTGGTGGCCACACCAGCGAGGTCGATGATCCAGGGTTTTTCCTTTCACCAGATGGGAAAACCGATCCAGAAGCTGAATTACAAGCCACACTGACATATTTTTTTTCTGATACCTTAGTTGGTCGCTCCAAACAGCCGGCACAATGTGCTTTTGTTGCCCGGTATCACTGGCTGAAAGAGAATCTGCACTTTCAGGACTCTCAACTTATCCCACATCCATGTGAACGTTTTGTCAGCTGGCTTAAAGAACTGAATCCGGCCTCGATTACCTTTATTTTTCCTTCGGCCTATATGGATAATCCCGCCTCGATGTTCGGGCATTCATTTTTACGAGTGGATCAAAAAGGCCAAACTGCAGAAACGAATATTTTGGCGTATACGATTAACTACGCCGCGGAGGTCCCACCGGATGCGGGGATTGAATTCGCGTATAAAGGAATATTTGGAGGATACAAGGGGTTCTTTTCGACCATTCCTTATTACATGAAGGTCAAAGAATACCGGGATCTCGAGAATAGAGACATTTGGGAATATCGCTTGAATTTTTCACAAGAGCAATATCACAGATTGCTTATGCATGCGTGGGAATTAGGGAATGCCTATTTTGACTATTACTTCTTTAAAGAAAATTGTGCGTACCACATTCTCTCGCTCTTGGAAGTGGCCGATCCCAATCTCCACCTGACCGACCAATTTCACTTTGCGACGATTCCTGCCGATACCATTCGCCTTCTTACTCGACAGAAAGGATTGGTTCAAAACATTTCTTATCGTCCCGCCCGCAGTACTCTCCTCAAACGCAAGAGAGAAGGATTAACAAAAGAAGAAGCCTCCTTGGTCCGAAAACTCCTTCACGATCCTCAGATGATAAGCCAATTCGAATTTCTTCAATTACCACAAACCCGGAAAATATTCCTTCTGGATTTCGCTTCAGACGTCTTGCGGTATAAAGGGGTAACCGATCAAGGCAACGTTGAAGACTATAAGGCCAAAAATCGATCTATCCTCGTGGCACGCAGTCACATTCCCATCCCATCCGTCCCCTTTCCGGTAAAACCATTTTCCCTTTCTCCCGAACACGGACACCAAACGATCAGAGTCGGAGGTGGAGTCGGATGGAGAAACAATAAAATATTTGAAGAAATTAACTTCCGAGGCGCCTATCATGATCTCCTGGACCCTGACCCAGGATATACCCAGGATGCGCAAATAGAATTACTTGATTTGCGGTTGAGGCATTATCAGCACCAAAACCAATTTCGAGTAGAACGGTTCACCTTTGCCAATATCCTCTCCTTGGCCCCCATTGATTCGTTGTTTAGTTCGCCCTCATGGAAAATCAATGTTGGAATGAACACCGTCAAGACATCGACTTGCGACCTCTGTTCAAATGGGAATGCCAATGCAGGAATCGGTGGAGCCCTGGAAACTCGGGTGTTTCAACGGGAAGTCTTTTTTCTCTTTGGGGAGATGGATGCCAACATCAGTGGAGGGTACAAAGAAAATCACCGGGTGGGGGGAGGAGTATCTGGCGGCGTGATGGCCACTATCACTCCGAACTGGAAATGGCTCATGTCAGCAGGATATTTGTATTACCCCCTTGGAGATCGATCGCATGACATCCCTATTTCTGTGGGCCAACGATGGACATTTGCCAAAAACTTCGCGGTGCGCGCCACCTTCACCCACCATGATCAGGACAATGAAATTCTGGGTGTATTTCATGGTTATTTTTGATTCAGGAATGCCATTATTTTCACCCTCAAGTTATAGGATCCACAGCTCCAAACAACGTCACAGAACCACTTAAACCTAATAGGTGCGAGAGCATGAGAGTTGCAGAGACAAGTTGAACACCACATTAAAATATATAACCAATTCCACCTATAAAATATTCGCTTCGAAAATTCACGGAGAGTTGGTTCCAGTGGTAATTCGCAGCACTGTATTTATACTCCCCAAACACGAACCAATTCGCGGCAACTACAAACTGAATCCCGCCAAAGAACTGATATCCCGGAGCTAAACTCGTTTCCATATTGCGGTCCTTTCTACGGGGAATATCCGAATGATGAAGGATTCCATTCGAGAGCCCTCCTCCTATTCCCGCATACGGCCGTGCATATGGGCCAGGATACCGCAAGATGACATTCACCATCGAGCTATACGTCACAAGGCCACTTTTACCTTTACCCGTTTCTACACCATTTTCTTTGATTGGGAATCTCAAGGAGTTATTCTGTCCAAATGACTCCAGTTCAACTCCAAGATATCCCTTAAAAAAAGACGGGAATAATCCAACCTTTACTCCCAGCCCAGGATGACCATGAATTCTTTCATCAGTAACACCATTCCCCTTAAATGAAAGGCCCTGGCTTAAGGGTTGAGTGGCCATCCCATAACCAGCCAGATAAATCTCTATGTTCTCCAATGCATATACTTTTGATGGAGCAGAAAGCAGCATCAAGCATATCAGGACTGCTAGGATTTTCATGCTGAACGTTCCAAATTGTCACTCGGCAAAGACCCAGGTCCGGTCATTTTGGCAAAAAAAGGGAGCACCCAGAATAACCTTCCAAGTGCTCCCCGCCAACATGGGAATCTCTCTTTGGGAAACCTAGTTTCCTCTCGCAATCGTACACACTTCAGTATACACTCCCCATACAATATTTTTGTAGGAGGTATTCACATATACCAGCTTTGAAATTCCTCCATTGGCCATGGCGGTCTCAACTCGTGTATCTCCGGACGCCACAATGCCCAAAATTTGGTGGCTACAAGCTGTTCCAGTTTTCGCCGCTGCAACACCGTTATCCAACACCAAGCTCCCCCCCTGCACATCGGTGTAAATACCCGCAACAGCAAATGACGCATTGGGCTGCTGAAAACTTGCGGCCCCCATACATCCGACAAGCATGAAACAC
>JBATLR010000480.1:0-3921 GCA_049289415.1 Nitrospirales bacterium
TTTTTCGATTTACGCATATTTTACGAGTTAGAGTTGCCGTAGCGCAGTCACTCTCGCTTCAATCGGCGGGTGAGTCGCAAATATCTGCATGAAACTGTGCGATTTCCCCGATATTTTCATCGTAGCCAGCGCGTCTTGGGAGCTATATTCAAATTGGGTGCGTTGCACCCAACGATCAATGCCCTCAAGAGCAGAGATCATATGTTCTTTGCCTACGGTGTTGGCTGCGAACCGGTCGGCTGCAAATTCCCGACGGCGGGACCACCAGCTAATGGGAATCATCGCCAAGACGGAGAGTACGATTTGCAAAACGATATACACTCCAAATCCTAGAGCCTCATTACGTTCCGCTACCTGCCGATAGATAAACCGGCTTATAAAGTAGACAAATGTATTCATCAGGCCTGCCAACACGGTTGTGGTAAACATATCGCCGTTGTAGACATGGCCCATTTCATGAGCCAGGACGGCTCGCACTTCACCTTCATTAAGATTGTTAAGCAGGCCGGTTGATACGGCCACCATCGAGTTGTTTCTTGTGGGTCCGGTGGCAAACGCATTGGGGTCTGGCGATTCATAGATCCAGACCTCCGGCATGGAAATGCTTAACTTTTCAGATATTTTTTGGACGGTGTCAAATACGATTCTTTCCGCCTGGGTTCGTGGTTCTGTAATTTGAGTACAGTCAATAAAGGCCCTGGCCATTTGTTTGGAAAAGGCCAAACTGATAAAGGCACCACCAAACCCGATGACAAAGGCCCACAACAGATCTTGTTGGGCGAATGATCCACGGAGGTCGATTCCGAAGGCCGGAAGGATCATCTCGGATAACACGGTGAACGAGATCGAGAGGGTGATAAAGATGAGGATATTGGCAATCAGTAATAAACCAATTCCTTTAAGTTTTTTCATAGACAATCTCCCTTAATTGTTCCACATCTGGTTGTGGAAGCACGCTAATGTGTTCGACTTCATGAATGAATAAATGATCCCTGTACGATTGTCCTAAAAAACGACTATTAGGATTCAACATGTTGGAAGATAACACCTTTTCCTTGAGAGTCAAGAGCGGGAAAGACGTGACCCGCGTCTGAAAAACCGTTATGATATCGTTACTGATGAGGAGATCATTTATTCTAGACATTTTTTCTGTATTTCATTATACACGATTGATAATGAGTCTTGTTGTGGTGATGGGCTGTTGGAGTTTTTCCGACAGGCTTTACGCTCAAACATCAGAGTCTTCCTTGCCTTCCGTGGAGGAACCTTTTGGACAACAGGTGATGATCAGTATGGAAAGTTATGCCTTTACGCCATCGGAAGTGGTGGTGAAAGCGGGTAAACCGCTAACACTGACTCTGAGTAATCAGTCTTTTTTGGTTCCTCACAATTTTTTGCTGGATGACCCCAGCGGCATTCGTCTGGTGGACGTGGATATTTCCAGCGGCGATACGAAAGCTGTCACCCTCACGTTGACCGAGCCTGGCATCTATCCTTTTTATTGCGATAAACAGCTTCTGTTCTTTCCCACGCATCGTGAGCAAGGGATGGAAGGCCGTCTCATCGTTCGCTAGCTTATGCGCCTTTCTCCATCGGATCAACACCTCCTCGGTGAGGTGCTCAAGCGGGTTTCCCGCTCCTTTTATTTAACCCTGGCTATCCTGCCACGCGCGGTTCGTTCGCAAATTGGTCTGGCCTATCTGTTGGCTAGAGCTGCGGACACGATCGCCGATACGGGAAGACTGGAGGATGGGGTCCGCCTGGAATGTTTACGTCTGTTAAAAGGGCAGCTATGGGGAAGTACCACCGATTGGGCACAGATTAAAAAAATCCAGACGCAAGTCCTCACGAAACAAAATAATCCTGATGAGCGTCGCTTGTTGGAAGAATTGGAGGGGTGTTTCCGAATTTACCAAAAATTTACCCCAACAGACCGGTCTCAGATTGCGCAGGTTCTGTCGGTGCTGATTGGAGGAATGGAATTTGACCTCCACCAATTTCCGCAAAAAAGGGAAGGGCAGGCGGTGCGCGCCTTACAGGCGATTCATGATTTTGAATATTATACCTATGCAGTTGCGGGATGCGTGGGAGAGTTTTGGACGAAGATGGTGTGCAGCCACCTTCCAGGATTTCGAGGGTGGGATCAGGCCTGCATGATTCCTCTTGCCATTCGCTATGGGAAGGGGTTGCAAATGGTCAATATTCTGCGGGATCTGCCACGGGATTTGAGGAATGGGCGGTGTTATATCCCGACAGTGTTGCTGGATCAGGTCTCTCTTACTCCCCAGCAACTGCTCGACGAATCCTCTGCACAGGCGTTTCGCCCCCTCTTTAGAAAATTGATTCAAGAAGCGCGAGATCATTTGGATCAAGGATGGCGCTATACAATGGCCATCCCCCGCCTGGAGATTCGCCTGCGGTTAGCCTGCATGTGGCCGATTTTGATTGGGATCCGTACCTTACAACAGTTGTCGGTGTCTCCGCTTGTGCTGAGTCCGAATTCACCCATCAAAATTGCACGGAGCGATGTCTATCAAATCGTGGCGTCAACCGGACTCACCGGTGGCTGTGGTACTGTGGGTACCGCCTATTGGGGATATTGGAGGAAGCGTATTATTTAATTTACTCTTGCTTCGGTACGAGAAGTTTTTCGCCTTTGCGGAAGACTCCGTAAATGGCCTGAGACGGACAGGCATCCAGACAGAGACGGCACGATTCCATGCACCGTGACGAATCGAATTTGTAGGGAGGGGTCGAGAGCCAGGCTCCTGTCGGACAAATTGGAATGCAGATCGCATTATGGGTGCAACGGTCCGCATGTCGGACCAAGTGGTCTCTTCTCACCATCATAGGGCTCACTCCTTCAAAAAGGGCTCCGGAAAACATTTCAAGCATATTCATTGTGATTGATGATTCTCCCTGTCCCATTGTTTGACTAAATCCTGAATGCGCGATTTGAGTTCAGGAATTCGATCAAGGTTGTTATCAATGGCATTCAGAATATTTTCTAACCTGGCCATGCGTCCCAATTCCTGATCCAGTTGTGTCAGGTGATCGTATTCCGTAAATGCGCTGGCATGAACGGATTCAAGATGTGGGCGAGCGGCCACGAGTCCCGCTGTCACCATTCGCGGTTCGTCATGAACGGGTGGGGTGACAACAAAGCGGCCTTCAGATAAGAGGAGGACGGTATGCGGAGCATGTCCGGGAATAGGGAGGACCTGTTCAATGGTGGCTCCCATCCCCTGTTCCCAGGTGGAGAGCCAGCCTGGAAAGGACTTTAAAAAGTCCACTTTTCGTAAGTTGGCTTTCCATTTGTCTTCATTGCCCATAAGATGAAGGCCATGCGCCAGGTTGTGGCGACAGGTTTAGGGGACCAGTGGTCCGTGTGTGAAAGGACAAGGCATTAGGATTTGACTGTGGGTAACGAACCATTTTTCCCTGGCATCAGGAGCCGTTCCACAATTTCCCCTTTACCGATATGTCGCTCCATGATTTCGGTGACATCAGCTTCCTGGCCAACCCAATACCAAACGCCTTCGGGATAGATGACGACGCTCGGTCCGTACTCACATTGGTCCAGACATCCGGCTTTGTTTGCGCGGACAATACCTTTTAACCCTAACCGCTCGACTTCTTTTTTAAAAAAAGCATGTAATCCGACGGATCCCAAGGCTGCGCAACATCCTCGTGGATCTCCCTTGGGCCGTTCATTGATGCATACGAAAATATGATGCGTGAATTTACTCATATTCGTTAAATTCTCATGAAAATAACCGAAAAAGAAAAGGGAAAATAAAGAGCCGATCTTACCTGAGGATTCAGGAACCTGTCCAGGTCACGGGAACAGGTCGGCTGAAAAGTCCTCGTATTTATTGGATAAAACATAGGTAATTGGTGAATAGGATGTGGGCCGACATC
>JBATLR010000481.1:0-26318 GCA_049289415.1 Nitrospirales bacterium
CCTCCGGCGTGGAAGTTGTCGACGACGATGCCCGGTGTCCGCGGCATCCTCAGCACCGCGTGGGTGACCTCGGGTCGGTCCTGCTCATCCAGGCAGGTCAATACCCGGATGGTGCACAGCGCGCCGCTGCTCACCGCTGCGAGCTCGGGATGATTCGATGCCAGCAGCCGGCCGACGTAGGCGGTCCTCTGCGACAGCTTGGTGAGATGCGCAAGCAATGCCGCCTCACTGCGTGTCCCCGCTTGAGCACTGCGGTAGGAGCGATCACCGAGATACGTCCACACCTCGGCTCCGCGGCCACCCGCTCCCATGATGGGCTTCAAAAACAGATCACAGGGGGGCAGGCCGGCCTCCTCACTGTCGAACCGGATGAGCTCCCCGCGTTTGACCGTGAAAAGCGCCGGCACCACGGCCACGCCGTGCTCCTGGCACCGATGCGCAAACAGCGCCTTGTTACTCAGCGCCTTCCGGGTTACGTTCGATGCGAGGTGCTCTCGAAGCATGAGGTAGACCCCCCTCTTCGTTTCGTGACGGTACAAGTAGTCGAAGGCCCGAGTGCGCAAGTCGGCTCGGTACAGATCGAAGGTATAGTATTGGGATGGCAAGATCCCCTTGGTCAGCCACAGGGCCACCAGCTCACCCATCTGCCGCAACGGGTGCTTCCCCACCTCGCGGCGGGCACGGGAGCCGTGCACCAGCGTGCCGGACACAATCAGGCCAAAGACCACCGGAATGCCGGCGAGAAAGACGGCACCCATCAGCACGCCACCGAGGCGGCTCTGTCTCCACTGGTAAGAACAGACTTCACGATGAATGTAACGAGCCGGCGAGCCATCGGGTCGCATCCTGAGCCAGAGCCACGGGGCCCCACTCACGATCCACAGGAACTCATGGAATTCCATCTTCCAGCCACGCAGCCATTGGCGCAACGACCGGCGCGGCAGAGGTCCACCCCCGCGAACAACCGGAATGGTGACACCAAGATCATTCATACTTATTAATTCCTCAGTAAGTCGTTCACTTGGATTTTTTGTACAGAATGACCCGAAAGACATTATTGTAAAGATTTCAACGTCAAGCATCAACGGCTTTAGGCATGAACGGTGCCATTAGCAAGAGGTCAGCAGAATCCCAGACCTGTCAAAGGCTTCGGAGGCTTGATTGCATTGGAAGGAGATTGGAACGACTAAGGAGGAAAAAAGATTTTGTACAGGAATCAAAAAGCTTTGACGAAGGTCAAAATATTTTCAGTCGTGTTGCTGCATAGTGGGAGAATGCAGACTCTTGGGTATCCCAGTGAGTATGTACGGAGCGACCGTAGGACTCGTGGTTGGGGATCACCCAGGGAGACCATGAGGATTTCTGAAACGACAGGGAGTGGTTCGAGCGCGTCCTGCAGGTCAATTCAGGATTATGAAACAGGTCTTTTCAGATTCATTGGTCACAAGACATAACTTTTAGAATGTTGGATTCTGCCCAATCTCGATAAGGTCAGAGCGCCGGGCCTGTCAATCCAAATCCGATCGGCGACTGTTGAGCCATGAGCTATCAATTTCTTACGTGCGGATCTGCATGTGTTGATGGGAAATATTTTTCTCCGTTTGAAACTGGAAAAATGTCATCAAATGCTCCGCAACAATTCCTCGCTGGTTATCAACGGTAATGACGTAATAACAGGCGTCTAATACAAGCAGGAGTTTGTCCTGTGAGAAGTTGGCATTGTAGACAATGGAGGAATTGCGGGGGCAGGTCCTATCGTCTTCACGTGCCTGGAGCATGACGGTCGGTGTCGTGACATCGTGCAATTTGGGCAGAACCCACATGATGAGGCAATCGATTTCTGTGGGTGTGCGCAATGGACAGACCGGATAGCCTTTCGTCGCGGCAGAGGAAGGAGGAATTGTCCTGTCGTGTACCACTTTTCTCCGAACACACCCCTCAGTCATCCGCTCTCGCCCAATGCCCCTGGCACGATAGGATTTCCGTCCCGAGACCTGAGGCCGTTCATCCTTGCGTCCATACGGGGGCCCGTCAATATGGAAGAGAAACGATGGCAAGGGAACCGGCTTCCTCTTTCCGGCCACTGGGAGATGGGCCTGAGACCAAGCGGTATGCCATCCGTCATGGATAAACGTGGGCAACACCGCTCCAACCCCGTCTACCTGGGCCATCGTAGAGGCTTCCCATGCCAAAAGGGCTCCGACGCTCAGTCCTACGACAAATACGTATTCATAACTACCACGTATACAAGAGAGTTGTTTCTGGACATGGGCGCGCCAATCCTGTTCGGTGAACCATAGGAAGAAGGTTCATCTAATAGGGACCTCCTTGGGAAAAATTAGTTCAGCCACGTCCATCAGCCTGTCGAATGCTCGAAAGGGAATTATTTGGTTCTGGCACCATGCCTGAAGTGTTCCCTTGGCGAACAGCGTCTGGGCCTTGTTCGACACGCATTGATCCGATTGGCCATCACCGATGTAGATGTGATGGGAAGTCCTGCGGTCGATGAGTTGAGCCCATGCACACTTGCAGGTGCCTGAACGACTTTGGCATTTCGGCATGGAAAAATGATGGGTGAGGAAAGGGAGCCCTGATTTATCCCAACCAAGATGATTGGAGAGGACGGGAATGTGTAACAGGCTATGTCGACACAAAATCGCCTCGATCAGCAGATCAAGCCCGTCACTGATTATGGTGAGGGGGGATATTGTATTCTGCGCACTGGCGTTCAAGCGCAAAAAATCCTTCATCAATGGGAAGGCCGGTCGCAAAACGAATACGCGTCTCGCGATCGGCTCTAATGAGTTCCACCTGGCGCGAGAGGCACTCCTGCCTGGTGATCTCCCCGTTCACCCAGCATTGTTCCCACTTCCGCCAAACAGGCAAGCGTACGTTTCGAGTACCGCATCGGTGGCATCACGGCACGTAATCGTCCCGTCGAAATCACAGAAGACCTCGGTCGTGCTGGCACAGGTACGCCCACGAAGATTGGCTGGCTTGAAAGGAATGATAACAATCCATCCAAAACAGCATCATGATAAGAAGATTATAATTTTGTCAGAATTGAAGTAGCGGGAACGCCGCTGGCGAAACTTCCAAGAATCCCTCGGGCATATCTCCTCCGCTTTGACTACCACGGGCACAAATAGCAGGCGAAGGGCAAAAATTTGTGGCTCCGCAGATTGATGAAGTAATTTTCACATTGTCAATTCGATCCCTCGGTTATTTGTTGTTGATTGCCAAAGAGGGTCCGATCGGTAGCACTTCTCACATTGTGGAATAAATCAAGAATAAGTCCACCGTCATTCCCTCAAAAGTAAATATTGAAAGTCGTATATAATTGTTCTCCTACCTTGAAAGATCGCGAAGTTAAAGTTAATAAAAGAGAAAAGAGAATTCCAAAAAAAATTCAAAACAAAGTTCACGACAACTAACATTTCAGTTTAATACTGATGGAAGAAAAATAGGTCTAAGGATGAGAAAATTTCACCAGCGAGATGCCAGAAAAGATACTACTCTGGAAAGACCCACTTATGACGGGGATATGGCCGCCATGCGCGGAGGTCACAGAACGAGCAATCTTAATCCAACTCACAATCCTTTTGTGAGTGATCAAAGGATTCCGCGGAAGACACGTCAAATGTTGTGTCTCGGGCATCCCAATGGTGAACTCCTCTTTGTTCGGCAAGATCGGCAACAGCTTTTAAAATCTCCCTGACTCGACCTGATTGATTTCACCTCTTTGCCGGTTACCACACTATTCAACGCCAATTACATTTAGATAGTTTTGAGCGCGCCATGGACAAGACATTACGACTGTGCACTATAAGACATCCATTACCCGTTTCCTTGGTAAGCAATGTCCACTAAAGCAGATCTACGGTTGATTGGCCAATTTAAAACTTTGGGGGCGGACTTCCTCTCCTTGAAGCGCTAACATCCCGGTGCGCCCTTCTATCTCATTAGAAATGACGCGATGCACAGGTAACGAGGGGACATCGAGGGAACGAGAGAGTTCTTCCATGGAATTGATCTGATACCCACGTTCGCTCCAACCAGAAAGCAGCGCTTCCAACACCGGCATAAATCGCATGCCCTCCAACTCTGCATGCAGCGTGTATACATGTCCGCAAGGACCTGATTGTTCACTCCGTCTCAGGATTTCCCCCACCACATTCTCTTCGGTAATTCCATCGACTCCGATCAGCTCATCGAGTGTGGGCAATGTCGTCGGTAACTGTGGGCACGCGAGAGGTTTACCGGCTACAAGAGGAAGAAACGGGTGCGTACCCCTGGTATCGCTGCAATAGGCAAATTTCAACTCTTCCTCCATGCGAAAGGCATGTTCGTTCATCTGCCAGCCGGCCGCACCGTGTGTGCGCGCAGGGACGCCAAAAATCTCAATGAACCGTTCGGCCGCCATGCTCATTTCATGCCGGGTCCAATCTTCCCCCTTGGTTGCAACGTAGTCCTGCCAGCGAATGTGATCATAGCAATGAATACCGACGTCAAAGCCGGCGTCGCGCACTTCACGCATGATAGGGGCCGTCTTTCGCCCAATGTCCGGCCCAGGGAGCAACGTGCCATAACACAACGTCTTGAGCCCGTAATTGGCCCCGACTGAGGTGCGCATCACTTTTTTGAGAAATCCGCGCCGAAAGATCCGGCGCAGGGCACGGCCTGTATGATCAGGCCCAAGGCTGAACAGAAAAGTCGCATTGACGCCATGATGATCCAACATACGCACCAGGTTAGGCACACCTTCTACAGTGCCTCGAAGGGTGTCAACATCGACTTTGAGGGCGAGGCGCATGGGGCGTTATTCCAACAACGCCCTGGCCTGTGCAATTTCGCTGCGATAGGAATTGAAAATGAGCCGCAACATCTGCTCCATTGTCGTCCTGGGAATCCAATTCAGGTCACGACATGTATTGACAATGGCGGGTACGCGGTGCTGTACGTCTTGGTAGCCCTCGCCGTAGTACGCACTTGAACTGACATCCATGAACTGTACCTTTGAAGCCGTTTCGGCATACTCCGGATATTCTAAGGCGAGGGCCACCATCATCTCTCCAAGTTCACGCACGGAGTACTGATTGGCCGGATTCCCGATGTTATAGATTTGACCGCTGGCGATCTGTTTCGGATTTTCGATAATCGCCATCAGCGCATCAACGCCGTCGTCCACATAGGTAAAGGTCCTCCTTTGCCTGCCCCCATCCACGAGAGAAATATTCTCCCCCCGCACAATGTGCCCCAAGAATTGCGTCATCACCCGGGAACTGCCCTCCTTGGCTGTATATAGGCTATCAAGTCCTGGACCAATCCAGTTGAAGGGACGGATTAGCGTGAAATCCAACGCACATTCCACTCCGTAGGCCCAGATGACCCGGTCCAGCATTTGTTTCGAGCAAGAGTAGATCCAGCGTTGTTTGTGGATCGGACCGAGCACCAGATTCGAAGTCTCGGGATCAAATTCCTTATCCCCGCACATCCCATAGACTTCAGAGGTTGAGGGAAAAATAATCCGCTTTTTGTGTTGAACACACTGCCGAACGATCGCGAGGTTGGCTTCGAAATCCAGCGAAAATACCCTGAGCGGTTCCTTCACATAGGTCGCCGGCGTCGCAATGGCGACCAACGGAAGCACCACGTCGCATTTGCGTATGTGGTATTCCACCCATTCCTTATTGATCGTGATATCCCCCTCAAAAAAATGAAATTTTGAATTTGGCAGCAGGTCAGCCAAGCGATCGGCTTGCATATCCATTCCATAGAGTTCCCAATCGGTGGTCTCCAGGATACGCTTACTCAGATGATGCCCGATAAATCCATTGACGCCGAGAATTAAGACTTTTTTCATCATGGTTGACCCAAATCCTTTATCTGTACCCCGTAACGGGTATGGAACGCCTCAGGGGTCATACTTTGACCCTCCAGCTCAAATTTGCCAATGTGAAGACGACGTCCATCGCTACAATCAGCGTAGCAACGCCCTACCTCCCAATAGAAGCAGGGCGCACGGTCAGGATGCCGTGCCGGTTCCCGATCAAGATGACTTCTCAGGATCCGCATGGGTAAAGAATCCAGAAGACAGAAGGCTCCTGGGTAGGGAGGGGCAACCGATCTGATCAAGTTATGGACCGTCGCTGCACTTTCCCGCCAATCGATAACCCCATCCTCCGGCCGACGTCCACCAAAATAGGATCCCTCCTTAAGGTTCAGCGGCTGACCCGGGGACTGCCCCGCGATCAACAACGGTAAGCTGCGGTAAAGAACAAGCTCAGCGGCCCAGGTCACCTTATTGAATACGTCCAGCGCAATGTCGTCCGGCAGAATGGGAACGGCTTGCTGATCA
Source organism: Nitrospirales bacterium (assembly GCA_049289415.1). Taxonomy (GTDB): domain Bacteria; phylum Nitrospirota; class Nitrospiria; order Nitrospirales; family UBA8639; genus Nitrospira_E. The sequence continues at coordinate 6,359 of JBATLR010000481.1, forward strand.
ACCAGCGCCCCGGCATCCGGCTTGATTTCCATATAATGGAGACTCGCGCCTGTTTGCATTTCGCCTTTCAGCACCGCCCAGTTCACCGGGGCGCGTCCACGATATTTTGGCAGCAACGACCCGTGCATATTCAAGGCACCACGTGACGCACATGACAGCAACTCGGCGCCCAGCATTCGCCGGTAATAAAAGGAAAAGATGAATTCGGGAGCAAGGTTGCGTATCCGTTCGATCACATCCGGCCGGTTAGGATCATCGGGGGTCACGAAGGGAATCGAATGCTCTTCAGCCAGTGCCGCCACGCTCTCGAACCAGATGTTTTCGTCGGCGGAATCGTCATGAGTGACCACCAACGGGACCTCGACGTGACCCGCCAAGAGAACGGACAAGCAGCGCACACCCACATTATGATAGGCAAAGACAACCGCTCTGGTCATTTTTTCATCGCTTCACCTGGAGCCGGACTCTCCAGTGTGGCATGCACAATGTAGCGAGGACGGTTCTGCACCTGTTGATAGATGCGCCCGACATACTCCCCTAACATCCCGATGCCGAACAGCACGACCCCAATAAGAAAGAACATAATGCCAAAGAGGGTAAATACCCCTTCAACTTCCGGTCCAACGAACAGCCGCCGCAGCAGGAGGATCGCCACAAGCAAACCGGACAACATGGCGATCACCATGCCGACCGTTGAAAATATCTGCAACGGAGCCAGCGAAAATCCTGTTAACAGGTCGAAGTTGATACGCATGAGCTTGTACAACGAATACTTCGACTCCCCCGCTTGACGTTCGCTATGGGCGACTTCGATTTCCGTGGGATTCCTGGCATACAGGTAGGCAAGGGCAGGAATAAACGTGTTGATCTCCTGAGATCGTTTAATGGCTTGAACGATGGAACGATCATAGGCTCGTAACATGCAGCCTTGATCGGTCATCCGAATCTTGGTCGTGCCTTCGCGCACTTTATTGATGCAGCGCGATGCGACCCGACGCCACCAGCTATCCTGGCGCTTGATGCGAATGGATCCGACATAATCGAAGCCTTCATCCATTTTACGAACAAGCTTGGCAATCTCTTCCGGCGGATTTTGCAGATCGGCGTCGATCGTGACAGCCCGCAGACCATGCATATAATCAAACCCGGCTAGGATAGCCGCATGTTGGCCGAAGTTGCCGTTGAACAAAATGATACGCGTATGGGCGGGACGTTTGCTGAATTGCTCACGCAACAAGGCCGCAGAGCGATCCGTGCTGCCATCGTCGATGAATAGACATTCATAACTTCGTCCCAACGTATCCAATGCGGTATACAGACTGGAAAACAAAGCCGGCAAAATGGCCTCTTCGTTATATACCGGAATGATCACGGTGAGTTCAGGTTCAACCATGTCGGCGGCGGCAGGAAAAAATAGATTGCAACATAAACGGCGGGATATCCTCACTTATACAAAATGCCCAAAACCGGCGAAGTGGTAATCTAGGGACCCCTGTCATCGAATTCCTCGCAATTCACGTGTGACAGCCGACAAGGCAACGATGCTCATCAATGATAAAAATTGAACAGGCCGCTCATAGCGAAGTCGCACACTTCTCTTGCTAATACTCTTTACAATACCTGCCTGGTTCATTCATTTTCCTGTTGCCGTAACCCCATAATCCAAAGCATAAAACATGCCTCCCAAACTCTTGTGTAGGATGTTTGCAATAATTCGGCAGGGTTGATTTACTCACAGTGCAGTGGATAGTTGGAGCATCGGATTTTATCGACAATGCAACGCGCTGCTCACACAAAACTGCTCACTTACCTCATAAGACTGACGTTCCCCATGACAGAAAATATAGGTAAATGAAAAGAGAATGCTCCGTCTGGGAAACGTGATGCATGCTAATATGACCGATTTGACAACCTTCTTTATGATCTTGAATCCAACACTTCAATAAGTGCAGAACACACTCGTTCCACATCTGCCTGAGTCATGGCAGGGAACAGTGGAAGGGTCACGGTCTCGCGCCCGATGCGCTGGGCGTTAGGGAACTCGGTCTCGCGGTACCCAAAGCTTTGATACAGACTGAATCCTGGAATGGCGGGGTAGTGAATACCTATGCTGATACCCCGAGCCGCCATCGCTCGCTGAAAAGCACTCCGTTCTATGCCAAGGTCTGCAAACGGGATCAACACGGTGAACATGTTCCAACTATGGCCTTCATCCCCTCGTGCCGGGAGTACGAGGCCGGAGCGATCGCCGAGCAAGGTGAAATAATGGTCGACCAGCTCCGCCCGCCTGGCTACAAATTCATCCAGGTGCCGGAGTTGGTATAAGCCGATGCAGGCAGATACGTCAGATAAATTGTATTTTCCACCGGCGACGACCACATCAATGGAGCCTTGAGCATCGCGTGCGATGCCGTGAAATCGAAGCCTTTCAAGCTCCGGGACAAATTCAGGATCACCGACAGAGAGTGCACCACCCTCTATCGTGGTGATGTTTTTGTTGGGATGAAAGCTAAAACACACAAGGTCACCAAATCCGCCAATCTTGCGACCTCCCCACCCGCTCCCAATAGCGTGAGCCGCATCCTCGATGACACGTAGGTGATGCTGACCGGCCAACCGATAGAGTGCATCCATGTCAACCGGCAACCCCGCAAAATGCACCGGCATGATGGCTTTAGTGCGTTTCGTGATCACCGTCGCAACCTGATCGAGCTTGAGATTTCGACTGGTCAAATCGACATCTACAAACACCGGTCGTGCGCCGGCACGCAGAATGACATTCGCGCTACAGGCAAAACTTATCGCGGGCACGATCACCTCATCACCAGGCCCGATGCGACAAAGGGCAAGCGCCAGTTCCAGCGCGCTGGTGCCGGAATTCAATGCCCGTACCATCCGGTTTCCACCGAGGTACCTACTAAGCGCCTCCTCAAAAGCCAACACCTTCGAACCACTGGTGATCCAGCCTGAGTGAAGCACCTCACTGACCGCCTGGACGGTTTCCTCATCAAGGGAGGGACGGGTGAACGGTAATGTCGATTCCATTTCAATTCCTTGCGAGAGCGAACACACTTAAACCAATGATACCAATGCCGACGAATTTGACCAGCGTCAGCTCCTCACCAAACAGGGCAGAAGCTGCGAGAGGATTGAGGATACAGCCCAACGACAACATCGCCTAGGCGATGATCACGTCCACCCACGAAAGAGCAAATCCCCCTACCATAACACTACTCGTATACCATATAAAGCCGCCTACGATGAAAGGATCCACTCCCAGGCGTGCCCTCCACAAAATGCTGCCAAATTCCAACGTAATTCATCCGACGCGACCAACTCCGCGTTCTCGGGAAGCTGGGCTGCAGCATTTAGCCCTAGGCCAAAAATGGCGTACCCCTACCCATGCGGACAGAAAAGAGTATAGCCAAAAGCTGAGGATTTTTACCGCACCTAATTCAATTTATTACCAAATGGTAAGAGTTACAGCTACGGGTAGGGATATCGGGAAAGATCAGAGTCACGTGCAGGCCCGGGTGGTTATCGGAAAGATTAATGGTGATACCATGAAGGTCCGCAATCGCAGCAACTACGCTAAGACCGAGTCCGCTACCCGAGGTGCTTCGGCTTGCTTCCATTCGATAAAAGGGTTCAAAAATCCTGCGCTGTTCCGGTTCGGGGACTCCAGGACCTGTGTCTGCGATCGCCACCATCACGCCGCCCATTGTGTGAGAAGCGGCAATTGAAATTTTGGTTTCCGCCGGGGAATGGCGGATAGCATTTTCCAGGAGATTAACGATCATTTGGGTGAGCAATTTTTTATCGGCTCGGACTATCAGTCCCGACTCGATGGAACTGAACAGAGATTGCTTGCGCTCATCGACAATCGGCTCATAGGTCTCACTTATCGTTTCGAGGATGTCGGTCAGTGAGACATCCTCGAACCTCCGTCGATCAACCCCCGACCCCACATACGCGATTCTCAAAAGAGCGCTAAAGGTTTCTAAAATCTCGTCATTTTGGATAAGGGCTTTGTCGATGGCATTTTCATAATCTTCCATACACCTCGCCTGCCTGCGAGCTCCTTCCAATCTTTGTCGCAGGCGTGTCAGTGGCGTTCTCAAATCGTGAGCCATATCGATCGAGACCTGACGGACCTGCTCCATCAGTTTTTCAATCTGATCCAACATGAGATTTAGGTTCATGCTCAATCGATCAAATTCATCGTTCGTCCCCCTGAGGGGAATCCGACGATCTAGGTGCCCGTTCATGATGTCTTTCGCTAAGAGATTGATTTCTCCCACACGCCGAAGGGTTAGCGTACTGACTAAAACTCCACATCCACTGCTCAAAATGACAATCGACACGAATATCCAGACAAAGACCTCACCAAAAAACTCATTGACCACATGAATGTCATGTAAATCAGAAGCCACGACCATGTGTGAACCGTCCGGGAATGAAACGGCTTTCGCGCGGAAGGTCTTGCTGGCATTGTTCATTGGAATGGGCTCTGGCAGGAGTTGGGATAACCACCGTTGGACATCCGGCTCTTTCGGAAGATTCTTCGCAATAAATCGGCCACTCGCGTCTTGCAACAGAAGGTAGGTCCCCGGCTCCACCAGATCGGGATCAGAAGAATCGAACGATCCCGACTGATACTCCTGGGTTAACGTCTGGATCTTCCAGACCATTTCCTCGTCTATACGCTGGTAGACGTAGCTCACCGCTATCCAATAATAAATCGCGAATGTCACGATCACGAAGAACAGGAAGAGACCGGCCGTGAAAATGGTCAATCGGAAACTTGCGGTACGAAAAAGGTTACGCATCCGGATCCATACGGTACCCCACTCCACGAACGGTATGAATCAAATGATGAGTGAAGCCCTTGTTGATCTTGGTTCTCAAGCGGCTGATATGGGTCTCGACCACGCTCGTGCGAGGATCAAAATAAAATTCCCACACCTGCTCAAGAAGCATCGTCCGGGTGACGACACGACCTGCATTCCGCATCAGAAATTCGAGGAGACGGAATTCACGAGGCTGAAGATCAATCGGCACCTCCCCCCGTCTCACCTTCCGTGTGAGGAGGTCCATTTCAAGATCACCGATGCGCAACCGCGCATCAACCGTTTGAAGGGGAGGACGTCGACGGAGAGCCTCAATCCGTGCCTTTAATTCCAAAAAGGCAAAGGGTTTAGACAGATAGTCGTCTCCTCCGGCTTCGAGACCCTCAACCCGCTGTCCAATCTCACCGAGGGCACTGAGAAAGAGCACGGGAGTCTTCACCTTTTCGGTGCGAAGGTTTCTTACAAGACTGAGCCCGTCGAGGCCGGGTAACATCCGGTCAACGATCAGCACCTCATAGGTTTCATCGAGGGCTTGCATCAATCCCTCCTGGCCATCGGCTCTAATGTCGACAACATATCCCTCTTCGGTGAGACCGTTGGCGATGTATAAGGCTGTTTCTTGGTCGTCTTCAATTACGAGAATTTTCATGTCATCTAATATTTCTTATGGCTGAACACCTTGCCTGATTTCGGCTACCCCGGATGACCATCTTGGGACAGCATACGGAAAGCATACCCCAATTTAGCCAAAATTTTCATTCGGAAGTCCCAGAATAAACCGGAATATTGCATTAGCTCACTTTCCTTTTTTGTCGTCGGGCTGCATCCCTCACCACTCTTGTTCATGTTCTTGGAAAAGTCTACTTGAAGCGACGATGACAACAATTCAGTCAAGGGGAAAAACTAGCTCCACGCCATCGGAAGCTTCCATGGGTTTTTTCGAACAAGGAGATCCGGCCACCTCAGCACAGTGGCGTTAGCAGCAGGTAGCCCCCCCCCCTGAATTGGATTCTTCCGTGCCGACGGGGTACAGACCCAAGAGGACGCGGCCCGTGGATACACCCCCCAGAAAAATAGACGTCCCCGTTATCCCTCCCAATTTGCGTTTGTGGGCGATCTGCGGCTGATATTGCACGTATGGTTGCGAGCAAGCCATACGAGGGATACTGGTGGGTGGCTTACTTTTTAACAAAGCCGTGGCGACACTGCCCCTTTGGCATTACACCAAGTCCGTCCAAGCCGACTCCCGGTTTTGCGCCAAGGCCATCTTGCCCCACTCTGAAGTCTTCGCTCTCCCTCCAAGGTGGCGATAGGCCACTTGCCAGGATTGCGCCTCTTGCGACCGGGAGTGACTGCTTAGGCAAAAGAAGCCTGGCGACCTCAGACGCAGGTAAAATTATGAAAAATATTCAGAGGACTTTTTGTAACCATTCTCTCGCTCCTCCGATCAATTTCTAGCGACTATACAGGCACCATGCAGATTCGAAGAATCGGATCCTGGAACTCAAAAACCATCTCAGGCCTCCAGGCTTTTACCGGAATTCTTTTGGTCAAAGACGCCATTTTTCGTGGGGTTGTTGGCCTATATTACCTATGAGGGAATTCCGACATGTCTTGCAACGAGCCCCCAAGGTTGCGCACCTGTCGACCATGCTGTTACCCCTGAGGTAGCTATTGCGCACCTTCACAAAGGCAAGCACCTGCACCAAGGAGGTCCAATCGGAAAAAGTTCCTCGTTGACCGCCTAGACGATTTCCTTATCGAGGGAGGGACGGGAGAACGGCAGTGTCGGGTCAGATTCAATTCCTGGCGAGCACGAACACACCGAAACAAATGATACCGATGCCGACGAGCTTTGTCGGCGTCAACTGCTCACCAAACAGGGCAGAAGCTGCGAGAGCATTGACGATGTAGCCCAATGACAACATCGGGTAGGCCACACTCACGTCCACTCGGGACAGAGCAAGGATCCAAATCATGACACTGACGACATAACATGTAAGGCCGCCAAGGATGAAGGGATGCATTCCCAGGCGTGAACCCGCCGAGAAAATGCTGCCAAAATCCAACGCAATGACTCCAACGCTACCCACTCCCGCTTTCAAAAGAAGCTGGGCGGCGGCGTTAAGCAATACTCCAAAAATAATTAAAGAAAAACTTGTTGGATTCATCATGCTATAAGACCATCGCCTTATCCATTTTGCGAATATTTTCCACCTGCCCCCGCCTTCTAACTCTGAATTTTTTAGTTGCTTGTTCGTGGAAAAATGATGGCGCTTCCAGAATAAAGACGCGAAGGGAAGCTAGGGGGAATGCGGAGGGGAAATCAGCCTTCCCCCCCTAAACCCCTTTTTTACACGAGGAACTTCATCAGGGAAACTCCGCTCCAGGCTAGGAGGAATAATACCTTCAAAGGCTGTGGACTTATAGCAGACTTTTATCTGGAGAATAAAGGAGGAGGGCCGCAAAAACTATAACGCCGTATCCACGATAGTTAACCTTTTCCACATTTCACGAGTTTCCTGGTGTACATCCAGTTCACCGGTCTATTCCTATGGCAACAATCCAAGTGGTTGTATGCGTTTACATAGCCAGGCATCGGTGATGATATGGCACTAATATTTCATGTCAATATCCACATGGGTCACTTCCCCATTCACTTCAAAAGAGGATTCTTCAAAATTTGGAGCGGCTAAAAATAACGAGGGATTTTTCGACACGCCAAACCCTTCGGTAGGCAAGCCAATAAAATTACGGTCAAATTTATGATTGTCGTTTTCATCATGATAGACAACCACGGCATATTTTCCTTCCATCGGTGCGGCCAAACACAGTGTCATAGAACCTTTTTGGGCAGGCTCCCGTTCTTTATCAGCCCTGGCTCCCTTGACTAAAAAACTCTTTGGATCAGGTCCATACAGGACTGCCTTAAGGGATCCTGCAGCGCTTTTGATTCCATGCACATGAATATGAATGGGCTTCCCTTCAGAGGGGCAGGTATTAACCGGTAGCTGCAACCCTTCACCGAAACTTGCTGAAACACTGAGCAACAACACTATACAAAAAATATACAGGCCAACCCCATTTGGACGCGAATTGGCAATGCTCGAAAACATCTTCACCCTCCATACTCACCCATGAACATCATATGATGAGAGCAAAATAAGCGGGTACACACGTGACTCTCAACTGAAGATAATCCGGAAGATTAGAGAGGAGGATTTTCTTGAGGGGTCAAGTTGGGTTTCCGTTTTTCAAAGGCAAACAGCAGGAGAAGAGAGCACACCCCCACGCTAATCGCCGAATCGGCCACATTGAAAGCGGGCCAATGGTAGCCATTGATATAGAAATCTAAAAAATCGATGACTTCTCCATATTGCAGGCGATCGATAAAATTTCCAATCGCACCCCCAAAAATAGACGCAATGGTCATTTGCCCCCACCAATCGTGGGGTTCAAGCCGTAAGAAGATGGTGATTAATAATCCCATGGCAAAGAGGGAAGTCAGGAAAAAGAAAATGAGCCTAAACCCACTGCTGGTTGTGCCCATGATCCCAAATGCGGCGCCAGGATTCCTGATGTAGGTCAAAGAAAAATATCCCGGAATAATGGGGATGGATTCATGAAGATACATCGAACTGGCAATATAATACTTGGTGACCTGGTCAAGGCTTATGATGGACGCGACGACGAGGCCTAACAACACAAACCGATGAATGCCCCCGCTCACCCCAATGCCTCCACGCATCGCCCGCAGAGGGTTGGATGTTGAGCCTGTGAGCCCACATCTTGGCGAATATTCCAACATCGATCACATTTGGTGCCTTCGGCTTTGACGACCTCAATAGCCAAACCGAGACTCGCCTCTACCAATTCGGCTCCAGGCAGGGTCGCAACCTTTTCCACCTTCACGCACGAGACAATAAAGAGTGCCGGCAAATCAATGAGATACCGTTTGAGCAACGAAGAATTGGGTTCAGTCGCATGCAAGATCACGGTGGCATCCAGGGAAGAACCAATCACCTTGTCCCGTCTCGACTTCTCTAAGGCGAATTGCACCTTACCCCGAACTTGGAACAAGTAGGTCCACGTCGTGTGGAGCTGGGGGTCTTGAAAGACTGAGGGGGATTCCGGAAAATCGGCCAAATGCACACTAACCGCTTTAAATCCTTCTTTCGTGGATTCCGGAAGAACCTGCCAAATTTCTTCAGCTGTAAAGCTCAGGATAGGCGCCATGAGCTTGGCTAAGGCTGACACAATTTCATACAAGACCGTTTGAGATCCACGCCGAAGCGGCGAGTTCGCCGGAAAGGTATACAACCGGTCCTTCAAGATATCCAGGTAGGTCGCACTCATATCCGTGGAACAAAAATAATCCCACTCATGCACAACCTGTCGAAATTGAAATTGTGCATATCCCTTTTTCACGTTGTCGATCAGTTGCCCTAGCCGCCAGAGTGCCCATTGATCCAATTCCGGCAAATCGGCATGGGGCACCGAATGAACGCCCGGCTCAAAATCATACAGGTTACTCAGGAGGAACCGGCAGGTATTTCGCACCTTACGATACGCATCCGTCAATTGTTTTAAAATCTCTTTTGAGATACGCAGATCTTCCTGATAATCCTGCGAAGCCACCCATAGTCGCAGAATTTCCGCACCAGACTCTTTGATGATTTCTTGTGGGGTCACGACATTGCCTGCCGATTTCGACATTTTTTTGCCTTCCCCATCCAAAACAAACCCATGCGTGAGCACGGCCCGATAGGGTGCTTGTTCATCCGTCGTCACAGACGTCAAGAGCGAACTGTGGAACCACCCCCGATGTTGATCGGACCCTTCAAGATATAAGTCCGCGGGATACCAGCCTTCGCCCCGAGGCCTCAACACGGCCGCATGACTCACGCCCGATTCAAACCAGACATCTAAAATATCATGTTCTTTTTTAAACGACCCATGGCCGCATTGCAGACATGTGGTTCCATTCGGAAGTAATTCCTCGGCGGATCGACTAAACCAAATGTCGGCTCCACTCTCCTGCATTTGAACACTGATATGCTCAATCACATGATGATCAGCAAGCGGGGTCGAACAACTTTCGCACGAAAACACGGGAATGGGCGTCCCCCACATGCGTTGCCGAGATAAGCACCAATCCGGCCGGTTTACAATCATGCCATAAATACGATCCCGCCCCCGCTCAGGAATCCATTGAACTTTATCAATTTCTTTCAAGGCTTTCTGACGAAGATCGGCGACCTCCATGGATACGAACCATTGACGGGTAGCCCGAAAGATGACCGGTTGCTTACAGCGCCAACAATGCGGATAAGAATGCTCAAGTTTTTTTTCGCCAACCAACAATCCCTTAGTTTTTAAGACTTCGACAATCCCGGGATTCGCTTCCAAAACAGGTTGACCGGCAAACTCAGGGAATTCATCCGTAAACCGTCCAGCATTATTGACCGGCACCAATATCTCTAAAGGCTTCCGATCTGGAAGTTTTTCGACATACGGGGATTTGTTATATTTCAGAACTAAAAGATAATCATCCATCCCATGTCCGGGAGCAATGTGGACACACCCCGTCCCTTGCTCCAATGTGACAAAATTTCCATTGAGGATGGGGACCTCTTTCTTGGCAAATGGAGGATGACACGTCCATCCTTCAAAATCTTTTCCTTTCTTTTTGCCTAATACCTCAAACTTCTCAATGTTACAGGCCTTGGCAAATGCCTCTTCCAATCCAAGAGCCACGATAAAAGCCTCTTCACCGGCTTGAAGAACGGCATAGTCAAAATCCGGATGCAGACAAATGGCTTGATTCGCGGGAAGGGTCCAAGGGGTCGTCGTCCAAATAACAGCCGAAACGGCTTTCAACGCTTGGACTGTTGGCAGACCCAATCGTTGGTCGGAACCCATTTCAGTTGGCGAGACGGTAAAGGGAAATTTCACATACACCGACGGTGAGAGATGATCCTCGTATTCCACTTCGGCCTCAGCCAGCGCGGTTTGATCCACGGGACACCACAAGACCGGCTTCAACCCCTTATAGACCCGCCCCTTTTCAACAAACTTCCCGAACTCCCGGACAATCGCTGCCTCATAGGCATGATCCATGGTCAGATACGGATGCTCCCAATCCCCGAACACTCCTAACCGGCGAAATTCGTCTCGTTGGATCTCAACAAATTTTTCCGCATATTCTCGGCAGAGTTTCCGGAGTTCCACGGCACTCAGATTTTTTTTCTTGGGTCCAAGTTGCTTGGTCACCTGATGCTCAATCGGCAACCCGTGACAATCCCACCCGGGAATATAGGGAGCCTGAAAACCCGCCATGGTTTTCGATTTAACAATGATGTCTTTGAGGATTTTATTCAGGCCATGCCCGATATGAATATGCCCATTGGCATAGGGAGGGCCATCATGAAGGATATAACGGGGGCTGCCATTTCTGGCCTCCTGAATACGGTCGTACACCCGCTCCTGCTCCCACCATACCAATCGCTCCGGTTCTTTTTGGGGCAGGTTGGCCTTCATCGGAAACTCAGTCCGGGGAAGGTTCAATGTCGCTTTGTAGTCCATGGGGAAATTCTCAAGAATGTTGGGATAAACTCAAGGCCATTCTAGCCATGCTCCTCAAACCCGTCAAACAACGCCCTTCAGTCACATCGCCACAACACATCAAAGGGAGAGAACCCCATTCTTGATATGAAAGCGCCACAAACTAAGGGAAGAAGAAACCACAAAAGGAAGGCAATCAGCTCAGATCCATCATGCGGTCCAAAGCCAGCTTGGCAAACACTTTCTCCTCGTCGGGAACTTGTATGTGATTAACCACATGGCCCTGTACGAGATTTTCCATGGCCCAACATAAATGAGGCCCATCAATTCTAAACATCGTCGAGCACCGACATACCATTGGGGAAAGAAAATAGATTTGCTTATCGGCTTGATCATGTTTCAACCGATTCACCAAATTCAGCTCAGTTCCCACTGCCCAAATTGTTCCCGGATCGGCCTGAGTCACCGTCCGAATAATAAATTCCGTCGATCCCACCAGGTCTGCCTGATTGACCACATCTTCATGACATTCAGGATGCACAATTACCTGAACATCAGGATACTGCTTCCGGAAATAGGCCACATGTGCCGGTTGGAACATCTGGTGCACACTACAGTGTCCCTTCCAGAGAATCAGACGAGCCTTCTGAATTGTTTCCCGGTTATGTCCGCCGTTTGGTTGGAAGGGATCCCACACAATCATCTCTTCGCGTGGAAACCCCATGGCATTCGCGGTGTTCCGCCCTAAATGCTCATCAGGGAAAAAGAGAATCTTTTCTCTCCGCTTCCAGGCCCAATTCATAATCGCTTTGGCATTGGAGGAGGTACATGTCACACCGCCATGTTCCCCGCAAAAGGCTTTGAGCGCAGCAGCCGAATTCACATACACGATTGGGGTTACGGTGTCTTCCACCGGCAAAAACCGTCCGAGCCGATCCCAGCAATCATCCACCTGTTCCATGGATGCCATATCCGCCATAGAACAGCCTGCAGCCATATCAGGCAGAATGACTGTTTGATTGGAACGACTCAAAATGTCGGCTGTTTCAGCCATAAAATGCACCCCACAAAACACCACATAAGGATGCTCAGGGTGCTCAGCCGCATACTTGGCGAGAAGAAGAGAATCGCCTCGGAAATCGGCATGCACAATCACATCGTCCCGCTGGTAATTGTGCCCGAGCAGAAGCACGTCCGTGCCAAGTCTCCGCTTAGCCTCCACAATTCGTTCGAACAACTCCGTCTCTTGGAGAGATTGATAGTCCGCAATAGGCCGCTCTATGATGGTCGATAAGGTCACGCAAAATTCCTTATGTTAATGAGTAAATTCTTTTAAATCAGTCCTCGGCTTCGCATTGATCATCTTGATCATGCCTCATTTGCATGGGAAACCAGTCTTTCATTGTAGCAAATCATTCCCTCATGAAAAAGCCTGAATGCCTGAGAGCGAAATCCCCTTGGCGTATTTGTGAGATGACCGATTCAATTTCTGCACACAACAACGTTATCGTCAAACCTTTCGGTGACACACTTTGAAATCACAGTGATGGCGCTTTCTTTCCATGAACACTCAGCGGTTGATCCACCATCTCGCATGGCGTGAGGGTTTGACAAGGGAAAAGATCCAGCGGTACGATGATTTTTGCTAGGGGTGCGACACGCTGAGAGTCCCAATAAGGGGGACGACCCTCACGACCTGACCTGGATAATACCAGCGTAGGGAAGCAGGAGCCACGAAAGCCCGCACAAGCAGCCGCACTCTTTAGCTAAAAAGGGGCGGCTTTTTGTTTTTTTTGTAGTAAGCTCCCTGGACTAATTCCCTAATCCCAGAAAGAGAGGGTTTGCATGACACCAGCCCAAACCACCACATCCAGTCCTTCGACACCATCATTACACGTCATTTCGGAGGAGCCCCGCATTCCTCTTTCTTCTCTATCGATTCAACCGTTTCCCGGCTCACAAAAAATATATCGAACCGGCTCGAGACCGGATGTACGGGTCCCTATGCGAGAAATTCATCAAACAAGCAGTCGGAGCGTGCATGATGACACCGAAGTTCAGAACCCGCCTGTCATTGTCTATGATACTTCAGGACCCTACACGGATCCCGGGATTCAGATTGATGTGCGCAAGGGCCTTCATCCCGTCAGAAAGGATTGGATCGCCGAACGTCAGGACGTCGAACCCTTGAAAGCGGTCAGCTCACGGTATGGACGAATTCGTGCAAACGATCCCGCTTTACAGGCCATCCGGTTCCATTTGCAACGTCCGCCCCTTCGTGCGAAATCAGGGCGGAACGTCACGCAATTGCATTATGCCCGGAAGGGAATCGTCACACCGGAAATGGAATTTATTGCTATCCGGGAAAACCAAGCACGTGAAGAGCGCTCAACCGCCCAACACGGGACAGGACAGGGCTTCGGGGTAGTTCAACATCCTGGACAGAATTGGGGCGCGTCCACTCCCTCCTACATCACACCGGAGTTTGTCCGTGATGAAGTGGCTCGAGGACGGGCCATTATTCCTGCCAATATCAATCATCCAGAAATTGAGCCTATGATTATCGGGCGCAATTTTTTGGTAAAAATCAACGCCAATATTGGAAATTCTGCCGTTACGTCCTCTATTGAAGAAGAGGTTGAAAAATTAATTTGGTCCATCCGATGGGGGGGAGACACCGTCATGGACCTCTCCACAGGGAAAAACATCCACGAAACCCGTGAATGGATCATACGAAATTCTCCCGTGCCCATAGGGACCGTACCCATATACCAGGCCTTAGAAAAAGTGGGTGGGAAACCAGAGGAACTGACCTGGGAAATCTTTCGAGATACTCTCGTGGAACAGGCCGAGCAAGGCGTGGATTATTTCACCATTCATGCCGGTGTTCGCCTGGCCTATGTCCCACTGACGGCCTCTCGGATGACCGGCATCGTCTCACGCGGCGGATCCATCCATGCCAAATGGTGTCTGGCTCACCATCAGGAAAACTTTACCTATACGCATTTTGAAGAAATTTGCGAGATCATGAAAAGTTATGATGTGTCATTTAGCTTAGGAGACGGATTGCGACCGGGTTCGCTGGCGGACGCTAACGATGCGGCTCAATTTGCCGAACTGGAAACGCTGGGAGAACTCACGAAAATCGCCTGGAAGCATGACGTCCAAGTCATGATTGAGGGCCCGGGACACGTCCCCATGCAACTCATCAAAGAAAACATGGACAAACAATTGGCTGCCTGTGACGAAGCCCCATTCTATACTCTGGGCCCGCTCACCACTGATATTGCGCCAGGCTACGACCACATCACATCCGCGATCGGCGCAGCCATGATCGGCTGGTACGGGTGCGCGATGCTGTGTTACGTCACCCCCAAAGAACATCTAGGGCTTCCTGACAAGGAAGATGTAAAAGCCGGAGTTATGGCGTACAAAATTGCGGCACATGCCGCAGATTTGGCTAAAGGCCACCCGGGGGCTCAACACCGGGACAATGCCCTCTCACAGGCACGGTTTGAATTTCGCTGGCAGGATCAATTCAATTTATCGCTTGATCCCGAAACGGCGAAGGATTTCCATGATGCCACACTCCCCGCTCAGGGGGCTAAACTGGCCCATTTTTGCTCCATGTGTGGCCCGCATTTTTGTTCTATGAAAATTACCCAGGACGTACGAGAGTATGCTGCGGAAAAACAATTGGCAGATGATGCCGCCCTGAAACAAGGCATGCAGGAAAAATCAGAAGAGTTCCGGAAAACCGGTGGAGACTTATATCGATAAAGCGGGAAGGGTCAATGACGGAACCTGAAGGAAACCAGAGGAATTTGTACAGAGACAAAGTCCAAAACGTCATTGGCCTTTATTATGTTGAATAAAAATGAAATAGTACCTGGAGCTCCCCTATGACTCCTATTAACATCGCTCCGTTACGAGAACGGGACATCACCCGTCACATTGCCCGGGAGTATTACAAAGAATTCGATTCACTGATTGAAAGCGATATCATCATTGTCGGAGGAGGTCCATCCGGACTCCTTTGTGCCCGCGATCTCGCCGCGATCGGCTTCCGAACTTTGCTCATCGAACAATCACTGGCTCTTGGTGGCGGCTTTTGGTCTGGGGGATTTCTCATGAATAAGGCCACGATTTGCGAACCGGCGGATCGGATTCTTGAGGAATTGGGCATACCCTTTAAACCGATTAAAGACTGCCCGGGTATGACCATGGTTGATCCTCCTCATGTGACCAGCCGGCTCATTTCCGCCGCTTACGAAGCCGGAGTGAAGATTATGAATCTCACCAAAGTCGTCGATCTCATTCTTCGGCAAGATCATCGAATCGAAGGTGTCGTTGTCAATAATTCCACTGTGGAAATGGCCGGACATGATACCATTCACGTAGATCCCATTGCCCTTGAAAGTCAAATTGTGGTTGATGCGACCGGTCATGATGCCGTCGTGGTGAATCTCCTCCACCAACGTAATTTATATCAGAAGGTTCCTGGAAACGGAGCCATGTGGGTAGCGCGTTCTGAAGCATTAGTGGTAGAAAATACCCGTGAAATCTATCCAAATTGCTTTGTGACCGGCTTGGCCGTTGCTGCAGTTGATGGCAGTCCACGCATGGGACCGGCATTTGGGTCGATGTTGCTTTCCGGCCGACGTGCAGCTGAATTAGTTCAACACAAGCTCAAAGGCGAGTAACCGGCTCTATTCCTGATAAACACAAAAAGGACTCTGAGCAACACAATTTCCTATGGATATTCAAGATTTTCTCGACCAGGGTGAGGGCAACGAAGAGGATAAGGTGGCAGCCTGGAACCTTTTCCAGCAGGCCTATGAGCTCCAAATGAAGGGACAACTGGAAGAAGCGGTGGATCTCTACAAACAATCCATCGACCTCTTTCCGACCGCCGAAGCCCACACATTTCTAGGATGGGCCTATAGTTTCATGGGACAATTGCAGGAAGCCATTGAGGAATGCCATCAGGCTATTCGGCAGGACCCTGAATTCGGAAATCCCTATAACGATATCGGAGCCTACCTGATTGAGCTCAACCAGCTGGAAGAGGCCATTCCCTGGCTTGAAAAAGCGATGAAAGCCAAACGATATGAAAACCCCTCCTTTCCTCATATGAATCTCGGACGGGTGTACGAACGACAAGGGGCATGGGACCAAGCCGTCGATTCCTACAAAAAGTCTCTGGCCCTCAACCCCGAATACAAGACAGCTAAACAAGCGCTCATGCGCATTCTGACTCTCATGAACTAGCACAATGTAAAGGCCTTACCACATGCCAGACACCAAAACGATTCTTGTTGCCGTGAGTGATATCTTCTTCTACACCAAAATACGCGATGCCTTTTTACCACAAGGCTACAAACTGGAACGCCTCCGCACCGGAGATGACTGGCAAACAAAAGCTCTTGCCAGCCAACCAATGGGCATCATTATCAACATGAACGATGACCGTCTTAATGCCTCCGAAATTGTGAAATCTCTACGAACCCTTCCGCAAACACACTCATTGCCCATTCTGGCCTTTGCCAATCATGAAGAGGTTCAAACCTGGAAACTGGCCAAAGACCTTGGAATTCAAAAAATTGTCTCGCGCAATGAGTTTTCTGCCCGGACACTCGCGTTGTTTGAGGAAATCACGACGGCAGCGACATCATGAAGACCCTTGCCCTTCATAAACAGCATGAAGCCCTAGGCGCCACGTTTCAACCTTGTGGCGAATGGGAAGTCCCCTTTCATTACGGCAACCCTCTCTTAGAGTATGAATCCATTCATCGGCGAGCTGGGCTCGCCGACCTCTCCTTACGCGGAAAAATCATGGTCACGGGAGATGACCGGGTCACCTGGCTCCAAAGCCTCATCAGCAATGATATCCTTCCTCTCAAATCCGGGCAGGGCCGGTACTCTGCATTTATGAACCATAAAGGGAAAATGCTTTCCTATTTTCGGGTGTTTCGGCAAACCGAATCCCTGATCATTGAGGATGTTGGAGAGGTGGGGGATCTTACCTATCAAGCCCTTCGAAAATTTCTGCTCTATGGGACAAAAGCCAAACTTCACAATGGCCTGGAAAGCTGGGGTCTTCTCCTTGTGACGGGGCCGAAAGGTCCGGAGGTTCTTAAGAATGCCTTAAATTTGGAAGTGGGATCGCTCCAGGCCTTAGACACCCTCACCTTCACATTAGCTGATACACAAGGATTTCTTGCTCGCACGGAAGAAACGGGGGGACAAGATTACGAATTGTTTATACCGGTCGAAGCCCTTCCTTCGCTCTGGTCTCATCTCTTGAATACGGGAAAAGAGCTAGGCCTGCTCCCAGTCGGAAGGGAGGCCCTTGAGACATCCAGGATTGAAGGTGGATTGGCTCGACTTGGGCCGGACTTAAATGAAAAAATCGTTCCGCCAGAAGCCAACCTTGAGGGAATTGCCTTTAGTTTATCGAAGGGATGTTATCCCGGGCAGGAAGTCGTCGCCAGAATGGATACGTACGGATCGGTGAAGCGGCGAATGGTCGGCTTAGTTCTTGAAGCGGAAGTCCCACAGCTACCGGAACCTGGGGCGAAACTTTTTAGTGGAACTCGGGAAGTGGGGTGGGTGTCCAGTTCCACCCACTCCCCTCTTGTTAAAAAACCGATTGCCCTTGGATTTCCATTACGAGATTTTACCCAACCACAGACAAAACTGGAAATCGAGATCAGAGACCATCGCTTCCCAGCCTCTGTCTGCGCCTTGCCGTTTACAGCCTCTTAATCAGCCGCGAGATTCCAAAAGAATTTTTCCGCACTCTGAGAGTGATCAGGCTTTTTCCGGGTGTCGGCCATGAGAGATTTTTTCCGCAAAAGACAATACCGATGGACGTTGTGCGTCGTTAAGCGCGAGAAGAATATGCGCCTCATCGCCATGCATCAACCGTAGACTAAGAAATGATTCTTCCGTGCGTTTTTCCTTATTATCCCAAGTCCCATCAATCAATTGAATTTTATCCAAATCACAACAAGAAAAAACGTCATACCGAAAATACGAATCCCCGATAACCATATCGAAAAGAACCTGGCCAGACGTCATAATCATGACGTTAAATCGCCCTTGATCTTCATAGCCTTCCGGCAAGAATTCATTGACATACAGAAGGTTAACCTTCCGACCTGTCAATGCCTGTTCAATCTTCGTGCTCAGAGCCGGATAATCGATTTGAAGAGCCCGCTCTTCCTGGCTCGTAGCGCGCAAAGCCATTTCTCTTGTTTGTTCAAACACATCTGTAGCAGTCAACACAGAACACACTCCTTTCTTCCACGACACTATTAAATTATGTCGAATTGGTTCGTCTAACAGGGTGCCTACGATACCCGCCATTTGACAGAGAAAGCAAGGGAACCAAACCCCTCTATTAATGGCATCCACGTATAATTATTTTTTATCATGGCGTGAATTGATTGCCTTCTCAGCTCGCAGTTGGGCATACTTCGAATGGAAAATGTCGCCAGAGGAACCTTTAAGGAGAACCAGCTTATGGATGCCGATACGTGTCTAATTGGGGGATGCACCGAACCCCTCTACGCCCCTGCCGGAACTCAATCGTTATGCAAGGAACACTTTTTACAATTCGTCACGTGGCGCAGAAAAAAAGGCGGACTGGGTATGTTTAAAAAATATTGCGCGTTGAACATGGAAGAACGAGACGTGATTGTTGAAGAATGGGCTAAAACGACATTCAGTACCTCTGCCTCTTGATCAGTCCTCTCTTGCCCTTCACACGCGTTGAATCATGATCCCGATCTCATGCCTCCTTTTCAATTCCAAAAGTGAGGAGATCCCTCCTCCTACCTAAACAACAGTAGGAATACCCACTCGTCACCAAGCACCCAATGGACGATTAAACCTTATTCCATAAGCGGTGATCCGTGGTGATGGATAATCTTCCACTCGTCTCCGATCCGCTCGAATAAATTGGTCGATACTACCTGGCTATTCTGTTCGTTCTCTCCCACCCGACTGGTGATGTTTTCCGTACAAATAACCCAGGCAACATCAGCAGCAACTTGAACCTGAACTTCGGTCAGTTCAAATTTCATTGAAAACGTATTATTGAAAATGACCACCCATGAATCCCTAACCGCCGGCCACCCGACCCGGATACTCCAACCTGGATGAATGCAGGTTACATACTCTTGATGAGCCCAAATAGAATCCATCAGCGCAACATCCAGCTGTTCAAACCCACGGTAAAACAACTCATTCATCTGTGTAACTTCCTCAATCCGTTCCTTCAGCATTGTGCGCTCTCTTTCTTCATTTTCGCCAATTTCCTGATCATGTGACCTTCACTAACATGGCACAGGATTGTCGATCAACCAACCAGACCCCAATCAGAATCAATCCTATCCCACTTATTTCTCTCATGCCAACCGGTTCACCCAAAATCATCACCGAAAAACCCAACGCAGAAACCGGAATAAGATTCCCAAAAATTCCCGCTCTGGAGGGATCGATTCCTTTGACGCCAAACAACCAGGCCTGTTGACCCAATG
>JBATLR010000482.1:0-14634 GCA_049289415.1 Nitrospirales bacterium
CTGTGTAATTATTTCCGCTTCCGGCATGTGTGAAGGGGGACGCGTGGTGCATCATCTTAAACATACCATTGAGGATGAAGCCAATGTGATCGTCCTGGTGGGCTGGCAAGCCGAGCACACCTTAGGACGCAAACTGGCAGAGGAATGGGACACGGTGCCTATTTTTGGAGTCCCTACGCAACGGCGTGCTCAAGTGGTCCGGTTGAATGGATATTCCGCTCATGCAGACCGGGATGATCTCCTCGCCTATGTCCGGGCAATCACACCACTTGCTCGAAAAGTCTTTGTGGTGCATGGTGAAGAACGCCAGTCGCTCGCCTTTGCCATGAGGCTGACCACGGAATTTCCCGGCATGGAAGTGGAAGTTCCACGGCCTGATTCCATGTATGATGTGTAAATCCATGAACCTGGGCCCTATAAGTTCTGGGTTCTCCCATGCCTGTGAAGTCTTGGACAATGAACACTTGTGGTTGAGACTCCAATGGCCCCATGATTTTTTCACCCTGAAGCGAGAAAATCACGCCCATATGTCCCCATGGAGTCAGACTTCAGTTCATTGCATCAAAAGTGCCATATGCCGCCTATGAGCGTTCTGGATACCTTTCACATACAAGACGGGAGATGCATCGTCGTCTTTGCCTATGACGTGGGTGCGTCCATTCACATCGAGGAAGCCGAACAGCTGATTACCGCAACAAAAGAGCGAGGACGAATCAAACGGAAACGGCCGGCACCGGAATACTTTGATTATCATCCTCCGCCACTCCGCATTACGCAAGAGCTGGAATCCATCAGCCTCGGAGCGAACCACACCCTTCGCACCGTCGAAACCGTGCTCTATGACTTCGGCGCAATCATGGTGACCTACCAGATTCCACTGGCCGGGCCATTTGCGTCCCTGCTCCCGTTAAGTGAAGCACTCTACGAAAATCCTCAACTGCTTGAAGGCACATTCCGCCACGTCCAGTCTCTCCTGACCACATTAGGCCCGGCAATTGAAAAACCGAATATATCCGAATTCGTCGAAGACTATGCGATTTTTCATATTTTCTCGACTCAACCCGCGTTAAATCTGTCGCAATTTGTGCAAGAACACGGCACACTGCTCTCTCAGATTCTCCGTTGTGAGGATCAACCCTTATCAGACCAGGAAATACACGATGCCACCACCAGCCAGATTGCCTTTGGAAAACAGGATCTGACCCTCATTGATTGGAATGCGGCGCTGATGATCGGGCAGGAGATGGATGATGTACGGGCTGTCTTAGAATTCGCCAATGTAGAATTAGTCGAGCGACGATTTCTTGATCACCAGTTAGACGAGGCTCTAGATGAGGCTTATGGCGCCCTCACACAGGAACACCGGCATGGATTCCGTTGGCCGGGATCATCGGACGCCAATCTTCGCCGAATCGCACGTATGCAAGTCGACAGCGCGATTCTCTTTGAACGGGTAACCAACACCCTAAAACTATTCGGAGATCAATATCTGGCAAGAGTGTCGCGGCTGACATCCCAGCGCTTTCATTTGCAAAGCTGGGATACCAGCATACTCCGCAAGTTGAACACACTGGATAATTTGTATGACAAAATGGCCGGTCAAACCGGCAATCAGCGGATGGAAATTCTTGAATGGATCATCATTATTCTCATTGCGATCTCCATTCTCCTTCCTTTTATCCCCGGCTTCCCCGGATATTAGGCCGCCTCCTTTAACTCAGGGTTCCCCACCCGACATCACTCCCAACAACTCTCATGGGCACTATAATAGGCCTCACCATTCTCAGTTGAGAAGAGTTGCAAGACAAGACTTCTGAGAGCGGATTATTGGGACGCCTCAACGAGAAACCGAAGAGGGTCAAGATTGAAAAGAAAGGCGCTTATTCGAGTGAAATTTGGCCGTCGATATTACGGATGATTCTGGCGCGACCGGACTGATCGAGCTGCGCTTCAATCCAGTCCCCCACATGCGCCGGACGATCAATCCGGGTATTTTCATCAAAGGGCATTCGGGCTTCAACCTGATCGTTTACGTGCACGACATAGGCCGCGCCTTCGATTTTAAACACCTGCCCCTGAACCTTTCTTAGATGCCTATCGGCGGACAACGCTTCCCGTTGAATCTGTTGGTAGCCTTTGGTGCCTTCGACAATGCCACGCCCGATAGCCGCTTGCTGAGCGTCCACGAATTCCTGCTGTCCCACACATCCCATCAGTCCTATGGTGGCCAATGTCACGCTTATCCAGCCCTGATGATTGGATGCCATTCCCCGCTTTCCTTTCTCCTACTCACTCAGGCACATCATAAACAGTGCCAATTTATTTTATCCTATCACACTCGCTCAGAGAGTCCAGAAAATAGGGCTCATCCCAGACCGTGTGACGCCAGAAACTCCGCTTCCATTCACTCACTTCTCTCTTTCTTACCCACGACCTTTCTCTTCGATTCCACAAAGAAAATTGACCTTTACATAGAATTCTTTTACCCTTCCCGTGAATATTTTCACAACATGATTGATCCGCATTCATCGATCCGTCCAGCAATGTCATTCAGAGGCGCGCCCGGCTTCATCCTGCCAATTCAGATATACCTTCATTCAACCCCTCTTCAATCTTTTCATTGAGGTCAGGAACCTTCGATTGATGCTTCAAGATTTTTGGCAAGAAATTCTTACGGTCTGGCAGATCGGCATTTTACATACCACCCTGGGTGATATCTTCCTTGCCTTTGGAGTGTTTCTGGCATTCTTGTTTGTCCGTCGAATTTTCTTTCGTTTTTTTTCTCGTCTCTTGCGACGGCTGACCGGACGAACCAAAACGGACATAGACGATCGCATCCTGGAAGCGATTGAACGCCCGCTTGAATTCACGTTTGTCATTATTGGTCTGTACATTTCCGGACAGGTCATCTCCTTGTCGCCCGCGTTGGGTGCGATCTTTGGACAAATCATCCGGTCCTTGATTGCCTTCACGATCTTCTGGGCTATTTTTCGAATACTGGATCCGCTGTCAGCCCTACTGGATCGATCCATCACACTCTTCGGCAGCCAAAGCATGCACGAAACCGTTAAGGGGTTTTTTCTCAAGGTCACAAAGTTCGTGGTGGTCTGCTTAGGTATCGCCGCGGTGTTTCAGGAATGGGGATTCAATGTCGCGGCGGTCCTCGGGAGCTTGGGACTGGTCGGCATGGCGGTCGCCCTCGGCGCCCAGGATTTCATTAAGAATATATTTGCGGGATTTACGATATTTTTGGATAGGGTCTTTGAAAAAGGCAACTGGATCAAAACGCCTGACGTGGAAGGCACAGTGGAAGAAATCGGATTTCGTGCGACAAAAGTCCGTCAATTTGACAAAGCCCTCGTCACACTGCCCAATTCCAAATTGGCCAATGAAGCGTTAATCAATTACTCCCGCATGACGAACCGGAGAATTTATTGGAAAATCGGGATCGAGTATCGTTCGACTCATGATCAAATTCGGAATATTATCCAAGCCACTTCGACCTACATTTACGAATGTGGTGACTTTGAAACCAATCCGGAACAGACCAAAACGTTCATTTTCCTGGATTCCTTCGGCAACTCAAGTATTGACATTATGCTGTATTGTTTTACGAAGACCATTGTATGGGGTGAGTGGTTGGAAGCCAAAGAACGATTGGCTTACAAAATCAAGGAAATCGTCGAGGGCGAGAAAGCCAGCTTCGCGTTTCCATCGAGTTCCATTTATGTCGAAAGTCTGCCATTCGGCACACCAGAATCGTTCATGCCTCCCCGCTCCCGGTCGCCTTCTTCTCCATCGCCGACATAGTTTCCGAGTTTCTGTAGTTGGGCATAGCCTGCCAAGCTGGAAGAGCATTCTGTTTGCCCGAGAGAAACCGCTCCCTGCATGCCGGAGAAGTCAAAGCTTTACACCACTTCCGCCGGTTCATGGGTGAATGCCTTCGAAGACCTCCTTTCTGATTCCCTTCCACGCCATCTGCCTCATTTGGTCCATTTCCCCTCCTGTCCGCACGACCACATGATGTCCACTCATCTTTTATCGGGCCCCGAATCGATCCCATCCCTTTCCTAAATTCCTTCCCTAGTCGAGCAGTTCGTTGGTCGGGTAAAAAATTTTCAACTAATCGCCGTCAGAGTTATCAAACTCCGTAAACTTTACGTAACATTAACCGTTCATCCCCCTGTCTCCTCATATTGGCATAGCTGCCAAAATTGGAGCTGACCTTCCAAGCCATGAGACAAAATGATGGATTCCAGTCTTGCAGCGAAGATCCCAGCCCATTGCGACACTTTTTAAAAATACTGGTTCTCTTTTATCGCCCGCAGGAGAAAGAGAACCCTCTAAAATGTTGACGGATCCTGGTTGGAGACACCGAAATGAACAGAAGGGAGGAAAACAGGACTATTCCCGGATAGGCTTCAGGAACAATATTGGGCACGCCCGGGCGATTTACCCTATATCCGCCTTTGTCATTCCCAATGTGCCCAAGATTAAGGCCAAATTAACCCTTTCTCTTATCGGTTGATTACGATAATATTGTGCTTTCAGAAGTGATAAGAACATTTTTCTTTTCCCTCTGACCAATTGAAAATCTAATCAGGCTACTCACCTAACAACAAAGGAGAAGAGTAATGGCAGAAACAACTGCAGCAATGTTTGGAGGACACAAAACCAACGGCCTGGTTCTCGTCGTGGACGATGAGCCCGATGTCCGAAAAGTTGTACGGATGACGCTCGAAAAGGCCGGATATGATGTCATCGAGGCGGAGGATGGGGAAAAGGCTATTCAAGAAGTGCAAAAAGGCGAAAATCCCTTAATGTTGGACGTCATCATTTCCGATATTCGCATGCCAAAAATTAACGGCGTGGAAGCCATTAATTATTTTCAACAGCAATACCCCCGTGTTCCACTCATTGTACTGACGGGATTCCCGGATATGGAAATGGCCACAGGATTTCTCAAGCAGGGTATTGTGGATTATCTCGTCAAACCGGTTGAAAAAGAAAAGCTCATTAAATCCGTGGCTACCGCCATGGAAAAACGAGATCTCAATCGCCTGTAATCTGACTAGACTAACTTTTCAGATTTCGAGTTTCTTCTCGCGGGAGAATCGTTCCCCATGAAGAAGACTATGGTATATCGAGTAAAGCCCTATCCTTTGGATAGGGCTTTCTACCATATGAATGTTGAGACATGGAGAAACATCTCATACTCCCCACCTGGCCTTAGCCTTCCATCCTCCACTACTCCAACAATCAAGGAGGGAGTGTATGTCAACGGTTGAACCTCCAATTACCATTGCCATTCTCGGGGCCGGCAAGGGGGGAACGGCCATGTTGGAATCCTTTCTCAATTTACCCCATATCCGTCTTCTGGGCATTGCCGACACAAATCCCCACGCGTTGGGTTTTCAACTTGCCCGACTTCACAATATCCCGACAGTCTCTCATCCTCTGAAGCTTATTCAGGAAGACCAGGTGAATTTGATCATTGACGTGACCGGGGATCCCATTCTTCCTTCATACATTACGGAGCACAAACACAGCGGGGCTGAAGTGCTGGGAGGGACCGCCGCCAAAGTTCTCTCAGAGTTAATCCAACATCAAACCTTTATCCAAGCCCAACTGTTTCAATCGGAAAAATTAGCGAGCATGGGAACCTTCGCCTCAGGGATTGCCCATGACATTAATAACCCGCTGTATGTCATATTGGCGATGGCCGAAGAAATTCAAGAGGAAAACAATCTCGATCGCATTCGACTCCATGCCGCCAGCATCCATGAAGCGGCACAACGCATTCAAGCCATTTCACGAAATATCACTGATTATGTTCGCACATCCAGTCATCAGGAACTCGAAAGAATTGACCTCCATGCCAGACTGGATGAAGCCTTAAGCATTTCCAGATTTGCGACAAAATTTCGAGAAATTACGGTTCAGAAACATTACCAAAACGGCTTGACCGTCCAGGCTAAACCCGAAGAAATACTCCAGGTATTCATCAACCTTATCACCAACGCCATTCATGCCATGGAAGAAAAAGGCAGCCTCACCATTACCACCTCACACAACAACGGAACTGTTCAGATTGCGATCAGCGATACCGGCTGTGGCATTTCCCCGGAACACCTCAAAAAGATTTTCAATCCCTTCTTTTCCACGAAACCTAAAGGTCAGGGAACGGGCCTCGGGCTCTATAACGTCAAAACCATTGTCAAAAAATATCATGGAGATCTTCAAGTCGAAAGCGAATTGGGGAAAGGCACCACGTTCCGATTGTCCTTCCCCGCCATTCTTCCTGTAGAAGCATAAGGTGTCCGTTGAAAAACCCTGAACCTGCCAAAAGAAAAAAAGGACTGACCAAAAAATTGGTTCTGTCCATGCTGTTGGTCGGAGCACTCCCCCTGATCATTGGACTCCTGCTGGCTTTCTATCAGGGCACACAGGAAATTCGCGAGGTCAATGGATCCAGCTTTGAAGCTCTCGCAACAGAGACGGCCAGAAAGCTGGATCTGGTCATGGCAGATGAACTGGCTCGCACGTCCTTACTGACAACCAATGTCAAAATCATTGAACGCCTGGAACACATCCGCGATGCCCTGAGTGAGTTGAATCCCCAAGAGCTGACTCTCACCCTAGAACACGAACAGGAAGCCTGGAACGCCAAGGATGGCGACATCCTTCAACGAATTCTGAAAGGACCATTTGCCGAAATCCTCCAACAACATGTGGGAGGAACCTTTATGGACCCTGGCCATCCCATTCCGGTGATTACCCGATCTGCCACACGTGGCTTATTCATTACCGATCGTGCAGGACGGGTCGTTGCGAGCCTGGATTCCGACATTCCCTACCTTCATCAGGAAGAAGCATGGTGGCAAGGCGCATTTCATAATGGAGTCGGTCAACCGTTTATAAGCCAGGTGGCATTTGATTCACGACGGGGAGTCTATACCTTTACTCTCGCGCTCCCCATCATGGATAGTTTGCGGTATGAAGCCATCGGCGTCCTGCACCGGATTTATGACGCCAAGGAGTTCTTTGCCCCTTCCATCGACATTATTCGATTTGGCAAAACCGGTCATGTCATGCTCATTGACAGCCGTGGCGTCGTCTTGAGCTGCCCGATCCTTCCCACCGGCACCTCAATTAGTGACACCCGTCTTATTCCCCTGGTCACCCCCCTTAAGGCCGGATGGACTCCAGCCCCAAGCGATGGCCATGGGGGCACTGCAGCCTCCATCATTGGATTCGCCCCCCTGAGCAATACCAATCAGATTACCCAACCCTCCACCGGCCAGACCTGGCATATGTTTGTCTGGCAATCATCCGGGGAGGTCTTTGCCCCCATAGAGCATTTTTTCAAATGGACGGCCGCTTTTGGATTACTCGGAGTGGCGCTGCTCGTCACATTGGGATATATAGCGGCCAATCGAATTGCCGCACCCATTCGTCGCCTTCAGGAAGCGGCCCGGCAAATCGGCAGAGGGGAATATCGTGAGCCCCTAACATTGTCCACCGGCGATGAAATTGAGGAATTGGCCGATGAAGTCAATCGCATGAACCAACAACTGGCGTCACAATTCGCCGGATTAGAAAGCCAAGTTGAGTTGAAAACCCAGGAAGTGAAATACCTTGAGGAGTCGACCATTAAAATTCTCGATAATGTGCCTGACCCGGTCCTCATGATTGGCCCAGACGAACACATCGAATATTTGAATAAGGCCTCGAAAGAAGCCTTCGCCCTCACGAACGGCAAGATCATCGGCATCCCACTGTTCCAAATTTTCTCCTTGGATCCTGCGACACGAGATCGCCTGAAACAAGAAATGCACGCAGTCCAGGTTATGGAACCTCTATCTTCAGACACGACGAAGGTCAATCCGTCCAACACCTCATTGCAAGATCCCCTGGTTCCCACAAATTGGGCTCAATCGGGCGCCAATCGCCAGGAAATTCGGATCAATCAGCGAACGTTCCGGTACCGTTGGTTTGGTGTCCAGGCCCGCCCGGGAAGGGGGCCGAGTGCCGGATTGGTATTACGAGATACCACGGAAGAAAGTATCCTTCAGGACCGTGTCATCCAAGGGGAAAAACTTGCAAGCTTGGGCGTTCTCAGTGCCGGGATTGGACATGAGCTTAATAATCCTTTAGTCGGAGTTATTGGATTAGGTGAAGCGATACAAGAAGAGACCAACCCCGAGCAAATCAAAGAATATGCCAGGGGCATCGTTCAACATGGAAAACGTATGGCTTCCGTCGTTCGGGACTTTACCGGTCAATCTGGAAAAAATTTGACTGAAGGGCAAACGCTCATTAACCTCAATGAACTGTTGGAACAATCCCTGACTACGGTCAAGGATCTCTTTCCATCAGTCCAGATTGAAATTGAGACTCACCTGGGCACCATCCCTTCCATTCAGGGAAAGGCCTTGGAACTTGGACAGGCTTTTACCAACATCATTACCAATGCTTTTCAAGCGATGAAAGAAGGGGGGAAGCTTGTTATTTCAACAGAAGCGTCAGGGCACGATCTGGAAATCCGCATTAAAGACACGGGGCGCGGCATCGCCCCGACTCATCTGCCCAGAGTCTTTGACCCTTTTTTTACTACGAGGGGGCAGGGAGAAGGATCGGGCCTTGGACTCACCGTGGCCTATCGAATTATCAATAAACTAGGCGGACACATTCGAATGGAAAGTGAAGAAAACCAGGGGACCACCTGCTTGATTACCTTACCCGTTTCGAATGCCCACCTGGCGAAGGAAAGGAGTTTGACGTCATGACAAGCCTACGAGGTAGTAGGACCGGCTTATCTATGGTTGTTCTTGCCACTCTCCTTATGGGAATCGGTGTTTCTTCATCTCTTCAAGCAGGTGATTCCAACGCCATGAAAAATCTATCACCGGAGAAAGTTGCAGACTTCATTCATGCCATCGTGGAGGCAGACCGTCACGTCTACACAACGCATATCGTGAAAAGAATGCAGGAGCAAGGCGTCGTCATGGCGCGAGAAGATTGGGAAAACAAAAATGCCATTCCCCTTCCTGCGCAGTTTCTCCATATTTCCAGCAAATTGGTTGCGGAATCAGGACACGGCATTCGATTCCGTTTAATTAGTCTGTGGCCGATTTATCGAAGGAATGGGCCTGCAACGGATTTCGAACGGAAGGCCTTGGAGGAACTTTCACTCAACTCCGATACGCCCCAACGTGGAATTGTGTCCACTGGAAAAAAGCGATTATTTCAAGCCATATATGCCGATACGGCGATTAACGATACCTGCACCACATGTCATAATGCTCACCCCTTAAGCCCTAAACGTGACTTCAAAAAGGGCGACCTCATGGGGGCCATTGTCATCACCATTCCTCTGGAGGACTAACGCCCGGCACAGGTTCCGCCACAGGCTCCCTTTTTCACACATTCGATTATACCCTTCCCCTGTTACACGTATTCTTTCAATCTCCGTTATGACAAGGAATAGGTAAGAAACTTGTTACGATTTCCCATTATCCAATTTTTGATAGGACTCGCCCTCACGACTCCTGTTTTGGGCTTTGACCATCAGCCCTCCTCTTCTTCATCCATACCCCTGGTTATTGAAAATATCATCCAGGACATTCGCGAACTGAGTCATCCATCATATCAAGGTCGGCAGGCCGGCACGGATGGTAGCTTGCAATCGGCCGACTATGTGGTTGATCGATTCCGATCTCTCGGCTTACAACCGGCCAACCACGTTTCAAAACACGAACAGGATTTTCATTGGTTGCAACAACGGTTCATGACCGCGGTTCAATTGCTGGAGCCATCGACCATCACCCTTTCCCTTATTGGCGCGAGCCAGACGTCAATGACGATGTCACTTGTTCCAGGTCAAGAGTTTCTTCCAATCTTGGATTCTCCTTCCACCAGAACCACAGCCAGAGTCGTCTTTGTGGGATACGGCATTGTCGACCCTGCCCACGGAATCGATGAGTACCAGGGAATGAATGTCGACAATCGCATCGTCCTATTTCTCCGGGGGAAACCCCCTTCCTACCCGGGGTGGGTCACGCATGAAGAAAAAGCGGCAATCGCCAAAGAAAGAGGCGCGGCAGGCTATTTGACGGCAACCGGTCCACTACTTGGCCGTTATGAAGCCCGCAAAGGTCTGGGGCAAGGTCCTATGGCCATCTATGGGGAAACACCCGATAACCGCCCCATCCCTGGGGCATGGATAGATGGGGACCTTCTTGACCAGGCCTTGAAAGCAGCCAATGACTCGCTCGAAGCCCTGCAACAAGCCGCCAACGATATCGGGACATTTCGTAGCAGACCACTTCCCCTTCTGGTCCAATTCCAGTGGGAAAGCCACAGTCAGCCCGGAACGCTGACCAATGTCATCGGCATGTTACCGGGTCGCGATCAGGAGCTCCGCAAAGAATTTATTCTCATCGGTGCACATCGCGACCACTTTGGCCAACAAGCCGGCTTGCTTTTTCCTGGAGCCGATGACAATGCATCCGGAACATCAGTGCTGTTGGAACTGACCAGAATGCTCTCCCAAAGCGCCACCTCACCCAAACGGACCGTGCTCTTCGTGTCTTTTGACGGAGAAGAACGAGGCCTATTGGGATCGACGCTCTATGTCAGCCATCCCGCCTTTCCATTGGATCGAACGGTCGCCATGATCAATCTTGATCATCTAGGTGCGGGGGATGGAAAACTGACGGTTGGAGTCACTCGAATGGAAAAGACGCTGGCACAGCAAGCAGCCAATCAGGCGGGATTAGGCGACAATATCCAGATGTATGGATATTTTCCTGGGGGAGATCATGTCCCATTTTTTGAGGCTGGGGTGCCGACCGTGACAGTCGTCACCAGCGGCAGGCACCCCCACTTCCATCAACCGTCTGATACTCTAGAGTCCATTCAACCCGCAAATTTGGCCATCGCTACCAAATTTCTCTTCTCACTGATTGCCCTGTTAGCTGACAAGCCTCAAACAGTCTGTCATCCTCAACTTACCGCAAAGGATCTGTGCTCAGGGTAAAGGGATCTGGACTTTGTCAAATCCTTTGGGAAAATGCTCTGAGCCTCCCGATTGGCTTACCATGATATGGCCTCACCAAGCCTTTCCTTCCTCCATTCCTTCACCACTCAGATTTCCCCAGCAATTCTCTCAGGGAAAATGCGGATTTTCACCACACATTTTCACCTGTCCCTTTATTCTTTTTCTTGTTTCACTTTTTCGACGGTCTTTTCTTTGATCACTTCAATTTCCAGAATGATTTTGACCTCATCACCCACGAGCATTCCGCCACTATCTAATAATTTGCTGAATTTCATGCCGAAATCCTTTCGGTTCACCGTGCCGGCAGCGGTGAAACCAGCCCGTGTATTACCCCAAGGATCCTGAGCGACCCCATTAAACGTTCCGACTAACGTGATCTCTTTGGTAACCCCCAACAAGGTCAAATCTCCAACAGCGGAGTACTCATCCCCGGTTTTCTTATAACTTTTCATGGTATAAGTCATGGTCGGAAACTTCTGAACATCAAAAAAATCCGGGCTTCGTAAATGCTCATCACGTTTCTGATGGTCGGTCGTGACCGAGGCAGTTTGGATGACCGCTTCAATGGTTTTAAATTCCTTCTCGTCTGCGTCCATTTCCACAATTCCTGAATACTCCGTAAACTTGCCATTGGTTTTGGACACCACCATATGGGCAACTTGAAACCCAACCCTGGAATGATCATGATCCAGTTTCCATTTGGCCATTTCCGCAACCGACGCGGTGGCAAACCCAAAACCGACAATCAGAACCGTTCCAATCCCAAACAAGACATTCGAAAACTTCCGCATCACCTAACCTCCTGTGAAAATTGAAGACCTACTCGTTGTATGATCTTCGTTCATGGATAAACAACAGCACCTGATCTACGGATCAGCTATCATCCAACACTCAAAGAATAATCTATCCGGCCGACGAACTGCCGTTGCCGGAAACTGGACCATCCAGCCATTCGTCAATGATTGGAACCAACACTCGTGTGAGTTGATACCCCTGCGTCAATCTGACGTGGTCATGACCATTTTGACCAAGCAGCGCTGGAAAACCACTCACTCCCAATTGGCGAGCTCGATCAAATTCCTGCCAGACCGATTGTTTCATCGCAGAATCATGAAACCCTTCCAGAAACCTGCCTCGGTCAATACCTTGCGTACCAGCAAGATCCGCCAAAATCTCCTGGTGCGTGACATCCTTGTTCTTCACGTAGAATGCTTCCTGCACCACATGTAAAAACACAAATTCCTTATCCGGAGCCAATTGCCGAACCGCCATCATCGCTCGTGATGCCGGTTCGGTGTCATAGATGAACGAAGGCTCAGGATGAAAATTAAAATTAAATGGCTGACCGGTTCGTTCATGGACCGCATGCCAATGACTGAGAATGTAGGCACGCCGTCGCTCATCAAACCGTTCAGTATTGCCGGGGCGCAACCCACCCAACAATACCTCGATCGTGACCCGATCTCGATATCGCCGAACGATCTCATCAATGACTGGTGAAAATCCCCAGCACCACGAACACATGGGATCAACCACATAGATGAGCGATTTCTTCATCATGTCTACCACCTGGCTCACTCGGTGACCTGCCCAGACATACCCAACAAGGTCATACCCTACAAATGGAACCAAAATACTTTACCACACCGGATATATGGAACTTATCAATTTCCCCTCAAGGTTTCTTTTAAATTTCATGTAGGTTCATGTGTGTCTGAAACAACACCTGGGAACTCCCTCCCCTTCCAAACCTCATCAACCGCCCTACCTTGGTATGCTATAAAATCCAGCCACCCTGAACCTAACAATAGCCCAATCTTTACACGTTAAAAACTAATGGATCATAATAGAGTTCTTACTTGGGAGACGCTATGCCAGAATCCTATCACGATCTGTTAACGAACCTGAACGAAGAGACTGCCCTCCGAACTATTCTGGAGGGAACGGCCACTGTCACGGGGGAACGATTCTTTGAAGCCCTTGTGGAAAACCTGGCCAAAGCCCTGCACACCCATGCCGCCTGGGTCACAGAATATTTTCCCGATTCCCGCCGTTTAAAAGCCCTGGCCTTTTATTTGAATGGATCGTTTCTCAAAGATTGGGCCATGGATCTCGCCGGCACGCCGTGTGAGCATGTTATCGACCAGGCCCGTCTCATCCATTTTCCGGACAACCTCTTGAATCTCTTTCCCATTGATCCAGACCTCGTCGGGCTCAAGGCCGTCAGTTATATAGGACTCCCGCTGACCGATACAGCCGGAAAAATTCTCGGACATCTCGCGGTCATGGATACCCGCCCGATACCGGCTGAATCTCGCATAGAGGCCATTATTCGGATTTTTGCATCAAGAGCGAGTGCCGAACTCCAACGCCTCCAAGCAGAATCCGCTACACGTGAACGTGAACAAAAGTTGCGGCGATTTGTAGACAGTGCCATGGATGCCATTATTGAATTGGATGAAGATCTTCGAGTGACCCGCATCAACCCCGCAGCTGAGAAGGTTTTTCAATGTGAGACCATTCATCTCGTTGGAAAGGATTTTTGTCTCTCCCTTGTTCCGAATGAACGAGAGAAATTACGGAGACTCATCCAGGATCTCAACACGAAACCTGCAGGTCGGCGCTCTCTCTGGATTCCCGGTGGCCTCAAAGCTGTACGAACAGACAGCACTGAATTTCCGGCAGAAGCCACCCTATCCCAATTCCAGATGGAGGGAAGGATCTTTTACACCCTGATTCTTCGTAATGTGAATGAACGTCTGGAAGCGGAACAAAAGATTCGATCCCTGACGATTGAAACGGAATTCCTCAAAGAAGAATTACATGAGCTGCAACATTTCGGCGAAATTCTTGGAAACAGTCCCGCGTTGATGGGCGTCCTCCGGGACATCCAACAGGTCGCCGATACCGAGGCCACTGTGCTCATTTCAGGCGAAACCGGGACCGGCAAGGAGGTGATGGCCCGCGCCATTCATGCCAACAGCCGGCGTCGGAATCACCCATTCATCAAAGTAAATTGCGCGGCCATTCCTGCTACCCTAATCGAAAGTGAATTTTTTGGACATGAACAGGGTGCGTTTACCGGCGCCACGAAAAAGCGGGAAGGACGGTTTTCATTGGCCGACGGAGGGACCATTTTTCTGGATGAAATCGGCGAACTACCTTTGGATCTTCAAGGGAAACTGTTACGCGTTCTTCAGGAAGGGGAATTCGATCCGGTCGGCAGTTCCCACACCAAAAAGGTAAATGTCCGAGTCCTGGCAGCCACAAATCGGGATTTACAGAAGGAGGTCCAAGACGGAAAATTTCGTGAAGATCTTTATTATCGATTGAATGTCTTTCCCATCCATCTTCCGCCTTTGCGGGAACGCGGAGAGGATGTGGTCCTCCTGGCCAACACATTTGTTCAGCATTTTGCTCAACGAATGGGTCGGACGTTGGCCCCCCTTTCCCCTGACGCACTCGGACGCCTCACGGCCTACCATTGGCCGGGAAATGTGCGGGAATTGCAAAACGTGATCGAGCGGGCTGTCATTACGGCCCAAAACAGTCAATTAAATCTTGACCGTGCC
>JBATLR010000483.1:0-23793 GCA_049289415.1 Nitrospirales bacterium
GAGCTCGGTAACAGAATGATTCCAGGCAAGCCCTTCGAGTGTGGAAACCCCCACCAAAGGAATCTGTAAAGCCAGCCGAAAGGCCGTCATGGTCGCCAATCCCACTCGTAATCCAGTGAACGTCCCCGGTCCTATGGACACCACCAGGCCTTCAAGATTTGATAACTGCAAAGAGACCGAGGATAACAGCCGATCGATGGTGGGGATGAGTTGCGGGGTCAAAGGCTGCCCCGACTCACAGGCCAGACTGGCTAACAGCTGTTGGTCCCGAAACACGGCCACACTCTGATGAGAGGTGGCAGATTCTAGAGCTAAAAACAACATAATAATGGATCCTGACTTACCAATGAGTGTTTGCTTGATGCATATGGGCAACTACGAAGCCGCATTGACGATAAACTCCTTGAAGTGCAGGGTAAAGGATCCTCCGCTGGGTCGATAGTCTGTCGCCCGAACCCGAAACGGCAATCGAACCGGAGCGCTTTCTTCGCCCGCGGTGACTTTCACCTCTCGATAATCTTCACACTCTACCAATACGACAATGTCATCGAATGAGCGTCGGTATTCAATCGACGTCAAATCCATGGTCTGGGCATCCACCCAGGTCCGTACGGTGAAATCATCCTGAGATGAGGTAGATGAGGATTGGTTGGCAGCCAGATCAATGCGATAGTGTTCGTTATTTTTCCACACGCGAGCCTCCTCACCGGATACCCCAGAGACCTTACCCAACATGGCATCCAACGCACGAAGGCTCAGCATCACGGTGTGATCCCAGGGTGAACGCTCCTGAGGTTCATCTACTCTTCCGGTGATCACCTTGTCTTCCCCGGGTAAATACAGTTCATACTCGTTGCCCCTGCGATGAAAATTCATCACGGGAACACCCATACGGATAAAGGTTTTCAGATCCAAGACATCGGGATGCACATACGAAACCGTGCCAAGAACATTTTGGGAAAGCGGCACTCCAGAACCAGAGATGGACGCCTGAAATAATCCTCGAAGGGTGCGAATGGTCGACTCTTTTTGACGGAGGGCTTGGAATACCTCCTGTCGGCCCCGCTCGTCTTCAAGCAGTTGTAATGATCCTTGAAAGATTCCGGCGCATCCGACAAGGAACACCAGCGGCAACAAGAAGCAGCGACTGACACCATTCATTGTAACAAATCCAATTGACCACGACGTTTATGAGGCAGGACTCACAACCGTTTCCCAAATATCGCCAATGTCACGAATGCCAACGACTTCCATGCCGGCCACAGGTTTCCATTGGTTAATATTCGGCTCAGGAACCACGCAGCGTTGAAACCCCAATTTCATCGCCTCACGAATGCGTAAGTCCGCATGTTGCACCGGCCGGACCTCTCCGCCCAACCCAACCTCGCCCATCACGACCAATCTGGGATCCAACGCTAACTCCCGAAAACTGGAAAGCACCGCACATATGATCCCCACGTCAACCGTCGGCTCATCAATCCGAAGCCCTCCCACCACATTCACGTACACATCGTACCCGGTAAAGTGCAACCCCAATCGTTTTTCTAGAACGGCCAACAGTAAGGACACCCGATTCACTTCCACACCTTTGGCCATACGTTTCGGCATGGGGTAGGTAGTCTCCGCAACCAAAGCCTGCAACTCAACCAATAAGGGCCGAGACCCTTCCACGCTCGACACAACAATAGATCCGGCACCATGTCCGATTCGTCCCGTTAAAAACAGTTCGGAGGGATTCCCAACCTCGGCCAGCCCCTCATCCTTCATTTCAAAAACCCCGATTTCATTGGTCGGCCCGAAGCGGTTTTTCACGGCTCGAAGAATTCGATAGCTCTGGCCTTTGTCTCCTTCAAAATACAACACCGTATCGACAATATGCTCCAGAAGCCTTGGCCCGGCAATCACGCCTTCCTTCGTCACATGCCCGATAATAAAGATAGGGACATGCGTCCGCTTGGCATACCACATCAGGCGGCAGCCAACCTCCTGAACCTGACTGACACTCCCTGGAGCTGATGTGAGTTCCTGGGTAAAAACCGTTTGAATTGAATCCACGACAATGACACCGGGATTCATCTGCTCAGCCACTTTGAAAATTTCTTCCAGGGAGGTGGCAGCAGCCACATACAGGTTGGGGGATTGAATGCCTATACGATCCGCCCGCATCTTAATTTGCTGAGGTGATTCTTCTCCCGATACATACAACCCGACCTGTTTGGCCGTTCCCAGGGAGGCCAGGGTTTGGAGCAAAAGTGTCGTTTTACCAATTCCAGGATCGCCTCCAATCAAGATAACCGATCCTGGAACCACTCCCCCACCAAGCACTCGATTCAATTCTTCAATACCAGCCTGAAGACGAAACTCCTGAGTCTGCACGATAGAGCTGATTGGGACAGCCTCCGGTGTGCCTCCGGCAACACTTCGCTGTTGAAGGGTTGAAAGATCTTGATCAACCTCCTCCCGCAAGGAATTCCATTGTGCACACTCCGGACACCGGCCGCTCCAGCGGACGCCTTGATATCCACATTCCTGACACACAAAACGGGTTTTGGGTCGTGCTGCCTTCACCAAGACTTCTTCCCTACGATCGGTTTCCTGAATAGAAAATCATTTAGAATTTATAAATATCCACATCCGGTCGTTGGACCCTTCGTCGACCGGCTATTTGTTCATTGGCTCCATCAAAGATGCCGTCGAATACGTGACCAATCATCGAGGACAATGGCCCGGCGTGGAAACCGCCCCTTTGTCTGTGGTAGCGGTAAAATCACGGTTTGCAGGCGATTTTGAACGAGTACTTCCGCAAAATCTGCCGTGCGCCCGATACCACCACTCACTTTTTCCCAACCCTCTGTTTTCAGATCGTGTATGAGTTCGGTCAAGGCCGTTGGCGTCTTCGGAAGGATTCTAATCATTCCTGGAGGGAATTGGTGCTCGCGCAACCAATCCTGAATATGTTCAAGGTGACCTCGCCCGGTCAAGTCCAGATACACAAGGTTGTAATAAAATTGCGCGAGCTTGCCCAATTCTGACGCTGCTGCTGGATGGGCATCTCCTAATATGAGGCCCGGATCCTTATAGAGTTCAGGCGGAGGCGGATCCATAACCAGCTCCCCTTCCACTAACACCGCCAAGTCAATCAGCAATATGGGACGACGACGTTCCCAGGAGAGGAGGATTCCTTTCCCTTCGATGGCCTCGGTTTTTGATGGTGTCATTAACTTCACAATGATTGACAAATTCCCCCGCATACTGGGAGTAAAATCGAGCCGAGCCCACCCGTGCGCGTCGGTATTCGCCTGGCCCACCGTCCGGCCATGCACAATAAATTCCAAGGGCTGGTCCGGCAAACCAATCTCCCCTTCTGCCTCGGGATTGGTTAAGCGTGCCTGTAATTGAATGGGCTTCCCGGGAGATGTTAGCAAATCAGTCACCGACAAATTAGCCGCCTGAGCCAGTGAAGCATTTAGCCCAATCACGGTCACCAAAATTCTCAAACCCCAATCCAGCATCACCAACCTCACGAACCTCGTCAAAGGACGATCGTCTTGCTTCATGCTTGGTCTCCATGTGGCTGGCAGATAGTTAAAACAATCCTCGTCCGCGCTTACCAAATGCAAACGCATCGAAGCCTGCCAGAATGGCAAATTGCATATAAATTAGCCACCCTGTCGGCCAGAAAAACTTGGAAATAATCAATAAAAGAATCCCACAGACCAGGAAAATATTCCCGCGTTTGACACCTAAGTACAGATGACCGATCCCCGGTAAAATGGAGAGAGTGGCGGCTCCAAGAGCATGCATGGTCTTTTCACGATCATTCACAAGAGTACCCTTGACAAACCATACCATTGGCCCTCAAGAGAGTTCCAGGGATAAGTATCTGCACGATTAAAATGGTTGACGGCACACTCGCAGAAAAGAAAGAAATCTGGGGGGCAAAGAGGAGTTCTTCAGCTTAGATTCCGCTTACGTAATTCTTCCTGGTAGGTTTTTTGATAAAGGACATCCCACTCTTGGGAACCTTCTGGAATCGGCCGTGCATATGATTGCAATCGACTCCGCACTTTTTGCACCAGCTCCTCTTCTGCTTTCATGTGCTCGGCCAGCACGCGCTTCACTTCACGAAGGGCATGAGCAGAATCGCCAATCATCTTTGCCTCGGACATGTCGGTGACACTGGTCAAAATTACATGCGCAAGATGAGTCTGTTTTTCGTCGCTGAGGATTGGAGTATTCATTAGCAATTCAGTCCTACGGCCTTCAACGTCTATTCTGCCATATGCCCTATAAAATGACCCCGCGTTCTTTGATGAGCTTTTGCTTCACCATCGTAAACATTTTCTGATAATCCGCTCGACCTTCTGCAAACTCTCGTTCAAACTGTTTCAACATTTCCCGGACATCCGCGTTCAAACGATCTTCCACCTGCAACTCGGATAGAATGGCTGCTTCCAATTTCTGAATCACCACTTCCGGTTTTCCTTGAATTTGTAACAATCCACTCGCCTGTAATCGTTCAATGACTGAGACGGCCATATGATGTACGCGAACTTTATTGAGTCGCATCAGGTTCCTTCAGGAAGCTGTTCCACTCTCATAAGGGACGCCCCTGTGGCCTCCCTCAACACCTTCGGATCACCTATCACTTTTCCAATGACGTTTACCCGATCAGCAGGAACCGGATCATCTCCGAGACTCATGGGAGTGCGTCCAAAAAAGACCGCCAACATCCCCCCCATGCCCCAAAAAGCAACATCGCCAACTTTTACCTGAGTGGTGGCAACTTCTCGATAGTCTTTGACCCCCGGCATGTTGCAATAAAACTCTTCTCCCCACTGATTCACGGGGACCTCAATAGGAAGAGCTTCGACCACAGCTTGTGCGGTTCTATTGGGTTTGAGTTGTGCAATGACCTGGATCCCACCGATGGTCATTCTGATTTTCTGTGGACGGAATTCCATATATTCTCGCTTATGCTACAAATGAAAGAAGATCTCAATATTGCTTCGAATGTAGCTTGTCCTCTTGGTGAAATCAAGGTTAGAATTAGGCTCTCTTCGCGTTAAGACTCATGTTACAATCCACATTTCTTTTTTTACCCGGCATAGGAGAATCCACTGAACGCCTCTGGTGGGAGGATGGCATTGGCACATGGGACGCTTTCCTCGAGAAACCTACCGCTCCCCGCATTTCTTCGTTTCGAAAAGCCCAATATGATGAAGACATTCTGGAAGCACAAAAACAGTGGAAGGCACAGAATTCCCGTTTCTTTACCCGCATCCTGAAAGCGCGCGACCACTGGCGTCTTTATCCCAATTTTCGATCTCAGGCAGCGTTTCTGGATATTGAGACAAACGGGATTCCGTTACCTGATGGCGAGATTACGGTGGTGGGTATTTACGGAAAAGGTCGCATGACCACGTTGATTCAGGGAGAAAACTTGTCCGGTGAACGCTTGCAAACGGAATTTGCCTCATACGATCTTCTCGTGACCTTCTTTGGCTCAGGCTTTGACTTGCCATTTCTGAAGGCCAAATATCCAAACTTGATGCTTGACCATCCCCATATCGACTTGTGTTTTGCGGCCAGACGTCTCGGATTAAGAGGCGGGCTGAAGGCGATTGAGACGGAAGTAGGGTGTTATCGACCGACTTCGCTGGAAGGACTGACGGGGTGGGATGCGGTCCGACTGTGGGAAGAATCGCAACTCGGACAAGCGGACTCTAGAGAGGTGCTTATCCAATATAATGAAGCAGATTGCAAAAATCTGGAGCCTTTGGCCGACCTTATTTACAACCGTCTAGTTCAACGTCATGGACTCCCTGAATATATTGCTTCCCTATGACATTCACGCAACGCTCTGACAAATGGACCGGCGTCGGACTAACGGATCTTGGTCTGGTTAGAAAACTGAACCAGGATGCCTTTTCACTCGATAATATCCTACAATTGTGGGTGTTGGCAGACGGGATGGGCGGACATGCCGGAGGTGAGGTAGCCAGCCAGATTGCAGTCAAAGCCATTCCCGATGTCGTTCGAACTCAACTCTCGACTGATACCTCTCCCTACGTTCAACCTGACAAATTAGAATCGCTGCTGGGTCAAGCTCTTGAATCCGCTAATCAACG
Organism: Nitrospirales bacterium; assembly: GCA_049289415.1. GTDB lineage: Bacteria > Nitrospirota > Nitrospiria > Nitrospirales > UBA8639 > Nitrospira_E. The sequence goes on from JBATLR010000483.1 coordinate 6,132, forward strand.
TATTCGAAAAGCAGCAGCAGAGGACGATTCCCTGAAAGGAATGGGAACAACCATTATCGTGGTCGCCATCACGCGTTCTCCTACAGGATACCAGGCAAGCGTGGCACATGCCGGCGACAGCCGCGCCTATCTCTTTAGGCAGGGTACGCTTTCGCTCTGGACAAAAGATCATACCCTTATGGAGGAACGGTTAGCCCTGAATCTCATTACAGCAAAACAGGTTCGCACTCACCCCCTTCGGCATGTGTTAACCAAAGCCCTTGGAATTGATCCTGAGCCACGACCTACCATTCGGACCTACCCGCTTGAGCCATCAGATCTCATTCTGATGTGTTCAGACGGACTCACAAAAATGCTGACTGATCAGGAGATCCAAACGATTATCGGCCAAGAAGCTCCACGGGCCGAAGCGATATGCCGAACACTTGTGGATACAGCCAACCGATTAGGTGGAGAAGACAATACAACTGTCGTGTTAATCGGATTGCACTGAGGATGGACGTGGAGAAAGTTTTTAACGATGGGGTTTTCCAAACATGGCCGACCATCCAAAATATCCCACTGCATCTTTCATATTCGAAAACCACCGTTGTGCCAGACCCATGGACGGGTTGGTGACGTATTGAAGCGTGAGCACAATCCGCTCTTCTCCAGCCCCCAGCGGCGTAACGGCATGATGCAATTTATCGCCGTTAAAAAAAATAAATGTGCCTGGGTCAGTCAGGAGGGATAACTCTTTAACCTCTCGACCCTGTTCTTTGGTATGTAAACGGCAGACCAATCGGCTGCTTGATTGATCCTGTAATCCTAATAAAACTGTAAATCGAGCGCCCTTGTAATACGAGGTATCATAATGATACCCAATATGATCTCCAACCTCGGTGTAAAAATACAGTGCACAGGAATGGGGATCCTCTTCGGGGCACAGCATTAACGGAACTCCGGCAATCCGGCTCAAGAGGTCGATCCATCCCTGGTGGTGATAGAACGCAAGAATGGCCGGAGCCGATTGCTGCAGAAGATAAAAACTGACACTTCCCCCTTTTTTATGCCCTGGGATAAAGTTTCGATTGATTTGTGGCCGCACGCGCTCTACTTCCCGCATAAATTCCTGAACAACCTGAGTGGGGATCAAATGCTCTAAAGCCAAGAACTCACCCTGCTCCCAATAATGACGCGTGACCTCCTCAACCTTGATGACCTGAAGGGTCTCAGTCAACAGTTGATCAATGTCGGACACCGCTGGATTGAGCATAGTCACTCTCCTTCATCCCTTCAGACTCCAAACCTTCAGTTTATCATTTTTTTCCATGTCGTCATTAAACATAGCTTATCATGACAACCATCACATTCTCACCAGGCTATCAAACAATCCATCCGCTTGACCTCACCCTGACTGACGTTTTATGGTGCCCATTCTCATCCACGAATTCTCATGTCGTCTCACAATTTTCTCCTCTGATCAACCACTCTGTCTGACTTGTATTTATGAACCGACTCCCCTATCGCGAATTAATTCATGGCCAGGATTATTGGATTCAGGATCAGGCTCTCCCCAACGCATTAGAGATTGCCCAACGATGTATTGCCAATTCAACCTGGACCTTGGGATCCCCCTGGCGGCCGGAACCCTGGCCCGGCATGCGGGCTCCTGGAGCTCTGACTCCCGATGAACTGCGCACCGTGGAAAGCTACGTGACCACACATTTAGGTATTCCCAACCTCACTCCCCAATCGGATAACGAGGCAGGACTTTCCGGACACAATCATATTCAGATATGCGGAGGAGCTGAGGGGGTCGCTCGTCCACATGTCGACTCTGCCAGAATTTGCGAATACGCCGCCGTCCTCTACCTCCATCCAAGCCCACCCACATCACATTGCGGCACATCCTTTTACCGATTGCATCTTCCCGGAGAACCACCAGACGGCAACTATTGTCCAAAAGATTATGAAAGTCTTAGCGAAGTGCCTGGGGTATCACAGGAAATGGATCCTACCATGTTCAAAGAAATTCTAGAGGCCCCGTATGTCTTCAACCGCCTAGTTGCCTATAAATCGGATCTCATCCATTCTGCAACAGGGTATTTTGGCTGGGACCATGCGTTAGCTTCAAAACGAATGGCTGTCGTGTTTTTCTGGAAAGCCGGATCCTAACAACTCTCGAACACAGAGAAAGAGCTGTCCACTCGTTCATGAATGGCTATCCTGAATGTGCCAAGCTCATTCGAATTTAGATTAGGTTTTGGCAGGTTTCTTTTTTGGGTTATTGTGACTGAAGCCTAAGGGAGGACTGCTTCCCCGATCCAGCATTTCACCGGCGGTTTTTCTGATCGTTGGAGTTAGGGTGCCTCCTCCCAACATGCGAGCGATTTCGGTTTCTCGATGAACGCCTGTGACTTCGTGGACTTTCGTGAGCGTCCGGTCCTCTAGCGTTGTTTTCTCAACCACAAACTGTGCATGAGCCTGCGAGGCAATCTGCGGAAGATGGGTGATACAACACACTTGATGAAATTGAGCCAACTGACGCAATCGACTTCCCATGACGATACCGGCTTCCCCACCAATCCCACTGTCAATTTCATCGAAAATGACGACGGGCGTCTGATCATTTTCCGCAAACACGGTTTTTAAGGCCAACATAATTCGGGACAATTCTCCACCCGATGCAATCCGATCCAATGGCATCAGCGGTTCTCCCGGATTGGGAGCCAGGAGCATCTCAACCCGATCCATTCCTGCCAACCCAAATCGATTGTCTCCGTTGGCTATTTCAATATTAACCTGCACCTCCATTGTCGACATTTTTAGAGCCGCTAATTCCTGCTTGATCTCTTTGACCAAATGCTTCGCAACTGTTTTCCTCCGAGCCGACAAGTCTTCCGCCAAGGCCTTCATTGATTCATATCGACTGGTCACTTCTGCTTGCAAATGCCGCACCTGCTCTTCTCCATTTTGGAGTTGCGCTAAATCTTGCTCCAGGGTTTTGGTAAGTTGCACTAAATCTTCAATTGACTTCCCATATTTCTTTTTCAGCCGCTGAAGACCGGCCAACCGACTATCAATCAGATCCATTCTCTCCGGATCATACTCGATCCGAGTCCGGTAATCCCGAAGGTTATCGGTCACTTCCCGCAACGACATGGTCGCTGCTTCCAACAAGGGGACCCACGATTCACCTTGCGCATCAATTTTTGCAAGCTCTTGTACCCACTCAGCCACCTCACCCAGATGATCCAAAACCGATCGTTCGCCTTCATGTAACGCCGTAAAGGCTTGATTCGATAACTCGCCTAATCGACCGCTATGTTTCAACCGATGATATTCATGGCTGAGAGCCTCTTCTTCTCCGGCCTGCAACTGCATTTTGACCAGCTCGTCATATTGATATTGAAGGATATCCTGCCTATTGGTTTGATCCCGTAACCTGACCACATATGCATCCAAAGCCGACTTTTTCTCGATCCATTCTCGGTGCATCTCCTGATAGGATCCGACGAAATCCTCAAGATTCCCAAACGCATCCAGCAATTTGAGCTGGGTCTTAGGGGAGAGCAATGATTGCTGGTCATGTTGGCCATGGATATCTACCAACTGAGGACCGATGTCTTGAATCGTTTGAAGAGGGGCGAGTTGCCCATTGAGGAAATTGCGATTCCTTCCCGACCGCGATAACATCCGACGAACGATAATGTCCCGTTGGTCAGGTAGGAGATATCCGTCCCCTTGCAACCTGCTCAAAAGAGGATGGGTGGGTGGGATGACAAAACAGGCTTCTAGCAGAGCTTCCTCGGCACCAAACCGTATATGCTCGGCAGAGGCTCGTCCCCCGGTGATTAACACCAGAGCATCAATGAGAAGAGACTTTCCGGCCCCGGTCTCCCCCGTCAAAACAAGAAACCCAGGGGGAAATTCCAAATGGAGTTGATCGATGAGGGCAAAGTTGGAAATGCGCAGCTCGGTCAGCATAACACCGAGTCATCGATCCCGCTGATCAGGCAGGGGAAGTGGATTGAGCCAGGAGCGAGTCAATGACTTGTTTGAATTGTTGCTTCGGTCTTGCACCAACAATTTTTTCGACAACTTGGCCACCCTTGAAGAAGAGAATACTTGGGATACTCATGATTTGATATTTCCCCGCAACTTCTGGAGCATCATCGGTGTTGAGCTTCATGACTTTGAGTTTGCCTTGATATTCCTGTGCAAGCTCATCGACGATTGGGGCCACCATTTGACAGGGTCCACACCAAACTGCCCAGAAATCCACCATCACCACCTCTGAAGCTTTCAGTACTTCCCCATCCCAATTCGTTGCATCGGCTTTGGCCACTAAATCAGACACTGACTGCCTCCTTGGATAAATACGACAAAATGTCCAGATTGTCTTGGCATCCTAAAACCGCTCTTGTCGGACTGTCAACTCACTCATATACGATTAACTGACTCTGGAGCATTGGACCCTGTGTGATCTGTTTGACCTCTTCACTCACAGGCAAGGCAGAGATAGAATTCACCACTGCCATTCATCCGGGGCACCGGTCCACCATGAATCAGGTTTCAATTCACGCCAACGGGTTTGTTGTGCCCACAATTCATCCGTCCGTGTCCGACTCAACCGATTGGCCATTGCTGCTGTCACATCAAATTGTTGCCGAATGCCTTCATGAATGAGTTCTTGCGCCATACGAGGCATGACATTGGGCGGATCAATGAGATCGAGAATATCCCGTGCGGTCAAATTCAGGGCTAATTGCTCCACTTTCACATAATCCTCCTGCTTTGCTAATGACCCTAAATAGCCATCAATTGCCTCATAGACATAGGCCAAATACACGTATGCTTCAACCGATGGATTGCGGTCAATATTTTCTTGGCAAGCCCCTACCGCTCGGCGGTAATCTCCGGCCATCAAATACACTTTAGCGTGCGCAAGAGGTTGAATAGGCAGGACAGGTATCTGATCTGACTGAGCCCAACCATTGGAAAGCGGTAACGTTCCCAGAAAAATTACTCCCACTCCGAGACATATCATTATTTCCCTTACTCTTTCGCTCACCGACGAAATGCTCATACTCTCCTCCATCACTAAAACCGAGCAACAGACATCATTCTCGATAGATTCTCTGTTCTTTCTCCATATTTTTCGATAATTCACTTAATCCATTTTTAAGATTGTCAGATTTTTGATCAGTACAAGAATCTCGAAATCGCCCTGTTTCCAATCACTATTAAATAATAAAACGTGTGGCCTAATCGTTGATGTCCCGAAACCACGACACAATGCTGGGTAAAGGCCTCTTGTTATTTATGAAAACCCAAAAAATCTAACACTAAACTCCTCCCTACAACACAAGACCCCCATAAACAGATTCCCTTAAACAGCCTAAAACGTCAATGGCATGTACTTTGCTGAAGACCGTGTCCAAGAAGCATTTTATTGAACCTGACTCCTCAATATCCAAACAAAAAATAATGCGTAAAAACTCTAAACCCATCAAGACTTAAGGGGATAAAATGAAACGAAACCAAACACTGTTGTCTTGTATCCTCATCATCGGCATAGAAACCTTCTCCATATGCTTACTCCCCATCTCACCAACCCCCGTAAATTCGGCCGATATCGCATTGGTTCTTTCGTCTTCTTCGCCCGTATCACCATTGCCTCTAGAAATAATCCATTGGCAGGAATCCAGCCACAGTGACGACATTTTAGCCGCCCTAACCATCTATCTGGAAGCTGGGGGTGAAAGTTTTGCTGGAAAGTTAGCTGTCGCGGCCGTCATTCGGAACCGAATGGCTCTCAAATACCACAGCGATGGCACGGTCAAGGGCACCGTTCTTCGTGCCAAACAGTTTGAACCATGGATGGGACGTAATCCAGAAGAAGTGGAATTTGATCAAACAAATCGAATCATGCAAGATAGTTTGTTAGCCTGGAAGGTTGTACAAGACGGGCGAAAGGTGGTGGATGGGGCAGTACTGTTTTATAATCCCCAACTGGTCAAAACTCCCCGGTGGGCTCAGGTCAACCGTAAAGTGGCAAAAATTGGCGGACACGAATTTTTCAATAAGCACACCATTTAATTAGTCGCGGACAACGGGCGTTTTTCGTAAATTCCTGGGTCGAGGCGCACTGGGTCCCCCATCCTCAATACGTTTCAACTCTATGCGTAGATGTCGAATGGCACCGGAATGTACCCGACAGACGCCAGACTCGGTCAGACCCATTTGCCGACCAATTTCTTTCATCGTCAATCCGGCATGATAATACGATTGAAGCACCTCTTGCTGGCGTGGCGATAATGTCTGGAGCGCCGCTGACAATGCCGCTTTCATTTCTGCATCCGCACAGGCCACAAAAGGGTCCAAATGGTTAACATCCGGTAATACATCGCGGAGGGTGCATTCATCTTCTCCCTGCCCAACCGGCTCATCCAGACTAATTAAACGAGGATCACACCCGCCCACTCCTTCTATTTCCTCAATTGGAACGCCCAACAGAGTGGCCAATTCCTGTGCAGTCGGTGGCACCCCGTTTTTCTGAAGATGCTCTTCAACTATTTGTCGTACTTGATCTCGGCGAGATCGAACAGACCGAGGAACCCAATCCATCGACCGAATTTCATCTAACATCATGCCACGAATACGATATTCGGCAAATGTGCGAAATTTAATATCCCGTGTTGGATCATAGCGCTTCAACGCCGACAACAGCCCCATAGCCCCTGCGCTCGTCAAATCCTCGACATCCAGGGAAAAGGGATTCCTGAACGCCATAATTCCAGCCATCCGCCGAATGGTCGGGAGAAACTCTAATAAAATCCGGGTAACATGCTCCTGATCGAGCTGGCCCTGTGCTTGCGTATGTTCTGCTTTGTCAGGACTAACCGAACCGAGGTGAGACGAGTCGAGTTCTTTGATACCAACTGCTGTCTTTGTGAAATGTTGTGCGTCTTCGTCCATATTTTGGCCTTTCCAGGGTGACCAAAAAAAGCGCCCAATTCCAGGGAATGGGCGCATGAACGAACGGATGGATCTACCAACACAGTTCGGTAACCAGACGAACCCTGAAACAACAACGTTCTCAGGGTTTCTTGGCTTTGCGCCCTACCCTCACGGATAGTTTGCCCTTGTCACCTGTTGAATTCGTTATTCGATAATTACAACCTCTTGTAAGTGGTGGGTTTTTGAGATTTCCCGATTAACTGTCTGCCTTGGATCTTCGGATCCTCCCCTACTCTTCGACCTCTATCTCTATGGAAATGTTATCGGATCTGAGTCAGGGGGAATTAAGAAAATCCCTTGCGTGTTTATGAGAAACCTTGACAAATTCATACATCGCACAGCATCAAAACCCAACACGAATGGTGAACAGGAACGGATGATCAAAATCTCAATCACACATTCCCTCCATTGCTCTTCATGACAATCGTGGAACCCTCATTTTAGCCTTAAAAAAAGATTAATCCCAATGATCAAAAACATGGCTGTGGCAATCCAACTGCCAATGATCGGCAATACCGCTCCATTTCGTCCTAAGACAATGCCTACCGAATGCGCAGCCCAGAAAAAAAATCCAATTGCCAGAGTTTGCCCAAGCCCTTTAGCTATTCCAACCTCACGCACACCACTTCCGCGGAGACTCACCGAGATCCCTAGCAGTATCATCACCAGAGGAACAAGAGAGTATGCAATTCGAGACCAATAATCAGTTAAAAAACGATGAGGACTATGACCATCTTCTATTAACCTTTGAATATAGTCATGCAATTGATACAAGGACATATGCTCTGGAGACTGAGCTAGCCAATTTTGAAAATCATCAGGCGTGAGAGAGAGAGACAACGTCTGCCGTGACATACCATTCACTTGGATGCGTTCTTCATCCTGAAATGTTCGCTCAATCGCATGCTCCATTATCCATTCCTCATCGACATATGTTGCCCATTTTCCTTCAAGAATGCCTTTGAAACTGAAGCGATCATCAAGTGTGTACTGGTGAATACCATTCAAACGAAACCCATCTTCTGTCACCGAATCAATACGCATTAGGTGATTGCGTCCCACCCGAAGCCACAAACGTTCCGGAGTAAGTAAGAGGGGTTCTGGTTTATTTTGGATTAAGACCGATTGAACAAATTCAGCTTTAATATTGGCCAGAGGAATCAACACGGCCGTCAAACTCAGACCTACGGCACTCACAAGCCCGCCAAAGACAAAAAAGGGAATGGCAATTTGATAAAAACTTAACCCACAACTGCGCATCGCCGTAATTTCACGAGTCCGATTAAGCCCACAAACCGTCAAAATTGACGCCATTAGAGCCGCCAGCGGGGCTAATAGAAAAGCAATTTCGGGAATTCGATAGACAAAAAAGCTAAAAATAACGGTTAGGTCTGCATCATATTTCAAAAACTTTCTCAATTTTTCAAAAAAATCCACGACAAGATAAATGGTCAGCACGGTCACAAGACACATTAGGAAGACCCGACTGAACTTCCCAAACACATACCAAGAAATTTTTTTCATGATTTAAATTGCTTGAAAGAATTCTGGATCATTGTTTTCCAGCTTGAAATAGCAGAAACCCTGTGAAGCAGGCTAGGATAATGTTAGGCATCCACGCACCGAAAAACGGAGAGATCACCAAAGTCGTCACGAGAAACTCTCCCAACACATTTAATAAATAAAATCCGATAACCACGCCAACCCCAATCGCAAACCCTCCAGCTTTCCCGGACCGCTTCGACACAATCCCCACCGGGACGCCCAATAACCCCAGCACAAAGGTGGCGACCGGAAAGGCGGTGTCTTTATGAAACTCTACTAATCGACGAAGGGCTCCAGCGTCCGTTCCACCTGATTCTTCCAATTGCTGAGTGAGGTTTTGGTAGGTTTTCCGTTTTGTCTTATCTTTCACTGAGGTAAAAGGCGAAGAAAGCCAAAAATCATAGGTATCAAAGGTGACCCGATGAAAACTATTGGCATCTTTGGGGATTTGATGAATTGCCCCCTTAAACAATCGAATGCCAAACTGCTGACGTTCGCTCTGTTTCAACATGTGAAAATTTTCCGCCACAATTATCAAGGGTTGCTCCGGATTGCGTTGGTCCGAAATAAAGATTCCCTTATCGCCAGAAGCATTCTCCGAGTGTGGCACATACACCATGAGTCCGGAGATCGGTTCATTAAACACCCCCGAATCAACCGCAAGAGTCAACTCATCTTCAATGACGCTCAGAGCCAAAGTCTTCAATGACACATTGGCCCACGGCTGGCCCCATTGAGAAAGATATACCGTTAAAAGGAATACGATGCCGGAAAAAACCACCACAGGAAGATTGATTCGCCAGAAACTGACCCCCGCAGCTCGAATGGCAATGACCTCATTGTCAAACGATAGGCGATTAAATGCCGAAATTGAGGCAATCAAGCAGGCAATTGGTAGGGTTAGGACTAAAAAAGAAGGAAGCAAATGCAACACAATTGACCCCAAGGCCGCCAAGCTAATTCCTCGGGATACCACTAAATCCACCAGCCGTAGCATTTCCTTGGTAAAAATGATGAAACACAATCCGGTCAGGCTGGTCAAAAATGGGGGAAGCAATTCAAAAAAAATGTACCGATCGAGAAGTCTGATCAAGGTCTTGGACAATTCAAATAAGTGGAAGGTGATGAAAAATGTTGTTTGATTAGCATGGCCCCTTTGCTCATTTTCAATCAAATATCCAAAATAATTAGCCTATAGGCGAATAGTAGGGAATGAATTTTCTCCTGTCATTTATTGACAGATTCTGCAAACTGTGCTACATCCTCTTCGTTTTTGTAATGGGTAAAGAAGTGAGAAGAATATTACGCCGTGAAGCCGAGAGAGGAATTGACTCCTTTTTCGGCTTTTCTTTTTAAGCGCGCACAACTTTTTTCTAATATATATCCACAAGTACTCTAATGGGGAGGGCCATCATGAGAAGTAAGGGAACGGTAAAATGGTTTAATGATCGGAAAGGTTTTGGCTTCATTCAAGTTGAAGGGGGACAGGATGTGTTTGTTCATTATTCCGCACTTCAAGAAGATGGATTTAAATCTCTAAAAGAGGGGGAATCGGTAGAGTTTGACTTGGTAGAGGGAGCAAAGGGTCCACAGGCTGCCAACGTCACAAAATCAGGAATTGCCCAACCATCTTAAATAGTGGTGAATCTCTCTCGCATTCTCGCCCATTATTTGCTGATGACGAAAGGGTGAAGTTTTTGGGCCATTAGGTCTCAACTTTTCTCCAATGGAATAATCTGAAATTCCTCGTCTTTGACTTGTTGTCAAAGAAGGCTAAGAGGTAAATAGCCTGTTAAGACTTTCCTTGACTTCCCTCTTTTTCTCCTGGTAGACTTTGCCGTAAGTCATTGTATTTATTGCATAAATTACAAATTTTACACAACTGGCTCATCAGTTTCAGGGGAACAGCATGACAAAACTTCTCGATGTTTTATTTTATGGAAATCCGCTCTATCGAAAGATGTTGACCGTAGAAAGTGGAGTGGAGGACTGGGGAGCAGGACAAAACGAGGATGCCAATATTCCACCGGCACCAGCTAACTTACGCGCTATCCCTGATCATACGCGAATTACCCTGACCTGGGATCCTGTTCCGGAAGCCCTGTATTACAACGTTTATTTCATGACCACCAAGGGCGTTCAAATTAAGCCCAACGAACTAACCAGGCCAGTCGCAGGACAAGAGGATTTTATCCCAAAAGTTGGGATAACCAAAGAAAAAGCCAATTGCATTGAAGGAGCGATCTCTCCTTACGAACATAACGACCTAGCCAATAACTTTTGTTACCATTATGCCATCTCTGTGGTCACGGAAGAGGGTGAAAGTCTGTTATCTGAAGAGGTAATGTCCATACCTTCGCCCTACCTCCCCGTGATGCAAATCGGGTGTGAAGGCGTCGACGATGGAGAATTCAAATCACCAACCGGCATTGCTATAGATAAAGACGGAAATGTCTATGTCGGTGATACAGACAATCATTCGATTCAGAAGTTTGACCGATCGGGAAAATTTCTTGCACGTTGGGGTGACGAACCTGATTCAACCGAAGGAAAATTTTACTACCCACGGGGCATTGCCACATCCCCCGAAGGAGATGTGTATGTGGCCGACAGTGGGAACAATCGCATTCAAAAGTTTGATTCCGAAGGAAATATTATCAACGCATGGGGAAAATTCGGTTTTGCCTGGCGAGGGGCGGAAGCGGGGAAATTTGACGTCCCCTGGGGTGTTACCACCGATTCCCAAGGCAATCTGTTTGTCTCGGATACCAGCAATGCCAGAATTCAAAAATTCCTTTCCGACGGCTCCCCTGTGCTTAAGTGGGGGCGGGACGGGGGATATGACGGCGCCTTCTTTTATCCCCGCGGCCTCGCGGTTGACTTTGTCGGGAATATTTATATTGCCGATGAGGGGAACCATCGGATTCAAAAATTTGATGCACGTGGTAACTTTCTCCTGAAGTGGGGAAAGGAAGGGAACGCTCCTGGCCAATTTAAAGCCCCATGGGGAGTTGCCTGCGACCCTTTAGGATATGTGTATGTCGTCGACAGCGGAAATCACCGTGTCCAAAAATTTGATTCTAGCGGGACCTATCTCACTTCGTGGGGAAATCGGGGATTAACTGAAGGGCAACTGAATTTCCCATCAGGGATTGCGGTGGACAAAGAGGGATATGTGTACGTCATAGACAGCGGCAACCACCGTTTAACCAAGTTTGCCCCAACTGAGGATGAACTCAATCGAGGCAAACAAGAAAAACGGGTTGCCAGCGATCTTACCGCCCCAATCAACCTTGCCGTCAAACCCGGAGATACAGAAAACATCCTTAGTTGGCTCGAAGTTCCCAATGCTGTCAGTTACAACCTCTATTTTAGTACTGAACCAAACCTCTCCACAGATACCTCCACAAAGATTGAAGGTGTAACCACTCCTTATATTCACAGTGGCCTCACGAATAACACGGCATATTTTTATGCCATGACGTCGGTGACCGAAGATGGAGCAGAAAGCCGGCTATCTGAAGAGCAGACCGCTATTCCGGTTTTGATCGACATCTCGGCACCTCAAAATCCTGACATCGTCATTAATCATGGGGCTTACATGACCAACAGTCCTGATATGGTCGCCACCATTTCAGCTAAAGACGTAGATAGCGGAGTGGCTGCCTATTTCATCTCTGAAAACCCCATGACCCCAAGCGGGACCATGCCTGGGTGGGTTGAAGTGGAACCGGAACAAAAATTTGGAGCCACGATTCCTTTTACCACTTCGCCAACAGATGGCACAAAAACCGTCTACGTTTGGTTTAAAGACGCCAACAACAACGTTTCTGTTCCCGCCAGCACCAGCATCCTTCTCAACACGTCTGGGTATATTTGTGTCGCAAAGTGGGGGAAACCAGGCCGTGGAGCTTCCCTTCTCCATGGTGGAGAATTTATTAGCCCTCTATACGGCCTAACGATTGATCGCCAAGGGTCATTGTTTGTGGTTGATAACGGGAACAACCGCATCCAGAAATTCGACAGAAATGGCAATTTCATCCTGTTATGGGGAAATTTCGGATCCGCTAATGGGGGTTTCAATAATCCCACAGGCATCGCATGCGATGGGAATGGGAATGTGTATGTGGCTGACACCAATAACCATCGGATTCAAAAGTTTGATGGGAAATTAGGCCATTATATGATGAAACTGGGATCACGCGGGAATGGCGAAGGACAGTTTAATGCTCCATGGGGAGTCGCCGTCGACCGGGTACGCGGGTATCTATACGTCGTAGATAGTGCCAACTTCCGGGTACAAAAATTTGATGAAACCGGAGAATTCATTATGCAGTGGGGAAGCTTTGGGAATGGGGACGGGCAGTTTTATTTTGCGCGAGGCATTGCTGTGGATCAAACGGATGGAACCGTCTATGTGGTTGATATGGGTAATCATCGGATTCAAAAATTTGATACCAGCTCAAATGTTCTCCCCCAATTACTTACCAAATGGGGCGGAGGCATTGGGCCGGGCCATGCCAGCAGCGCTCAGGCACAAGAACCGGGACAATTTCGATCGCCCTGGGGTGTGGCTGTAGATGAATCAGGCGACGTATTTGTCAGTGATACCGGCAACCAACGCATCCAAAAATTTGATCGAGACGGTAACTTTATCACCCAATGGGGCGGCTTTGGCTCACAGGATGGCCAATTCAACTTCCCCTATGGAATTGGAGCTGACTCCAGAGGACACGTCTATTCGGTTGATAGCGGAAATATGCGAGTTCAAGAATTCATGCCGGCAGAGGAAGCCGAAGATCATTTCCAGGAAGAGGAAACGATGGCATTTATTCCTGAGGCAGCAGAATAGCCACACCGCTCTGGCAGAACCCAGGAAACAACCACACACATTAACAAATGCCAGAGGGTAGAGGGATTACCCTTTGGCATTTTCATAGGGCCGAACCGGATTCACGGTATGGGAATACATTTAGCCGCTGATCCTGAGCAGTCTTGTGTGTTCTCGCGATAAGCCCATCAACTATAACAAAAGGCACATTGACTGCCTTTCAAAAGAAAATTAAGATGAAAGGCTTTTTCGCATCCACAATTCGGCAGGGGACGAAATACAAGGCCTAACTCATGTTGGAAAAACAATTACGAATGGGACTCACTTTTGATGACGTGGTCCTGGTGCCGCGCCATTCAAATATTATCCCCTCTGAGGTTGATCCCTCCACCCAACTCACTCGAAATATTCGGATTAATATCCCTATTCTGAGCGCGGCCATGGACACCGTAACCGAAGGGCGATTGGCCATTGCGATAGCACGCGAAGGGGGAATTGGAATAATTCACCGCGCCCTCTCCCCGGACATACAAGCCTCAGAAGTCGATAAGGTCAAAAAATCCGAAAGCGGGATGATCCTTTCTCCAATCACCATCTCCCCAGATCATACCATTCGCGATGCGCACCATCTTATGGCGACCTATCGCATATCTGGAATCCCTGTAACCAAAGATGGCAAATTGGTCGGCATCTTAACGAACCGCGATCTTCGCTTTGAAAACCGATTGGATCTCAAAGTTTCTCAGGTTATGACTAAAAACAACCTCGTGACTGCCCCTGAAGGCACGGGATTAGACCAGGCCCAGGCAATTCTTCATGAGCATCGCATTGAAAAACTTCCTGTTGTAAATGATCAATTTGAGTTAAAAGGGTTGATCACCATCAAAGACATTCAGAAAAAAATCAAATATCCCTTTGCCTGCAAAGATGCACACGGACGGTTACGCGTTGGCGCGGCCGTCGGAGTCGGACCCGATGTGGAAGAACGCCTGGAGCGGCTCACAAAAGCTGGGATTGATCTAATCGTTGTCGATACCGCCCATGGGCACTCCCAAAGCGTCTTGGACAAGGTCAAGGATATTAAATCCCGCTATCCCGACCTGGAAATAATGGCAGGAAATGTCGCAACTTCTGCTGCCACGTTGGATCTCATTAAAGCTGGAGCAGATGCTATTAAAGTTGGAGTCGGGCCAGGCTCAATCTGCACCACCAGAATCGTATCAGGAGCCGGAGTCCCACAATTGACCGCAGTTGCGGATTGCGCCACCATCGCCAAAGAACACCAAATACCATTGATTGCTGATGGAGGCATTAAATATTCGGGAGATCTCACCAAAGCCCTCGCGGCCGGAGCCTCTTGCGTGATGATCGGATCCCTCTTTGCGGGAACCGAAGAATCTCCAGGAGAAACGGTGTTGTATCAAGGCCGAACCTACAAAGAATATCGAGGGATGGGATCACTGGGGGCCATGGAACGCGGAGGGAAGGATCGCTACTTTCAAGAGGGCCGCGAATCTTCAAAATTAGTCCCTGAAGGCATTGAAGCCCGCGTTCCCTACAAAGGAAACCTCGCGGTCATGGTCTATCAATTAGTCGGAGGACTGAAGGCAGGAATGGGGTACTGCGGATGTCGAACAATCGAAGAACTTCAACAGAATGCCCAGTTCATTCAACTTACCGCTGCAGGGCTGCGAGAAGCCCACGTTCATGATGTGGTGATTACTAAGGAGGCGCCCAATTATCGGGCTGACTAAGATCTGATTCTGGCCCCAAGTCAGTCAGGTCCCGCGTTGACGAATTGACCGGCACGCCATGCACTCCCACCACGATACCATTGTCATTCTGGATTTTGGATCGCAGTATACGCAACTCATTGCACGGCGGATACGCGAATTCCACATCTTTTCCGTGATTCTCCCCTCGCAGGCGACGGTTCAGGATATCCTTAACTATCACCCCAAAGGGATTATTTTCTCGGGAGGACCCGCCAGCGTTACTCAGGCCCATTCTCCGAAAATTGATAGCCAAATCTTTGATCTTGCCATACCCATTCTGGGGATCTGCTATGGTATGCAATTGCTCGCCCATCAATGTGGCGGAACAGTCAACCCCACACCTCATCGTGAATTCGGTCGAGCGGATCTGACCATCGACGACAACACGAATTTATTTCTTGGCCTCGATCCCACAATTGCATTTCCTGTCTGGATGTCCCATGGGGATTCGGTTCAACAGCTTCCACCTGGATTTCATGTGATCGCCCACACGGCCCATGCCCCGATCGCAGCGATGAGATCCTCAAATGACACCCAACAGCTCTTTGGTATCCAGTTTCACCCTGAAGTCATCCACACCCTTCACGGGTCAACGATTCTTCAAAACTTTGCACGTCATATCTGCCACTGCGAGCCAACCTGGACAATGGGGTCATTCATTGAACAGGCCGTGACAGACATCCGGCAAACTGTCGGAAACGGCAAGGTCATTTGCGCACTCAGCGGAGGAGTGGATTCCACCGTGGCCGCTGTTCTGGCCCACCGGGCAATCGGCGACCAATTGACCTGCCTCTTTATTGACAATGGCCTCATGCGAAAAAATGAAGTGGCACAATTACAAACGACGTTCGATTCCGCCTATCATCTGAAGGTTCGCATTGCCGACCACGGAGACAGATTTCTTGCAGCACTGGGACGCACAACAGACCCGGAACGCAAACGAAAAATCATTGGTCGTCAATTCATTAAGGTTTTTGAACAGGAAGCGGTATCGTTAGGCAAGGTCGGGTTTCTGGTTCAGGGGACACTGTATCCGGATGTGATCGAAAGTCTGAGCGTCAAAGGACCATCGGCAACGATCAAAACACATCATAATGTCGGTGGGTTGCCGAAGCGTATGAAATTCAAACTGATTGAGCCTTTTCGAGAGTTGTTTAAAGATGAAGTTCGTCAATTGGGATTGGAATTAGGTCTACCCGAGGATATTGTCTGGAGACAACCCTTTCCCGGTCCAGGCTTAGCGATTCGCATCATTGGTTCCGTGACCACCCAGCGCTTAGCCATTCTTCGTGAGGCGGATGCCATTGTTCGTGACGAAATTGAACGAGCCGGGCTGTCAAGAATCATCTGGCAATCGTTCGCGGTCTTGCTACCAATCCAAACCGTGGGAGTCATGGGCGACCAACGGACCTACGAATCAGTGATCGCCATTCGTGCCGTCACCAGTACAGACGGCATGACTGCGGACTGGGGCGTGATTCCATCAGAGGTGTTGGGCAAAATGTCCAATCGGATTATCAATGAAGTACGAGGGATCAACCGTGTGGTGTATGACATTAGCTCAAAACCGCCAGCAACGATCGAATGGGAATAGATATGGCTCAGGCAGAGAAAACAGTCCGTTTACAAAAAATCATCGCCCGTTCCGGAGTCGCTTCCAGACGCAAGGCTGAGGAACTGATCCAACATGGGCTGGTCACCGTCAACGGGGAAACCGTCATGACGCTAGGGTCCAAAGTTGATCCTGCCGTCGACCACATCAAGGTCGAAGGGCGCCATCTAAAGTCCCGACCTCCTGATATGTTTCTCATGCTTAATAAGCCATTGGGATACATCTCCACCTTGCATGATCCTGCGGGTCGCCCCACGATTAAAGCCTTGGTCCCGAAACCTTCCATACGGCTATTTCCTGTCGGACGTTTAGATTATGACAGTGAAGGCTTACTCCTGCTCACTAATAATGGTGATATTGCACAAGCCTGCCTTCACCCAGCACACCATGTCCATAAAACATATCTAGTGAAAATTAAGGGTGTCTTAGAAGAACCCGAAATCCAAAAACTCCGCCATGGGCTGATGTTGGAAGACGGGCCCACAGCTCCAGCCAAAGTAAAAAAGGCCGGAAAAGCGGCGGCTAATTCCTGGGTGGAGATCACCATCCATGAAGGACGTAAACACCAGGTCAAACGAATGTTTGAGCAAATCGGCCATCCCGTGATCCGGTTAAAACGGGTTCAGTTTGGACCGCTGAACCTTGGAACCCTTCCCCCAGGCCAGACGCGATATTTAACAGATAAGGAAGCAAACGACTTACGCCATTTACTCATCGCACCTGAATCGCCAGGTCCGACTGTCCACCAGCCGAAAACTCCAAACATGCGCGTATGGAGACCTGCAGGTCAATTACGACCACGTCCCACAACCCCCAATTCCATCAGAAGCAAGAATACCGCGTCACCGGCCGAAAAGACCGGCCAAACTCGACCATGGAGGCCAACTCGTCCGC
>JBATLR010000484.1:0-11786 GCA_049289415.1 Nitrospirales bacterium
GTTTTCGACCAGATTGTGGTGGATTATCCTGATGATATCGAAGCCATGAATGGGTTGATTCAGGCGGGAACATCTCTGGAACGATGGAACGGCTTGGGGGAACGGCTTGCACGGTATGTCGAACGAAATCCCGCAGACTGCGATATGCGCTTTGTTCTGGCCGGGGTGGAATTTCGTGCGAGTCGACTCGATGTGGCCAAGCAACAATTTGAGATGTTAAGCCTCTTGAAGCCCGACTATGAGGGATTACACGATTTAGAGGTTCTCCTGCAGAGGGCACCTCTTGACCGTCATGCCCTCGCAACTTAAATATAAGAACTTTTTGCCTAGTCAAGTTAACCTATGTCCCGAGCCCTCTTAATTCAATTAGCTCGGCTGGGTGATCTGGTCCAATCCCTTCCTGTTCTGACTGCCCTGCAATCTGCCTATCCTGAGCGACCTCTTGATCTCCTTTGCCCTTCGCCCCTTGTGGCGCTTGGAGAACTTTTCCCTTGTGTGGACAGGGTTTTCCCTTGGAAAGGGGAACAATGGCATGAATTGGCCACGACCAAGATGACGGATTGTGACCAACAACTTGCCCGAGCCACATGCTATTTGGCCGACTGTGCCTTTCCCCCCTATGCATTGGCCTATAATTTGAATAACCATCCTCGGGGGATGCTTGCTGCCCATCTATTGAGTGGTCTGGTCGTCGGTCCTGGCGAGCATGGACCTCTGAATCAGACGCTTCCGGCATGGGCGGGATATTTACGTCAAATTGCTCAAGATCGAGGGAGCAACCGGGTGCATTTAGCGGATGCGTTTTGCGGGTTGTGTCAGGTTTTTCCGCCATTGCACGTTCCCTACTTAAAGGCCCCGGAGGTGGGATTGCCCTTTGGTCTGGAACTACCGGTGAATGGTGAACCTTCTACGTTCATCGGAATTGTTCTTGGTGCGGGAGATGCCGACCGGCGAGTTCCTCTTTCTGTGTGGCAAGACCTGATTGCCGCATGTGCTGAGCACATTCCTCAGTGCTACCTGATTTTGGTCGGTGGTGCGGGAGAACGGGAAGCGGCATTGGCCTTAGAGCATCGCCTTCCCGCTAAATATCTCAATCGGGTGGTGAATGGGTGTGGTCGGACTTCGTTGCCCCAGCTTGTGGCTCTTCTTAATCGGTGTCAGTGGGTTGTGGGATCGGATACGGGACCATTGCATCTCGGAACGATGTGTGGGGCTCGGGCGATCGGCTGGTATTTCTCCCAGGCCAGAGTCCATGAAACGGGCCCCTATGGCGTTGGTCATTATGTGTGGCAACGCGCGGGAGCGCAACTTCGGGAGAGTCAGGCTGTCCGTGAAGTAAGAGCTGCAGGATCATCCTCTGCCTATTGGCCTGTGATGGAAACCGTCAATTTAATGGGGGAAGACCCGGTGAATGCCACAACAGATGAGTGGGATCTCTGGACCAGCAATAGAGATGAGTGGGGGGCGTTTTATACCAGGGATGGCATACCTGACGAGGCAGTTCTCCGGCGAAAGGATACGTGGGAGGCGTTGTCCCAACTGGGGAATCAAGATTTTCGGATGGAAATTTCGAAGTAGTCGGGAATGCTTCCGGTAGGTTTAAGGCAGGGGGCTGTGGTTCCGGGGCAATCAACAAGGAAGAGATAAATGGACGTGTTGAAACAGAATATCGGTATTCTTCGCGACCAGGATCCGATTCTTGCCGCTCAGATCCTCCAGGGACCAGGAGGAACCCTGTCAATCCAACCAGCTAAATCTGGAATGCCCACCGCGCTTGTCAACTCCCGATATCTCCATAGTGCGTATGATCCGGTTCGCGAGGCAGAGCGCTGGGCTGAAGAACGCGTGAAAGACTGTCAAGCAGGGGAAACTATTATTCTCCTTGGCGTGGGACTGCTCTACCATGTGGAAGCCTTGCGTCAGATGCTGTCCCATGACCAGGTCATAATGGTCGTCGTGCCGGATCTTTCTGAATTTGCGGATTGTGTCTCTGTTCGGTCGCTGGAAGGGTGGGGTGAACGGGTGATGTGGCTGACGGGTTCCATGGCTGATATGGCTGTCCAAGTGACACAGAAAGCCAAGCGGGTGCGCGTTTTGAGTTACGAACCTGCGGCCACGGTTCATCGTGAGACCTATGAACACTTTCGTCTGCAGCTTCGTGAGCATCTCGCTCAACAATTAAGCGGGGCGCTTCACATCATGGTGGTCGGACCTGTTTATGGCGGGTCGTTGCCGATCGCCCGATATGTGGTAAACGCATTGGAAGGCCTTGGACATCGTGTAAGTTGGGTGGATCATAGTCCTCATTACGTGGGATATCAGAATTTGGAAACGATCCGTGATCACCGGTTGCGGCTCACAGTCCAACAACGGATGAGTGAAACGCTGGCGGTGATAAGCCTTGCTCATGTGGCAGAAGATCCCCCGGATCTAGTGTTAGCCTTGTCCCAGGCGCCATTGACTATGACCGTTTTAGAGCAAATGCGTCGAAAGAAGGTCTTAACGGCGATGTGGTTTGTGGAAAATTTTCGGCATTTAACCTATTGGCAGCAGATGGTGACGGGGTATGACTTTTGGTTTGTGATGCAACAAGCGGCATGCTTGGACGCTTTCAGAAAAGCCGGCGCCAAGCAAGTCTCGTATCTTCCCTTAGCTGCTGATCCGGCCATTCATCAACCTATGGCCTTCACCGAAGAAGAGCGGCGGGAGTTTGGTGCCGACGTCTCGTTTTTAGGAGCAGGGTATAGAAATCGGCGACATATCCTCCCATCCCTGGTCGGCCATGAGTGGACATTTAAATTGTGGGGCAATGAATGGGACAACCCGGGGGCGTTAGCGCCGGTTCTTCAGAGAGGGGGCGCACGTATTGATACCTCCACCAGTGTGAAAATTTTCAATGCCACCTCGGTCAATATTAATTTGCATTCGTATACCGGAGACGGATTCGATCCGGAGGGAGATGGGGTAAATCCCAGAACATTCGAATTAGCCAGTTGCGGGGCGTTTCAAGTGGTCGATACTCGCACCCTGCTTCCGGGCCTCTTTGATGAATCGATGATGGCGGTCATTAACAATCCGGATCAGCTCCTTCCAACCGTCCAAACCTATCTGCACGAACCAGCCAGGCGAGCGGCCATGGCTGAATTGTCCCGGAAGCGGGTATTAGAGGCGCATACGTATGGCCATCGGATGAAGACCTTCTTAGGTGCCGTGGGCATGGCGAGCCCTGATCGGTTAGGAGCTATCCTTCAGGGGGACCGTCATGCTGAATCCTTAGTGGCGCGAAGTGGGAAGACTCCGGAATTAATTCCAATGCTGAAGCAGTTTCCTCAAACTGATCGTGTGGAGTTAGTGGATGTGGCGAAAAGTATTCGGAATAAAGGGCCTGAAGCCCGGTTGAACCGAGAGGAACTACTGATTCTGATGATGGATGAATACCGCCAGGAAAAACGGGATTTTCTTTGAACCTGTGATGGGATAATTTCCCGCTACCGCCAATTATTGATGAATAAACAAGTCCTCATTCTTAATATTACCCGGATGGGTGATTTAATTCAGATGGTTCCCCTTCTTTCACGGTTAGAGGAAGAATCGCCGGGTGTGGCCATTGATCTGATTGTTGATAAAGAATTTGCCCATGTCGCCAGCCTAATTCCTGGCATTCGACAGGTGTTGATGTTTGACTTTCAGCTGCTGATGGATGAAAGCCGGGTGCGAGCGCGAGACGTGGTCGCCCTCTACCGGGAACTTGCCGGTTGGGTTCAACCGTTACTTCAGGTGGGGTACGATCGTGTCGTGAACCTGACCTTTAATCGCCGCAGTGCGTTTCTGGTGAAATATTTCGGGTGTGCCGATGAGCGAGGAATGACCACGACCCAGGATGGGAGTTTCGTGGTGAAAAATCCTTGGATGAAATATTTCGTGGATTTCCATGTGTATCGACAATTGAATCGATTCAATATCGTGGATCTTTTTTCCCTTGGTGGGAGCGGGCCTGGTTCGTTTTATCCTCTTCGCTTATCTGTCACCCAGCCCATGAAAGAATGGGCACGGAGCTATGTGAGACAAGCAGGGACGGCCGATGAGTGGATTGGCATTCAAGTTGGCGCCAGTGATCCGATGAAAGCCTGGCGACCGGAATACTTTGGACAAATGATGGCGTATCTCAGCCAAAAACGGCCAGTCGGTTTTGTGTTGATTGGCACGAAGAAAGAAGAGGCGGATGTTCAGGAGGCCATTCGGTGTTACCGGCAGGCGGGAGGATTGGGAAACATATGTGAAGCCGTTGGCCAAACCACTGTGGCGCAACTGGTGGCTTTGCTTGACCATTGTGCCTTGATGGTGACCAATGACACGGGGCCGATGCACATGGCTGTGGGAGTGAATACGCCGGTTCTGAACGTGTCGGTGGGGCATGTGAATTTTTGGGAAACCGGACCGTTTGGACCAGGGCATTGGGTGGTTCAGCCCGAGATCATGTGTGGCCCATGCGGATTCGATAAGGTCTGCCCTCACCATGCCTGTAAAGACCAGATCATTCCTCAAGAGGTGGCCGAGCTCTGCTTACATCTCATGGGTAATCGTCCCTTTCCATCGTTTTCGTCCAAGATTCGGGTATATGAAGGCGGCGTCAATGAAGATCAGTTAGGGACATTTATGATAAGAGCGGGAACGGAAGAGCCACGCGTCTCTTGGTATGCGCAGTATTGGCGGCAATACTGGTATAAATCCTTTACCGGGAACCCTAGCCTGGTCCCTTTTTCCCCAACGCCTCCACCGGATTTTTCAGACTGTGAGCAGGTATGGCGTCGTTTGGCTCCCCAGCTCGATCAGTTGTGTATGCAAGCAGACACCGTATTGGATATGTGTCGTCAAAGGCCTATCCCGGTTAACAGGTTAAAGGCGCGCCAGTACCAGTTAAAAGTTGATACACTCACAATGCAACAGATCGCCAGGCCGTCATTGGCCTTTGGCCCATTAGCGATGGCCTTTTTCCGAGATACCTTTAGCTTGGAGTCCTTGACCCTCAGCGGCATGGCCGAGGAACATGCTCGAGCGTATCATGTATTTCGCACTCGAGGGGAAGAAAATTATCGGCGGTTGGAAGGAATGTGTTCTCATGATCCAAAGGGGGTTCTGTATGCACGTACAATTGGATGAAGAAATCTGGGAAGTGGGTGATCGTGTTCAGCTAGGGGAAGTTCTGGCCAATTTGAGTGACCGCGCTCAGGCCAAAGGGTGTTTGGTGACGGAATTAATAGTTGGTAATCGGAAGATGACGGATCGGGAGTTAGTGCCTCCCACCCTGGCTCAAGTGGCGAGCTCGTTTGGATCGATAGCAGCCGTGAGCAAACATGTGGAAACCATTGTGCAGTATTCTGAAAAAACGGGCCAAAAATTCGGAGTACAGCTACGCGATCAAGGACAGAAGTTTGTTGATGCGTTCAGACAAGGGGATGGAAAATACCATCAGTTAGACCAATGGTTCGGCCAATTAGCCGATTACCTTGAGTGGCTGCAGGTTCATGAATCTATGGGGCTTAAAAAGCCTGAGGTCATCCATGACCTATCGTTTTGGGTCAAAGAATTACTGCATGCTCGGGAAAACGAAGATGGGGTTCGAATCGCAGACATGTTGGAGTATGAAGTGATTCCTTGTCTTTCTCGAAATATTACCCCTCTTCTGTAACGCCAAGCTTTCTCGTCCTTCCATTCCCTGTAGCTACCTACGGAGTTACTGGAGGATATGGAATTAAGTTGCCGCTGTTTACCCGGTCAGGATACTGCGTGTATTCTCAATGCGGTTTTGTTAGGGAACACAAGTGATTGACTAGGCTCCCCTCAAGTTTTCCTCCTGGTAGTCGATACATAACGGTAGAAGTGGAAATTGGTTCAATTTACAACTTTCGAGGAGGCCAATCGGCTCAACTCATTTATTGTCTTCCTCAAGGGACGGATCCTTTGAGGTGCAGCCATCAAGGAGGAAAGTATGGCACTTGTCGTTAACAACAACATCGCATCACTCACAGCCCAACGAAATTTGGGCGTGTCCAGTTCTCAATTGGAAGGGTCCGTTGCCCGTCTTTCTTCGGGTTTGCGAATTACCCGAGCTGCAGATGATGCCGCAGGTTTAGGAATTTCGGAAACCTTACGGGCTCAGATTCGTAGTATTAATCAAGCGGTCCGAAATTCCAACGATGGTATAAGTTTACTGCAGATTGCAGACGGTGGTGCGGAAGGCATCGGCAATCTGTTAGGCCGCCTTCGGGAACTAGCCGAGCAATCAGCCAGTGGAATCCTTGGCTCGAATGAGCGGTCCTTCCTTGATCAGGAATTTGTAGCCCTCCGATCTGAAATCGATCGAATTTCCTCTGTGACCGAGTTCAATGGGGTGAAACTGTTAAGCGGAACCGGAAATGATTCCTTGAGTATCCAAATTGGTTTCAGAAGTTCAGCGAATGATACGCTGGCTCTGTCACTCAACGATTTGAACACGACTACGTTAAACTTGACCTCTACCAATGTGTCGACTTCCGGCAATGCCTTAGACGCACTGTCCAATATTGATAGTGCCATTAGTGCTGTGGCGTCAGCTCGAGCGAATATCGGGTCCTTGCAAAACAGGATTGATGCTGCTGTTGGGAATCTGCAAGTGGCGAATGAAAATATCACTGCTGCTGAATCACGGATTCGTGATGCCGATATTGCCTTTGAGTCAGCGAAGTTCGTAAGGAACCAAATATTAGTTCAGGCGGGTACGTCAATTTTGGCGCAGGCCAATACGTTGCCTCAGCAGGCTCTAGCTTTACTGCGGTAAACAGTTATAAGGAGAAACCGGGTCTTTGACCCGGTTTCTCCTTTGAGGAAAGAGGGGGAACCCACAATGATTTCCACACTTTCTGACAGCGCCTCTTTCATAACGGTCTCAGTTGGAAATGAGATTCGGGTGAGGGATGGACAAAAGCCCGTAACGGGAGATGTTCAGCGCATATCGGCAAAACCCCCACCAGTTTTCCCCACGAAATCTACCAAGGATACAACAGTCAAGGACCCATTGACGAAAGACCAGGTGCAGGCGAGCGTGGCTCGGCTCCAGGAAACATTGAAGCAGGTTGATCCCCGGATTGAGATCTCTCTGGAAAAGGATATTAATCAGGTGATTTTTCGGGTAGTAGATAAAGAATCGGGGGAGCTTATCCGACAAATACCCTCGGAGAAGGCGGTAGAACTCGCGCGGTTATTTTCCGGACATTCCGGACTCTTTGTGGAAGAGAACATTTAATTCCCGTGTCCATCCAATGGCCGTTCAGGAATCCGGAGTTCGTGGCCAGGAGCAATCGAATATTTGTGACGAGGTAAATAAGAGTCTGTCGTTTCGTCATATGATAGAGAATGACGAAAGGAATTTCCGATGACCATTAGTTTTGGTGGCCTTGGTAACGGCATTGATTTTGGACCGGTTGTCGATGCTCTCGTCAAAGCGCAACGTATTCCTATCGATAATCTGACCCAACAAAAACTTCAGGCGTCACAAAAACAAACAGATTTGGCTTTGTTGGGGGGGAAATTACTGAGTCTGCAAGGTCTGGCAAGTAGCCTTCGTACCCAGGCCAGTTTCAATAAAAATCAAGTCAATGTAGCTTCTGGGAGTGCACAACCTCCATTATCTGCAAGTGCCTCTTCTACGGCGGCGCCTGGAACCTATCAGGTGACTGTGAATCAGTTAGCTTCTGCCCATCAAATTATATCGAAGGCCTCCACAGCAGTTTCATCCACCGATACGGACATTGTCGGTGGCGCATCCGGCATATTCCAATTTCAGGCGGGTACTGGCCCGATTCAAACGGTGAATCTTGATAGCACAGGGACATTGGACGATTTGCGAGCCGCAATTAATGATCTTGGCGCCGGAGTAAGCGCTTCGATTTTGAATACAGGGAGTGAAACCTCTCCGCAATATCGTCTCGTGCTATCGGCTAATGAGACTGGGCTCGATCACGCTATTTCGATTGTGGCTGACGATACCATTTTAAATACTGTCACTACCGGAGTGGATACTTTTCAAGCTGCCCAAGATTCGGAAGTCGTATTAGGAGGGACGGACGTCGAAGCCGGGACGACAGCCATTACCATTAACCGATCGACTAATACCCTTACCGATGTGGTGGCCGGCCTCAGCCTTAACCTTCAAGCTGTGGATAGCAATCCTGTCACGATTTCAGTGAGTCCGGACAATGAAGCTGTCAAGGAAGCCATCTCAGAATTTGTTAAGGGGTACAATGAAATCGTGACATTTGTTAATGAACGGACCTTTTATAATACAGAAACGAAGGAACGAGGAATTTTCGTTGGTGAAAGTTTGGCTCGCAACGTGCTTGACCGAATCAGGGAGTCCGTATTTTCCCAAGTCAGTGGTTTGACAACCTATACCGGCGTTTCCCAAATTGGATTTGAAACTGAACCAACCGACGGGACCATTAAACTGAATGAGGAGACATTGGATTCGGCTCTGAATACGAATTTTGCGGCGGTGCGCGACTTGTTTGTGAAAAATACCACCACCGGCACCAATGGAATTGCGGATTTGACTGTGAATGCCATTGATGGATTAGATAATATCGACACCGGTTCTCTCACGCGCCGCCAAAATGCCTTAACGCAACAAGTAAAAAATCTTACGCAACAAATTTCTACAAAAGAAGACGCCTCGGCCCGTTATGAAGAGCAGCAACGATTGAAATTTGCGAGGTTAGATGGGTTATTGGCCACGTTGCAAAGTCAATTGAAACAATTACAGAACGCATTCCCGTCGACTAACGGGTAAAGAGAGGATGGTCGTATGATGGTTGGTGCTCAGGCTTACGCAAACACGCAAATCCAAACTGCATCCAACGTTCAAGTAATCGTGTTGTTGTATGATGGGGCTATTTCTTCGATGAAACTCGCACAGGAGGGAATGGCCACCTTAAATTATCAGGATAAGTCACGATTTCTCGATCGAGCCCTTCGTGTGATCGGGGAATTATCAGCCTCCCTGAATTTGGAGGATGGGGGAGTAATCGCAAAGGATTTACGTCGTTTGTATGAATACATTCAATTTGAATTAACTCAAGCCAACTTAAAAAATGAACCACGTCGCTTAGAAGGCCCTATCCGGTGCCTTTCGCTTATCCGGGAAGCCTGGGTGGATTTGGCTGTTCAAGGAACCAAGCCGCAGGCGGTCGGGATCTAGGCCTCCGTGTCCTATGGGTAAAGTTAACTGCCTTGTTGAACAGCTCACCCAAGATGCCATTGAGGCAGCCCGACATGGTCAATGGGAACAGGTCATTGCTCTCTACGATCAGCGCCTGTCCCAAGGACCACAACAATCCCTTTCCTTAGATACCATCCAAGTCCTCATGGAATCTGATCAATGGCTTATTGCCAGGGTTAAAGAAGTGCAAGCGGCAATCAACCAACATCTGAATGATATTCAGGATCAACGCCGGAAGTTAGGTGTTCTTAAACGACAGTGGGGAGAAAGCCCGACAACCCCGGTTCGTCATCTTCTGACCATTTGAATGTGGAGGGGAATGTTGAAAGGTTTTTTCTGCGCTGCACCATGGGGTTTCTGCCAAAGATCACACTCCAATATTTCTGCCTGACATGACGGAATTTCCCCGTCACAATTTTGACGAAAAGAGTCAAGGTACTCCTAATCGGTAAAGAAAATGTCTTCTATGTTTTCTCCCGCCCTACATTTCTTTGGAAAAAAAGCCGAAAAGAAAGACAGGCTGTCCAGGTATGACAATTGCGAGATGGCATCTTTCAAGGATGGGAACTCCATTTTTAGAGGATGCCACGGCTGGTTGTTCAGGCCTCTATTTAAAGGGAAGGTTTAAAGGGAAGACAGGATGACTCAACAATCGGCATCATCGGCAAACTCTTTGTCAGTATTGACGGATAATTCTGCACAAAACGGGAAATTATTACATTCGCTCTCCAATAAATTGCTGCCTATTGTGGTGTTTTCGCAGTTAGCGCTACGTCGGTGCGAAGATGATCAGCTGAAGCGACAATTGGAGAAAATTCATGGGGCTGCCGAACAAGCCAGGGATATTCTTGTGGAAATTCGCAGCCTTCACGCTGCGAGGAATCCCTAGTATGAAAGTAATGTTTTTGGACTCCCTAGTGTTGCTATTCCCTAGATTATGTGTGATGACAGGGCGATTTTTATAAAGGTGGCTTATGGATATCGTGGCTTCTGAGGATCGACGTCAAGATTGCCGTGTAGATGTGCCTGTATGTCTGTGGGTTGAGATTCCTCTTGCATTCTCCTATGAAATGATTGATCTTGATGGGGCAGAATTCAGCCAGTGGCAATGGGATGAGCTGGCGGTCTCCCCGGATTTAGTCAAGGCCATGGTGGATGAAAAGGATCTTACTATCCGTGATCCTTTGCTCTTACAGATGGTCACGCGTATTGACTGGATGTTGACATCCATTCTCCGGACATTGGGAAAAGATAAAAATCTCAAGGGGGCCATTCCAGAATTAACGAAAGTGAGCCTATGCGGTTCTGGAATTAAGTTTTATTCTGAAGACGCATATCCCCTTGATTCTTTTCTCGTTCTACGCCTTATTTTGCGGCCATTTATACCGATTCAGGCCGTTGGGAAAATTGTTAGGGTAGATGCTAAATCAAAAGGCAAGGAACAAGGATTTGAGATCGCGGTGGAATTCACCAAAATTTCTTCTGATGATCGCGAAGCGATTATTCGACACACACTTCGGTCTCAAGCCACGATCCAACGGCTTCGCCTCAAGCAACCTGTCGATTCCGTCCTTGACTAGGGCTCCAGTTACTTTCTGGTGTCTGGTGTTCTGTCTCGTGCTATTGGCAGGATGTCAGAGACCACCGGAGATTCCCGTTTCTCCGACTTCATCATCTTCATCCCCCATTCCCTCTCTACACCCGCGTGTTCTCGGTCGACCGCATAGCGTTGCTATCCTTCCTTTGGAAAATATGAGCCGGTATTCCCATCTCAATTGGCTGGGTCGCGGACTTCAAGAAATGCTGGTCAGCGATTTGGCGCAATGGCCACAACTTGAGGTGGTATCGCGAGATGCACTGGGTTCCGTCTTACGGGAGCAATGGCTTCAACAAAGAGGATTTTCTTCAGTTGAGAATCCAGTCGGTCTTGGGCAGTTAAAAGGAGTACGGTATCTCATTCAAGGGAGAATTTACTTGCAGCAGGACACACTTTCCGTGGATCTGCAGATTGTCGACGTAGAAACTGGGGTAGTCGTGGCTTCAGTCAACGCTCAGGGGGTAGAGTCGGATATCCCTGGTTTGGAGCAAGATCTTGTGACTTACCTCATTGATGTGTTTGACCCTTCTCTCGATGGAGTTAGCCGGTCAATGGTCGATCAAATTTCGGAGGACCCGCAGCTGCACTTTAGGGGAGATCTTGGAGTTGACAAGAAAGGGCGACGGGTGATTTCCTCCGAACTAAATCCTTCATCTATGGTGTCTCATGTTGATGCATTTCTATCATTGGAAAAGCTCACGTATCAGCGAAGGGAAGCGTATCGGTTAGCAGAAACCATTTGGGATGAGGGATGTGTAGTTGAAATGGGGCAGCCCCTGTATCAGGTTTGGCACTTTTCGATTGATCCCACGAGGTCTGTGCCGGTCATGGCTATTCCCCTTTCATTATTTTTCTCTCCACAACGGATTTCCAATATTTTCGAGCAAGCGCAGAAGTCAGGAACCGATTCGGGGGGGAATGTAGATTCTGATGGAT
>JBATLR010000485.1:0-26466 GCA_049289415.1 Nitrospirales bacterium
GGATTGCACGTGCGGAGGGAGAAGCCAATTACTTTCTCCAGACTTTAAAAGAATACAAACTGGCCAAGGATGTCATCAGTAAACGGGTCTACATTGAAACGATGGAAGAAGTCATGGCGAACACGGAAAAAATTATTCTGGACTCTAAGGCGGCCGGCAATGTCCTGCCCTTCCTTCCTTTAGACCGCCAATCCGGCTCGCGCGGAGCAACAAACACGCAAGGAGGGGACTCCCGATGAAACAAAATCTCCTCATGGGTGTCATCTTAGTTTTTGGACTGCTTTTGGTATTAGGCCTTTCCCCATTTTTTGTGGTCGACTTAACCGAAACGGCTATTGTGGTCGCATTAGGAAAACCTGTCCAAACCATCACGGAACCAGGGTTGAAGTTTAAAATTCCCTTTTACCATCAGGTCACCTTCTTTGATAAACGCTATTTGGACTATGACGCTCCCGCTCGAGATGTCATTACCAGTGATAAGAAATCCCTGGTGATCGACAACTTTGCCAAATGGCGCATTGTGGATCCTTTAAAAGTGTATCAGGCCTTTCAGACACAACGAGGTGCCCTCCAGCGACTGGACGATATTATTTATTCGGAATTGCGGGTTGAATTGGGCCGCCATGAACTCGGTGAAATCGTGGCCGCCAACCGTGCATTGATCATGAAGGTCGTATCGGATCGATCCAACGAAAAAGCCTCGGCGTACGGGCTTGAGGTCCTGGATGTACGCATTAAACGCGCGGACCTGCCTGAGCAAAATGAAAAAGCGATATTTCAACGAATGCAAGCCGAACGGGAACGCCAGGCTAAGCAATATCGAGCAGAGGGAGAGGAAGAAGCCCAAAAGATTCGCTCCGAAGCCGAAAAAGACAAGCAAATCATTCTGGCCGAAGCCTACAAAACCGCACAGGAAATTCGCGGAGACGGTGAAGCGAAAGCCTACAAAATCTATGCGACCGCCTACCAACAAGGCCCGGAGTTTTTTGAATTTATCCGGACCATGGAAGCCTACAAGAAAACCTTTGCGAACAATACGACGTTGGTTCTCTCCCCGGATTCGGAATTCCTCAAGTACCTCAAGAAGCGGTAAACAGGCAAAAACCCACCACCTTCAGCCAGGCGATCGGTTCGTCGTTCAATCCCGACACTCTCCTCATGGCCAATCCTGAACATGTTGAACGCCTCATCAAGGGAGGGGTCGGGGAATGGAACAAATTTCGACGGACCAATCAGACGATTCAACCCGATCTCAGCGGAGCCGATCTTTCCGGGTACGACTTTACCGGGCTTGATTTAAGCCATGCCAATCTGGAAGGGGCAGACCTCTCAGACGCCTATCTCTTTCATGCCAATTTAACAGAAGCTAACCTCTCCGGGGTGGACCTCACCGAAGCCGATGTGCAGGAAGCCAATCTGATCAAGGCTAATCTCTCACATGCCACCATGATCAGGATTGATTTGTCCGGAACCGGGCTCATTGCCTGCAACCTGGAGGGCGCGAATCTTGATGGGGCCACACTTACACGTGCTTCGCTTCCATGGGGAAATCTTACCCGAGCCAATCTGGCCAAAACCAAGCTCCACTTAACTGATTTGCGTGAGGCTCAACTCATACAGGCTAATCTGGAAGGGGCTTCCCTTCAGGATACATCTCTAACAGGAGCAAACTTACAGGAAGCCAATCTCCAAGGAGCCACTCATGTCTCCATTGATCTGCTCGCCAAAGCCAAATCTCTGTATCAAACTATCCTTGATCCGGACATAAAGGGAAACCTTCTGCAATGCTATTCTCACCTTTTCGAAAAACCAGTTGACCTATAGAAAATAGCTCGAAGCATTTTTTATTTTATTCCTTTGGAACGAATAATTTACGAAGTTTTGTCCATGACATTATTGTACGTATCGATGCAAGTCGGTAAGCATTCGAAATAGCCTTGTTCAGCAAGACGGTTGCACTTTGGCAGGCAAAAGGTACAGGTTCGCAAGGGAGCACAACAATGGGTCAAGATCACAGATGAATGACCTTCCCCTGAATCAAGAATCCCGCTAGGGAAGAATTCCTTCTGGTTTCGAAATCTTTGGGGTTATCGGTAATTGGATGGTGAAGGTGGTGCCTTTCCCTAGCTCACTATGCACGCTGACCGTTCCTGAATGAGCATCAACCACATCCTTGACTATCTTGGTCCCCAATCCGGTTCCCCCAGCTTTACCGCTAAGCGCCTCATTGGAGAATAATTTGTCACGGATTTCTGGGGACATTCCCCCACCCGTATCAACGATTGTTAACACCACAGTTTTTCCATCTAACCCTACGGACCCACTAATGGTGACTGATCCGCCAGCAGGGGTCTCCGGAATGGCATTATTGATCAGATTATAAAGCGCGTTGAACAAACGAGTCTCATCTGCCTGAATAGGCGGAAGGGCATCAAGACCTTGCGTGTTCAGAGAAACTTCCACCTCAGTGGCATAGAAGCGAAGGATGTCAAAGACGCCTTCAACCACTTCCGACACCTGGCATGGAGCAAACCGAAGCGGGCTGGATATTCCTTTGACCGTATCGGCAATCTCCCGCATACGACCTTGAATCCGACGGGCATTCTTCACGATCATATCGACCGCCTCCCTGGAAAATTTTCTGGAGGCCGACAATTCCTTCGGAGTAGCATCAGGCAACTTCGCAAACAATTCTTGAAGATCCTCGTCTAACAATTTGGCGCCATTCATCACCGGCATGAGCATATTCTTGATATCGTGAGCAATATCCCCTAGCATCACTGTCACGCCAGCGAGTTTTGTTTCTTCCAATAATTCGGCAGTCATTCGTACCCGCTCGCTGATATCCTTGAACGTCACCACAGCCCCAATCAAAATTCCATTTTCCCGGATCGGCGAAATGTAGTAGTCAACGGGGAAAGAGGTGCCATTTTTGCGCCAGAGCCCCTCTGCATCATTATGATAAACCCTTCCCTCCTTGAGCGCGGCATGAATAGGACAGGCTTCTCTGGGATAGGGTGACCCATCGGGTTTCGTATGATGAATCAGCTCGTGCATGGGCTCGCCGATTAATTCCTCGATCTTGTATCCCAGCATAAGAGCCCCAGCCGGATTCACAAAAGTAGTTTTGCCTTCTCTATCCAATTCATAGATCCCCTCTCCCGAGGCGGCGAGGATTCGTGCGTAGTGCCTCGCGAGATTTTGATGTGTTTCCATCACTCTTTGACGTTCAATGGCCGTGGCGATGCGATCAGCCACTAAACCAAGACTGTGCCACGTGAAACTGGTCAAGGGTTGCCGGGAAAACACCGCCATGACACCCACCACCTCCTGGTCGATCAGCAACGGATACCCCGCAAAGGACACCAGCCCTTCTTTCTTAGCCCATGCCCGTTCCGGAACCCCGGAATCCTCAATGATCGCATTGGTCAGATACGGCCTCTTCTCAAAGGCAATCTGACCGATTTGCGAATGGCCAAATGGCACGGAACCGGCCAAATGAGTAGAAAGCCCGGCACTAGCCTGCAGCTCCAATCCTTCCTTCGGAGAATGCATCGTCCAGAAGCCGGCCCAAGCCCCATCCAGATGACTTATGAACGAATCCGCGCAACCCTGCAGGCGGACACTCAGTGTTTGGTCACAGTTCAGGACCTGCCCCACCTCCGCCTCAAAGGCCAACAATCGGTTCCGTTCCTCCAGCACCCTCTCCGCCTGTTTGCGCTCAGAAATGTCGCGTATGATGCCGCAATAAAATGTCTCATCTTCGAGGTCTGATTTTGAAGGAGCCATCTCAATAGGGAATTCCTCCCCGTTCTTTCTCAAGCCATGCAGTTCGAGGGTTTTCACGATGCCACCCCCTTCGACTGCTGATCCCACCCGTTCCATTCCATAGCGATGCGCTTCGTGATAGCGAGCCGGGATAATCCGAGTCAGTGGCCTCCCCACGATTTCCTCGCGGACATACCCAAACATCCTTTTGGCACCTTTATTCCAAGACAAGATGGAGCCGTGCTCATCCCACAAAATAATGGCATCCGTGGCGGTCTGTACGACAGATTGAAACCGTTCTTCACTGGCTGTCAACTTCTGAGTCAATTCCCTGGATGAATTCCTGGAAGCCGTACCTTTTGATGTATGGGTATGGGTTGTTATGATTTCGTTCTCTGGCAATTGAGTGTTTTTCATTGTCTTATGAAATCCATTACATAATTCTATAAAATGAAACCGTCAAAACGGTATTAAAATCCCCTTTACGGCGCAGAAGTCCGCCATTTGCGATCAAGAAACCATACGATCCCGTCAGACAACCCCAACATGACAGTCATGACCACCCACCAGGTCCCGACCACTAATACCGGAATCAAAACAAGGCCCACCAAACCCATGACGATCCCTAAAAGGGCCCACATGACCAGTTCCATGTTTCACCTCCATTCAATAAGCTCAGAAAAGTTTAGATATGAGGCAGGGGGATTTCCCGTTGGACACCCTCACCTCACCCATCCCTTCCGAGGGATTGGGTGAGGGCGAAGAGCGATACTCCACATCGTCAAGACCCCAATTCAGGACTCCTACGCAGTAGGCAGAAACTTCCTTGAGTAAGATTCCCAGGGAAACCAGAAAGGGCCGGCGCCCGGATTATTCCTCAGAAAGTCAGTGAAGCCTGATTGATTGTCCTCTCAGCATCGACGTGTTGGCAGTTTTGTTCCGCTAACATAAGTTGCCCGCTACTGGCATCTTGGGGAATTCTTCCCAGACAGGCTTTTAATGTGTCCTGGACACTTCCCACCGCGATTTGCGTGAGACCTTGAGCCTGTGCTTCGGCAGAAGACATCGGTTCTGTTACTTGTGGGGCGGCTAAAGTCAGTCCCGGCAGAATCAAAGGGATGAGCGCCATGGAGGCAACAAGAATGGTGCGTTTCATCAATAGAGTGTGTTTCATAGTTATTCTCTCCTTCTTAAAAAAAGGTAAAAAAGTGCCCTCCACGTCACATGGGTCCATATGACGCGGCAAACAAGATTGACAATCTGCCTATGAGAGTAAGGATACTTACTCCATCAAAGACAGATTCCTACGCGGCAGATGTTGGCCTCTCGATAAAAGACGCATAAATGGCCGCACCCCAAAAGAGAAACATGAGGCCTAAGAGAGCTTCTAATTGATACATGGTGTTCACCTCTTTCCTGAGACCGCAGGGTCAGGAATGAACTCTCCCGGAACCTGATCTGACGACCAGCGTTACAATCGAAACCGTTGGACGGCACCGATTGGTGAGAAGAGTGTAGGCGTAGGCTTGCGGAGACAGAGGAATCAGACGCGCAGGAAGGAATGCTGAAGCGCGAGGGATAGGAGAGTCAACGTAGATTCATACGTCATATACTCACGCTATACCTTTAACAGGAGGGTGTCAAGACAACACTATGCGTGTCTTTGGTGTGACCAACATGAATAACAGGTGATTTCCACCAGTCCCGCATGAGTGGGAACCAAATCCACGGAGGGATTGGAAAAGCCGAAGTCTCCATTTTCGTTGAAAGAGCCGAAGTCCCTATTTTCGACGGATGGCGACCAGGCGACCAAGCATTTCTTGGGGAAATTGTGAGGGAGGAGGACTGAGATCAATACGGGGACCAACGCCCTGGACAAGCTTCGGCCCTTCTGAGGTGTTGACGATGCCTTTGATGCGAAGAGTATTGAGTGGCTGAAGTTGTTGGATAAGCTGTTCGGGCGTGAGGTCGTCAGGAAAGGAGAGTTCCTGCGCCTCAAATTCCTCATGCGTGTGAGGAAGGAGTTCAGGCTTTCGCTGAGAGGTGGGTGAAGTCTTTTTCGCAGAGATGGAAGGAAAAACAATCGACGTATCGATTTCACCCTGAATACTTCGAATCACTGGAGCACCAGGGGCCATATCATGGAGAAGGTCTTCCAATCGACCGAAGGAGTCTGGTGGAACTAAATCGAATTTATTGATTACCAATAAATCTGCCGAAGATACCTGTTGCTCAAACGTGCCTTCCAAATCCCGCCCTTGAGCCACTTGTTCGGCATTGACGACGACCACGGCTAAACTTTCGCCTACCCACTCCGTGACAGGCTCCCGCCAAAACGTCAGGAGTGTTTCGAAGGGTAATGCCACACCGGATGTTTCCACCACGACTCGATCCGGATGAATGGTTTCCCACAGGTTTTGTAGGGTGCTGAGTAATTCACCGGAAAGCTGGCAACACACACACCCGCCTTCAAGCTCAACATAGCCGGGACCGCCTTCTTCTTGAAGCAGGGCTCGATCAATGCCCAATTCACCAAATTCATTGGAGATCACAGCCAATTTCAAGCCCTGTCGTTGAGCATCGGCAATCAGATGTTTGACAAGAGTGGTCTTGCCCGCCCCCAGAAAGCCGGATACCACCAGTGCCGGAACGCCAAGATCCGGTCCAACCTTTCCAGTTCGTGCAACATTTTCGGGCTTTTCATTGTTCATGGGGGGAATGCTCATGAGGACAAGGACCGGGGACCCGAGGCAGATACAGACAGGATTGATTACTTCTGGCTGATTTCATACACCAGGAGGACGGAACCACGAATCGAGATTTCACCTGCCGACACCGATGCTTCTCCGCCGCTATCCATGGCCATCGCCATGCGATATCGACCCTCAGGAGGGGATGGGGAAACTCCACCTTCCGAGACATTGATCATACGAACCAACTTGAGGTTCAAGGCCTGAGCCAACGCTTCAGCCTTGGCTTGGGCTTTGGCAGAAGCCTGTTTCAAGACTTCAAGCTTTGTGGGTTGTTCGTTTTGCAAGCCCCAGGCGATGCCTGAAAATCTGTTGGCCCCAACTTGTAAGACCCGGTCAACAACCTTCCCCACAATTTCCAGATTACGCACCTCCACATTGACGTGATGGACGACACGGTAGCCAATGATGCGGGGAATACTGTTCTCTAAGGTTCCATCCGATGGACGTCGCGGAGGTGG
The DNA here is from genome assembly GCA_049289415.1 of Nitrospirales bacterium. Lineage (GTDB taxonomy): Bacteria > Nitrospirota > Nitrospiria > Nitrospirales > UBA8639 > Nitrospira_E. The sequence goes on from JBATLR010000485.1 coordinate 6,980, forward strand.
CGGATATTCAGGAATCACATTCAAGGATGTGGTTTGAATGAACTCAGAGGGAATATTAAACCGCCGGCATTCCTCCAAGACCTTCGCCACCTTCTCCTGGTTCCCTTTTTGAACATCGGACAACTTTTCCCCGACTGTTTCAACCGCAAAACTTAGCACCGCTTTATCGGGAGGCACATTGATCGTTCCCTCTGCAGACACAGTTAATTGTGAAATATCCTCATCATTCGTTCCCGCCCACCCGGATACCGGGAACAGCAGCAAAAACCCCAGGACCACACCATTCAATATTTTTGAGGCATTCATGGTCGTATACATTGACAAACCCCCTGGATGTTTTTGAGAATGGCTTCTAGTCATGACCAACACCGATTCTATTCCTCCCTTGACGCCTCCTGCCTCGGATCTGCCGGACCGTCTCTGCACCTGGTGTCAAACTTCTATGCTGAAACGTCTCGTTGGCGATGGTCGATTTATTCACTATACCTGCCCAAAATGTATTTTCCAGCATACGTCGAAAGTCGTTGCGCCCCAACCCTAGCCTTACGGTCCGTTGCTTTGCTTTCCTCCTGATTAAAACAAATTGGAAACAATGCGGGTGCCCCCTACCCAGGTGCCGATGAGACTTCCAATAGTGGGTAAAAGAAACGCTAAGAACACTCGCAGAAGTCGACTCTTCCACCATTTTCGTGGAATGGCAATATCCTCTGCTACGGTTTGAAATTCCCGCACCAGGGGCGGTTGCAAGTAGGCCTGGACAAACGCCGTCACATACCCGACTCCAATAACGGGGGTGAGACTGGTAAACGGTGCCGAGATAAATGCGGCGAGGATGGTGAGCGGATGAGCCATGGCCAACAACCCGCCAATCCCGCTGGGAATTCCATTGGCTAAAATCCAAAACAATAGATTCTCTCCGGCAGCGCTTAATCCTTTTTGCCATCCAATCCAGGCAATTGACCCCACAATCAGAGCAGGAATACTCCAACCCACGGCTTTCCAGGCCGGAGAGACGGGCTGGATACTTTCCAGCTCCTCCAAGTCCACCTGCTCCCGGCCATTCAATGTGCGGCAAATGCCTTCCACATGCCCGGCACCAACCACCGCGACAATCCGGGTCCCTGAGGCATCGGCAATTTTTTTGGCTAAATAGTGATCCCGCTCGTCAATGAGCACCGTTTTGAGCGTTGGCACCTCTTTCCCTAAGTCCTTCATCATTTCTGAAAGCACATCCTGCTTTTTGAGGTTCCGAATCTCCTCTTCGGAGACTTCAGTGGTGTCGAAGATACTCAGCATGAGCGAGGACATTAATAGACTTTTGCGCCAAAATGGGGTGTTGCGCCAAGCACGTCGCATCGTCACCCGCACGTCCCGGTCAGCGAGGGTCACGGGAATATCATGCTTATCGGCCATACGAATGGCCTCCAGCATTTCGGTACCTGGAATGACGCCCAATTTATCTCCCAACCGCTTTTGGAAGGAAGACAAAATAAGATTGACCATCAGCGTACTAAGCTGCTGTTTCCGGATGATTTCCTTGAGGTCTAACGATTCCCATCGGTTGGGATGCGAAATGGCTTCAAAACGCTTGGCATCCAATTCGACACAGACACGATCGGGATGCTCCTGCTCAATGACGAGTTTGACCAAATCCACAGATTCTTGTGACACATGGGCCGTACCAATCAGGATCACGGTCTTCCCATACACGGACAGACACATGACATCAGCTTCGTACTGTCCCACCAAGCCTGTGGATGCTTCCGACACAATTGCTGGTGAGGTATAATCTGAATTTTTCATGGGCACACCATGACATATCCGGCAAGGAACTTGTCAAGCCTCATAGTTATCGACCACAATACTCTCATTAAATTGACTGCAGCGCCTTCCCAAAGCCCTTTTCAGCACGAGGACATGGAGGTTTGAGTGCCATCCGAATCTAAACGACCCGTTCAACGTCCCCCCGTCTGGATGTGGATCAGTGCCGATGGAGGACGATGGCGGATTAATCATACACCGAACGGTGTGTGGTCCTGTCGGATAGGTCTCGGGGGAAAACGCGTTGGATCTTGGAAAACCGGACTTCCTCCTAGCCTGGACTCCTGGCCCAAAGGCAACAATCAGGAATAGGGAATTCCCCTTGCACTGAGATTCGCGCGTGAAACTTACAAGTCAAACAGGAAGTTGACATTATCCCCGCCAAAGGCTTTGACCGTTCCCTCAATCACTTTTTCATTCTCTGAATACACCCACACCGCCACATCCGATAATCCGGTCAGTCGCTTCATCTGTTCCATGAGGACCAGGATAATTTTTCGCCCTCGTTCGCGATCGGCCGACAAACGATGAAACAGTCCCTGGGTTACATGGAGCTGGAGAAGATGACCCTTCACAATCACATTGGTAATCTCAGGATTTTGCCCCATTTGGGTTTTAATGGCATCCACGATCTCTTCATTCGATTTTTGGGTCTTCATAAATAGCTCCAGTTTGACTATGTTGCGAACAGCATGGAGAGAATTGGCGGATTTAGATGAGAGATTGCGTTGCCTGCTCCAACCAGGCTCGCGTATCCGTATCCACAACAGATTGGAGATCCGCCCACACGCGAGCATGATAGGTATCCACCCACTGACGTTCTTTGAGCGATAACACCTCGATGGCAATGAGGGCTCGCTCAAATGGCACAATCGTCAGGGTATCAAAGGCAAGAAACCTCCGCGATGAGTTCTTGAAGGACTCATCCTCCACCACCGTCACCAGGTTTTCCAAGCGAATCCCGTAGGCACCGGTTTTGTAATAACCCGGTTCATTTGACACAATCATCCCCGGCTTCAGGGCGACCGTATTGGCAGCTTTCCCGATCCGTTGTGGGCCTTCATGGACCCCTAAAAAACTCCCGACACCGTGGCCTGTCCCATGATCGTAATCCAACCCCATTGCCCATAGGGGCGCCCGTGCCAGCGCATCCAATTGGCTGCCTGTGGTCCCTTCAGGAAATCTGGCCGTGGCCAGAGCAATATGGCCTTGTAACACGCGAGTATAACGATCACGATGTTCGTCCGAAGGACGTCCAATCGCAATGGTCCGGGTGATATCGGTCGTTCCGTCCAAATACTGCCCGCCGGAATCCACCAGATATAATGTCCCGGACTCCAAACGCCTATTCGTCTCCGGGGTCGAATGATAATGCACAATGGCGCCATTTGACCCTGCACCCGAAATTGTAGGGAAGCTGCAATCCTCCCACAACGCCTGCTTTCGGCGACAGGCATCGAGATAGTCCACGGCCTCTAATTCTGTCACCTGTCCCCTGGGACCTTCCCGGGCCAGCCACGCCAGAAATTGACACATGGCCACTCCATCCCGTTGATGCGCCGCATAGGCTCCTGCAATTTCCACCGGATTTTTACAGGCCTTTGGCAGCACACAGGGATCATCTTTATGTACAAGGTCAGCCCCACTCTGAGTTAGTGTGGTGAAAATCCAGGAATTGGTCTTGGCTGGATCACACAGCACTCGATTCCCATGGGTCCCCAACTGTTGTAAGCCAGCTTCAAATTCCTCCGGTAGGGCAAAGGAAATGTCCGGACCCAAATGTGCTTGCAAGCCCGGGGTGATTTTTTTCGGATCGACAAACAGGGCGACCCGCCCGGTGGCGTATAGAATAGCCCCGCACAATGGTAGTGGAGTATGGGCTACATCCGATCCGCGAATGTTCAACAACCAGGCAATGGAATCGGGTGCCGTAATGATGGCCGCATCGATCCGGTCTTCTAAACACCTCCGGCTTAATATCTCACGCTTAACCTGGGAACTTTGACCCGAATACTCCAGGAGATGAGGCTTGATCACACCTGAGGGTAGTTGAGGCCGATCATGCCAGACGCCATCGATAGGATTCGATACACAGGGGACGAGTTGTGCACCGACTCGTTCAGTTGCTGTCTGAAACCGTTCGAGAGCCCGCGGGGTATGAAGCCAGGGGTCATAGCCGATTCGATCGGTTGGTGCTGCACGAAGTGCCAACCATTCTTCTGGTGAAGTTTCTCCACTATTGTGAAGCGTAAAGCTTTTCTCATCAACCTGGTCAGCCACTTGAAGCGTATACCGGCCATCCACAAACATTGCAGCTTCATCCCGTAAGACAATCGCCGTCCCCGCCGAACCGGTAAACCCGGTCAACCAGGCAAGCCGCTCTGCGCAGGGAGGCAAATATTCATTCTGATATTCATCCGTATGCGGCACCACAAAGCCCGTCAATTGTTGACGGACCAGCTCCGCTCGCAGCGCCAGAAGATGCTCACATGTCATCACAACTTTCCTATTATCCTAAACATTCCGTTTTAACTGCTTCCCTTTAGGGAGCCCTTGCGAGGATAACACATTCGCTACTGTCTGCCGATTGTTTAAACACACGTACCCCGCGTAGGGAAAATCGACTCACATCATTTTAAACGATGAAAAAGGGAAGCGCACCCGGAAAACTAATGGATGGCTTGCAAGGCAGTCTCTTCGGTGGGATATGTCGGAATCAGTTCGGGAAAATTTGCGTCTTCGAGTAGGGTTTTCACCGGCTGTTGGGGTTCTACGACGCTCATGGCCATATGATTGTCATTCAAGTCGAGGTAGGCGAGCACCAGCCCCCCCAACCCAATGGTGTCCATGAACGTGACGCCCTCCATATTAAAAATGATATGCTTGGCGCCAGAGAACCTGGCGGATTTCACCATCCCCTGGAACACTTTCCGGGAGTACATGGTTACTCGTCCTGAAATCATCAAGACCAGCGTTGTATCTTGCATTCGTTCGGCTACTTGCATCTCGACACCAGGGGTTATTTTGTTATTTTCGGCAATTTCCTCCGATTCTTGCTGAATGCCCCTGATTTCCTCATGATGTCGAGGGTCTTGTACTCACACAGGTAGACAGCCCCATTATGGAAAGAGCATGATGACGGATCCTGAGCCGCCCACTGGCAAAAACAACATACCGAAATTACGAAGAAACTGAGAGAAAATACAGAATATCGCGCCTGAGCGGCAGAAAGCTGTCGGAGTGGGCAATGAGAAGGCAACCGAGGCGCACTGGGGAATGTTCCCCCCACAAGATGAGCCTCGTGGCAGATCAGAATATCCCTATCAATACTCTCCATCAACATCTCCTACATTTGTGACAGCTTCAATTGTGAAGAACAACCTATCCCCTCAACATACCGACTCCCGGCACCTGCACTCCTCAACACAACCTCACCTCCTCTCTCTGTTAAAAGAACATTTTGGTTTCACGGCCTTTCGGCCTTTCCAAGAAGAGATCATTCGGGATGTCCTCGCTGAGCGCGACGTGGTGGCCCTGTTACCCACGGGAGGAGGGAAGTCCCTGTGCTTTCAGTTACCGGCGATGGCCCGCTCGGGCCTGACGATCGTTGTCTCGCCGCTCATTGCGCTGATGAAAGATCAAGTGGATGGTCTCCGGGCCAATGGCATTGCCGCTACGTATCTCAACTCATCTCTGACCGCGCAGGAATCCCAGATCCGCTTGCGGGGGCTGCACCAGGGTGACTACCGCCTCCTCTACATGGCACCGGAACGCCTCATGGTCCCCGGATACCTTAGCCTGGTCCGGAATTTTCAGGTCAATCTGCTGGCCATTGATGAAGCCCACTGTATCAGTGAATGGGGCCATGATTTCCGGCCGGAATACCGGCGACTTGTGGAACTCCGAGATCAGGTCCCGAGTCTCCCGATCATCGCGCTCACCGCCACCGCCACGGAGCGGGTGAAAAAAGACATCGTCACGCTTCTACGATTGCGGGATCCGGCCTGCTACGTGGCCAGTTTCAACCGGCCCAATCTGACCTACCAGGTGCAGCCAAAGGACAACCCGTTTGGACAAGTCCTCGCATTTCTCCGGAAACGCCCCAAGGACTCAGGAATTCTCTACTGCCAGAGCCGAAAGACCACGGAAAGTGTGGCGGATCGTTTACAGCATTATGGCCTGAAGGCACTGCCCTATCATGCCGGCCTGAGTGCCGAGGAGCGCACACGGCATCAGGAATTGTTCCTGCGAGATGAAATCCAGGTGATTTGCGCCACCATTGCCTTCGGCATGGGAATCAACAAGCCTAACGTGCGCTTTGTCATTCACTACGATTTACCAAAAAACCTCGAAAGCTATTATCAAGAGACCGGGCGCGCCGGGCGGGATGGCCTGCCAAGCGAGTGTGTCCTGCTCTTCAGCGCCGGTGATACGGTCAAGCAGCAACGCTTCATCAATGAGAAACCTAACTTCCAGGAGCAGCAGATCGCCAACAGGCAATTACAGGAAATGGTGCACTATGCGGAATGTGCCACATGCCGGCGCCGCACATTGCTCCAATATTTTGGAGAACAGGTTGAATCCGAAAACTGTGGCGGATGCGATAACTGCCTGACGCCCAGGGATATCTTCGACGGCACGGATGCCGCAAAGACCGTTCTCTCTTGCGTTGAAGAGATACGTGGGACAAGTGGATTTAGCGTCGGACTCAATCACATCATCGCCGTACTCACCGGAGCCAACACCGAAAAAATCCGCCGATGGCGTCATGACCAATTAACCAGCTACGGGAAAGGGGAAGCCCACCGGAGGCCCGAATGGGCCGCCATCAGCCGGGAACTCATCCGGCTGGGATATCTCCAACAAACGGCAGACCCATTCACAGTGGTGGAAGTCACCGACCAGGGTCAGCATTTTCTTCAAGACCCCATGACGCTCATGCTCACAACACCCATGAGCACACCGGAACGTAAGGCGCTCTCTGGCGAGGACCTTAGCCACGATGAGATGCTCTTCACTCGCCTCCGTCAATTGCGAAAGACATTAGCCGATGAGGCAGACGTCCCTGCCTACGTCATATTCTCGGATGTCGCACTACGCCAGATGGCACGAGACTATCCGACCAATGAACAGGAATTTCTACAAATTAGCGGAGTCGGGAATCGAAAATTACAGGAGTTTGGGCCTAAGTTCCTAGCGGTCATCGCAAGACACTTGGAAAACTACGCTCCCCTGACTATTCCAAAAGAATCCAATCCCCCTCCCGCACCACAGGTCTCTTCCAGAAGGAGACCAGTTGGAGATACCGTCCATCAAACCTTGCGCTATTTTCGGTCGGGGCATTCGATCGAACAAATCGCCAGAGAGCGTGGGTTAGTCAAAAGCACCATCTATGGACACCTGGAACAAGCCATCCAAACCGGTGAGCCGGTAGACCTTACCCAACTGTGGACACCGGAGCAGGGATTAGAAATGGCAGCGGCCTTTAAGAAAACAGGGTTTGGCAATCTCACCGGCGCCAAAGAGCTACTCGGTAACCTCTACGATTACGGCCAACTCCGCCTCTTCCGCGCCGTTCATGGGAAAATTGGGAAATCAATTCCGTCTACAAATCGTTCGAAGCCTGCGGGTGGCTAAAAGCTAATCTTCAGTCTTGGCGGGATAGCGGCTTTACCTGCAAGTTTTTGATCGGTGCATCATCTTTATTTGGTCTTTGTGTAAAGATCCGTGCACTTGCTCATATTTTTAAATAGGGTTGGGATTATCGCATTTGGAAATGTTTCATCCAATGCGGCTTTCAATTTCATATAGGCATCTTGAGTATGGCTAAAGATCATTAGTGGCGTGACTTTAGCAACAATGTCAAATGTTGGTTCACCAAATTGGCCTAGCGGCAGAGACTGGAAAACGACCGCCGAAATTAACCTATTCCCATGCACAGCCACACTCAGATCTCTGCCGGATAATCCATGGGCGATTGACATCTGATCGATACTCACATCGATCTGCCGCTGCATTTGGACGACTCGCCAAAGGAAAAAACTATTGACGGAGGGATTGAATAACTCTTTGTAGGGAACACGAGATATATCCTCCCAGAGCTTCCCAATCTCACGCTTAAGCTGGACAAACAAACTTGGCTTCCCGGAGGCACAAGCTAAAGATGTTGTTGCTTCCACCAAGTCAAACGACTTGTCTGTCCTAGCAACTGCTTCTGATCGTATAACATGGTACATAATCCCCTCGACGCCGAGTTCCGCTCGAAGCCGTGATTGTTCTGGATCCAGGGTTACGAAATCTCGATTGTCTATTCGGTTTTGCCGATTATTAGTCTTTGTAATTGAGATTTCCAGTTGTGTATCTGCTTTTTCAAGTGAGATAACCCTAAGAGGAACTAATGCATGGGCAACTTTTTCAGGTGCTTTGGCAAAATGACGCCCAATAGTGCTAACGGTCTGTGCGCCGTTCACCACACTTATGTTCTCACAATGGAAAGTGCCAAAATCTGTGCCGCCGCCACCTGCCATAGTCTTCGTGATCTTGTTCGCAATAATTGTAATGCCGTTGTTAAAGTACCAGAAGTTCTCTGGGACTTCTTGAAGTGTTAGACGCATCTCCGTGTTGACGTCAGTGTCTCCGAGCAGGCTTCGCAAGTTCCTTGCAAAAAGTCGGTCGCCGTATTGTGACCACCAATCAGCAATCACTGGTGCTGCGACTTGGCCGTAGAATGCTACTTGCGGTGTTTCTACTTTACCCCAAGATTTCAGACCCAAATCCACATTAATTGGTTCTCCAGCCAAACGGGCGGTAAGTGACCCGTGCAGAGCAGACTGATTTAATATTGTAATGATAAGTAATTCACTTGCGTCATTCATTTCATCGCGCAAGTCATCGAGGTCTCGTTGAGAAGGATCCGCAAGAGAGTTTATCCCGGTGTATACAACTACGACGTTGTAGGTGGATTGAGGATCATTAAGAACCTGAGTAAGGAGAGACTTGTTGGCATTGACCTTTTTGTTGAATCGCTCGAACCGTGTGTTGAAGAGATCCTTAATCCCCCCAATAAACTTCTTCATATCGCCATTTGAAGGCTCACCGCTGCCATCGTGGATCCATTTGGACTGCACAATATAGAGTCGTCTTTCAGGTTCGTGATAGAAGATAGCGTCGATACCGTTGTCATCTCCACCATCCGTAATAGACTTAGCAGCATTCACCGGATCTGCACCGGATAAATAATGAATCGCGTAGGCGGCAAGCGAACGTGTGAGATTCTGGTTATCGAAATCAACCCCAGGCCTCCCAGCATCCTGCATGTCAATTTTGCCCTCGAAAAGGCGTGATACATGGTTCTTGATCTGATTAACGTGAATAATGCTCATACTTTTGTCCTACAGGCCGCACAAAAATGATTAAATGGATAGGCATCCGGCGTATTTTCGTTTCTTTTCCGCCTTACACGCCATCAATTCTTCAGAAAAAATGCAACAATTGATGCGAACTCAGTCAGTTGCAATTTATGTGACCATGTATCAGGCATCTTATTTGGATCGCATAAAAACCTCAATAACAAAACGAATCGGCAATATATACTCAGTTGTTCCTCAATCCGAAGGTCTTACTAAACCAACGGCGACGGATCTGCCCCAATGTTAAAGATTTCACGGCTTTGCGAGATCCTTCGTTTCTCTCAGGATGACAAAGTCTGCCAAGACTTGCTCAATTCATTCATCAGTCAGAATTATCGAACACAGCTTGAATGGTAAAGGGTAATTTTTCCTACTTGTTTGGAGTCAGGGAACACGGAATTCAGACTAGGAGTGAGTTTAAAGGAAAGTTTCTGGTCTAAACGCAGCTTCATGTCAAAGGCGCGGAAAGCTTTTTCTCACGATCGGCGGCAAAGGAGAGACAGGCATGAATATCATCCTTGGTCAATTCAGGGAAATCACTGATGATTTCGTCTTCCGTCATTCCTGAAGCCAAGTATTCCAGTACATCCGAGACAGTAATACGCATGCCTCTAATACAGGGTTTCCCACTGCGTTTCCCAGATTCGATGGTGATGATATCTGCGTAGTTCATAGTCAACATAAATCCAGGGGATACAAAAATGACACCACATTCGGCTATTCCTCACATGGGATAAATCCTTCTTGTCTGCGTAGCTCGCCTATCGACGCCTGCCGTCCTGTCCCTATTGTGGACGCTCTTATCAACTTGCGGGCCTTGTCTGAGCGCAGCGAGTTGGACCGCTCTCCCATGACTTGCGTCCGCCATATCTGATGAGGCCGGACGGGGCGTAAGTGGTTTTGGGTCCTTTTGCCGAAACAAAAGGAGCTCGTCTGCAGGGGCGAAACCCTGCATCTACCGTACTATTTAAAAATACCCAGCTAGAACCTAGTGGTCATGCCCGTGCTCATGAGTATGCCCATGCTCAAGTTCTTGTTTTGTCGCTTCCCGCACACTCAAGACGGTAATATCAAAATTGAGCGCGATACCGGCCAGTGGATGATTGGTATCAATGGTGACTTTATCCCCATCTACTTTCACCACCATAATTTGCTGCGTCGTGCCGTCCGGTGCCTGCGCCTCAAAGACCATTCCCGGCTCAACCGAATCGACCCCCTCAAACGCAGCCCTTTCGATGCTCTTGATCCCGTCAGGAATGACCTCTCCATAGGCATCGGCAGGCTCAATCCTTACCTTCAGAGCATCACCCTCTCCTTTACCGGCCAGCGCTTTCTCCAGCCCGGGGATGATATTCCCCGCACCATGCAAGTACACCATGGGCTTTGACCCATCTGAACTATCCAACACCTTACCGGCATCGTCAGTGAGCTTATAATTGACGCTGACCACCGAATTCTTCCCAATCAATACAGACATAATCTCTCCTTCTTTTTCCTATTTTTCTATAAACATTCACACACGCAAAGGGGTATCTTCCACGCTCACCACCACACCGTAAACTTTGATCGCGGCCATGGCTTATCCATCCATGACGTGTCAGGCAGAGGTAACTTGGAGGCTTCTTGCACGGTCAGCCATCCACCAGGCAATTCAAAATGGGATGTTGTGCCACGCCCGGTTATCCAACTAATCTTTTTCGCTTGTTCACTGGCTTCGGCCACATCCAATGTTAACCGACAATCCTGAGCCACATAATCCAAGACCGTCTGGAAGTCGCCATCTTTCCACAGCTTCGGGGCGACGGAGCCATCCACATTCGCGGGCTTACTCACACCAATGGCCTTCGCCGCGGCGTTGAGCTTAATGGGGAATCCTTTCCCGCAAAAGAAGTGATACATCATGTCCACGTGGCTCATCGCCAATTCACGGCAATCATCAACCTGGCCGGATTCTTCCGCCACAATCACGAAATCGAATCCCAGCCCATTGTGGGTGATGATGGTATAACCCTCCTGCAACTTGGTTTTGAGATGCTCGACAAAGGCGGTGACATCCGCCTTGGTCATTTGCGGCGCAGGAGATCCATCTGGATTTTTCGAGTAAAACGTCACCGCCGAGGATTCATCGCTGCACCAGGTCGCCATACAGGTGATGCCGAGGGGCCGATGATCATGTAAGTCACCGAAATTTTCGGGCAAAATCTTTGCCGTTTCGATATCAAAGGCCAGATATTTACGCGACATTGGTCAACTCTCCCCACGATTGAGCCGGATGGCTTGATTAAAGGTCATATCGCGCGCCATCCGGGTTGTTTTGGGTTTTCTGGAACAATGCGGTGTTAGTGCTGTTTGATCAACACGGCGTTTCAGAAACGGCTTTTTGAATGATACCTTCGGCATCGAGTTCAAACGTTTTATGACACTCATACGAAGTGCCATACACTTCACCCCCCAATGGATGGCGAGTTATCCGTTGAATAAATTCCAAACGTTGTCCGCCGTCAGGCAAAGCCGTCTCCTTAGTCGGCGTCCCCATCACCCGAATAAGCTCTTCACGATGCACGCCCTTCCAACCATACAGTTGTTCCTGAGGGAAGAGACCGCAGCCCATTGCGAAAATCCCTAAAAGTGCTAAAAAAATAAACGACAACCTTCTCACTCGTACATTCCGATCATCAGGTTCGACAGGATTGTTCTCTCTCACCACTTCCCTAATACCGAGGAAACCTCATTGGCGGCTTGTGACGTATTCCCTTTCTGGATCGGCATTGTCCATCTGCAAGCCACCGTTAGGACCTGATATTTCTCATATCTAAAATTAACAGGTTAAATGGCGGCAAAACCACCATACCCGAGGATAAGGAGATATTTCCACTAAACGCGTTTCCGAATCCTTAGGTGTCGGGAGTTGCGAATTGATAGGAAGACCGGCCAAATCTGGATGAAGTGCAAGGACCTGGGCTTTTGCATCCTCTAAAGCAGTTTCCACGGAAACATCAACCAACCGAAGATACGTCGGGGGATGTATTTTCACTTCCCATTTCCCCAGATAATTCAGCCCACCCTGATTCACCTGAAACGTCGAGTTCAATTGGGCCATAGATCGGAATGCCCCTTCATTGATCTGGAGCCGCACCAACTCATATTCGCCTGGCGGAATTGCGAGAAAAAAGGGCGAATCCGCAGACTCGATATCCACCCGGAACCGTTCCTTCGTAGAGTGATTCATGAGCTCAAAAAATCGAATCTGCGGAAGATACCATCGGGTCGTAGGTCCGGTGAGACTTGCTTGAACCTTCCCAAACACGATTGTTTGATCGGCTGAAAGACTGGCAGGCAACGGCGCCATTTCCGTGGCACATCCTAGGAAAGGAACGACTAGTCCGAGGACTAGCATCAGGATTCTGATTTCTTTCATGACCAAATAGTCTCTCGTGTTTTTCATCAAAAGGGTATCCCCCTTTATTCCCAATGCCTAGCGATCTCAAGAACGATTTAAGATGGCTTGATCTTCTCCAGAATTTCTCAGAAAAATATCATCCACACGAACGGCTTGGGGTTATTATTTTTAAGCCCAATCACATCTTCCGTCACGGGGACCTATGTCGGCAACCTCTAAACGCATCGCCCCGGATACTCAAGCCTCCTGCCCTCCCATCATCCAGGACAGTCGCAGTCTGCTCAGGTACCGCAACCCCCAGGCTGCGTCAGTGCCCAGGGGGTTTAGCTTACCTGCCAATACGAAATGTGCATCCCATCAGCGACAGAAACTCGAACGTCTCTGGAGCGACCTCACACGTCCAGCCCTAGGCCACCTACGATTTCGACGTCCACCAGCCGGTGAGGTCGTGTGGAATTTAACCCTCCTTACCAGAATGGCACCACCCATCTTGTGATGTCCCCACTGGAATTCCTGCAACGCTTGGCCGCGCTCGTCCGGCGTACTCGGCACCATCTCATTCGCTTCCATGGCATGCTGGCGTCCACCGTGGCGTTACGATCCCAGCTTGTTCCCGGTAAGGCCGACCAAGCGCCGATGGGGACAGCGATTCCCGCTCGACTTCTCCGCCCCTCTCCCTTTGCCCATTTCTCCACTCAACACACCACCATAAAAACCAAATGCTGGGCCTGATCCGTGAAAAATGGGCCCCTCCAGCCAGTCTCGAAGGGTCAACTTACGGCTTTCAGACAGCAGGGGCTCGAGATTGACCCTTCAGCGGATGCTTGAGTACTTTGCGGTCCACTCAAAAAGGCCCTTTAATATTCATTTTTTAATGTGTTATAAGCCTGGTCCGGCTAAGACGAACTCGAAAATAAAGCCACAGTTTTCGAACATGTGCATTTTATTTAGAGGGGGGGTCCCTTGCGTAATTTTTCGCAATTAGTACTGATATTCGCAATGTTGCTCACGCCGGTCTTGGGCCATGGCCAGGCACCCACCGACATCGATGTTTTGGCCCAAATCGTCAGTCTCTCCAAACCCGTACATTTCAGCGATATCGAAGGTAAAGACCTTGTGGTGCCGCCAGGCGCCTACCGGATAACGCCCGGAACAGAATCACTTGAACTCTTCCGCCTTGAAGATGGCGAAACCTACAACATCCAGGCAACGACCGGCGAGCATGCCGAGGATCTGGCCGAGTCGGTCGCTCTTTCAACACCCGGCACGGATGAACAACCAGATATTCACTCCGTTTCTTACATGTACGTCGATGGATCACAGCTGGTTGCCGAGGGGTCGTACAGCGGCATTCAGACGCGAGGGGGCCTTGCCGATGCCGCCAAGCGAAAAGCTGCTGCTGCGCGGGCAGCGGCTCAACGAGCTGCTGTAGCGGCGAAACGGCGAGCTCAGGTGGCCGCTGCCGAAGCACAACGACGAGTTGAGCAAGCCGCAGCAGCCGCGCGTCATAAGTCGCGGGTCGAAATGGGTGAAATGTTGCAAGACATTGCAAATACTGAAGCGCGAGAAGGTCGTGCGAAAGCTGTCGCCAAAGCTGTGAGATATGCGCCTCGGCTGGCTGCTATGAGTGCCTCGGCACTGACGCCGCGGCAAAAAATTCAGTTAATCCAGGCAGCGAGGCGAGAGCTGCAGAATCAAAGGCCCTTTATCACGGAAGTTTTTCGAAGAGCAACGGCAATTCGACCATATCTGCGAGATGGACGTCAGAAATTAAGTGCGATCGAAATACAAACCGTCCGGAATACAATATTTGGAAGTGGCGAGAACGAATTACGGCACCCGTTCGCTGGTCCGGTCGTTAAGTCAAGAGGCCTTGGGGCCGGCATAAACCCGTCGTGGTCTACTGGTGCATCAGGAGACATTTCTGGAATTGCAGGATTCAGCATCGGCGCAGCACAGTCATTTCCGTTTAATCCCTCGACACCAGGAACATGCACATACGTTTCTACGGCATTCGATCTTGGCGCACAAGAAGAAGCCGATGTTAGCGGCAACATCGGATTTTATTTAGGTGGCCATGATACGCTAGGCGCATCGTCTGTGCAGGGTTGGCTGGATGGGTTTGAGGTCGCTGTGAATCTTGGGGCCGCTTTTATAGGGGGTGTCGAAGTTACGCTCTTGTTCAGCCTACCTTCAGAAGACTTGGCTTATATTCCGCTGACCGGGATTCAACTAGGCCTTGCAGGCGGTGAGGCCGCAGAAGTCGCTGTCGCCTTTGGCTACGGCATACGATTAGCCTGCGCATAGCGCGAGAACAATGGTGAGTGCCGTGTGGCTAAATAAGCCGCAAACTTTCAGCGTTCATTAATATTTTTATTTGTGGTTGAACCACAGAATCAGAGCGATTTCGTTTTCACCAACCGCAGCCACAAATGTATTAAGCGGCATGTTGGCTGGCTCGGCAGCCGGTTGCGCGAGACCAGCATGGTTTGGGCAACCTTATTGCCGCAATATTTGTCAGTGGCGTCGTCTTATTCCTGTTTAAATTGTGATATCCGTCAGGGAAGCCTCTCCCTTATCCCTATAACTCAAGCCCCAAACTTGCACGCTTCCGCCACAGAAGAGAACCACCATCCTGACCATCAGCAAACACCACGATGAATGACATTTCCTGGTTATTAGTGTTATCGGAAGTGGTAATGGCAAACGGAGCAGCCCCACCTCTATCCTCTACGAGAAAGGCAGGCCTAGGCGCCTAGTCTGTCAGGCAAAACCCTTAGAAGGTTGGGAGGCACCCCAACACCCAGCAAGGAAAATCTTGTCATTGCGGGGCCATAAGGCGTAAGACTGAATGAACAGCCTCGCAGGTTCAACGCGATAAAAGGGATGGCCTGGTCAGTACACGTGCAGCATTTCATATTACACGCAAACGGACTAAGGCTAATGATGAGCACAGGAAAATCCTTCCGCCTCTCTCCTCCGGGGTCTCACCCTCAGCCTGACGCTTCTGCCTTTCACTCACTCCGCGACGCCTCAAGTCTTGAGCGATGGAGATGTGGGCAATCCCAATGTGAATAAGACCCTGGGTACAATGTGAATTCCGTGGGTGACATTTCCAACTTCCCAAAGGGGAAAGCTCAATGGTAGCCCCGCAGAATGCTACGGGAAATAGCTAGTTCAATAGTCCCATAATAGTACTCTTGGAAAGATGTGAGAGATGGATGAGGTCCTCCAGATTTTTCAGCCAGGATTAGTGAAGAACTACAGCTCAAAGGAAAGGAGCACATGAGAGTGCCCAGGAACGACAGAATGATCAACCCAAAACTGTTTTCACCGCTTCCCCGATTTCAGCCGGGTTTTTTACCATTCGCACACCAGCCGATTCCACGGCAGCCATTTTATCAGCGGCGGTGCCTTTCCCGCCGGTGATAATGGCACCGGCATGGCCCATCCGTCTTCCGGGAGGTGCCGTAATTCCAGCAATGAAACTTTCTGCCCAAAATGGTGGGTCTTTCCTAAACCTCACACTTATCGCATCCACTTCGCTAAGAATTGCCGCAATTCCCCATACCATGTGAGGGAAATCTGTCTGGTTAAAAAACCTTTAGAAACGAATACAGAGCCATACCTCTATACTCAAAATTCTCTAGATTCGTCCAAAACCCACCACCTTCGTTTCAAAATGGAAAAGTTTATGAAACATTCGCTTCAACATGTCAATCGACTTTGGTGAAATGACACCCTCTTGATAGGCAATTCAGACCATCAGGACCCCTCATCATTATTCGCAGTGATTTGAGCCTATGACTGGTTTTTTGCACTTTTGGCGATTTGGGAAGTCGCAATCATTTTTTTGAAGACACATGCTCCGCCTTGGCATTTATCCGATCGACATTGACTATTCTTAGAACAAGATACGCCAAGACCCTTGCTCGTAAACCTCGCAATCGTTCGCTGCAGTCACCGGGGTATAGCAGCTTTGTTTCCTGGACATTCACTATCAGATTTGCAGACACATCGGTTACCCTCACAATTATCTGATTGGCACTCCCCGTTCTTGGCACAGTTTGCGCCTAGAGATTTAGTAGTGGGCTGAGAATAGTTGGGAGCAACCCATGATGTGGTACCACCAGTTTCGTTTCATGGTCTACTCCCCTTGTTAAACGTTATCCATAAAACGGGCTTGGGGGAACCCTGTGTATCACTCTTCGGCATTTCTTGAACCGTACTCATTCTGGCTTCGTTTATTGACCGTTGCAGGTTGACCCTCATTTCGTACAGTAATTCTTTTTGGTCACAGGCGTTTTACATTTCTGCGATCCCGGGCAATCGTTGTCCGACCGACACACACATTCACCTTGTTCACATTTATCCGAGGCACACTGACTGTTCTGAGAACAGCTGGCCCCCAGGGCCTTACTTGTACTCGCACAATAGTTCGCCTTCCCAACGGGCGTATAGCAGGTTTGCCCATTGGGACAGTCGCCGTTCGACTTACACACACACTGGTCCTGTTCGCACTTGTCCGAGGCACATTGACTATCCTTGGTACAACTCGCTCCTAAGGCCTTACTCGTACTCGCACAATAGTTCGCCTTCCCGACGGGCGTATAGCAACTTTGCCCATTGGGACAGTCGCCGTTTGACTGACATACACACTGGTCCTGTTCACACTTGTCTGAGGCACATTGACTATCCTTGGTACAGCTGGCTCCTAGGGCCTTACTCGTACTCGCGCAATAGTTCGCCTTCCCGATTGGGGTATAGCAGGCTTGCCCGTTCGGACAGTCGCCGTCCCCCTTACACACGCATTGGTCTTGTTGACACTTGCCCGAGGCGCATTGATCATCCTTGCTACAATTGGCCCCCAGGGCCTTATTCGTATTCGCGCAATAGTTCGCCTTCCCGACGGGTGTAAAGCAGGCCTGCCCATTCGGACAGTCACCGTCCCCCTTACACACGCATTGGTCTTGTTGACACTTGTCCGAGGCACATTGGCTGTTTTTAGAACAACTGGCCCCAAGGGCCTTGCTCGTACTTGCGCAATAGTTGGCTTTCCCGATTGGGGTATAACAGGCTTGCCCATTGGGACAGTCGCCGTCACTCTTACACACACATCTATCTTTTTCGCACTTGCCGGATGTGCATTCCCTGTCTTTAATGCAGCTCTGATTTACATCTTTTGTTCCGTCCGCTAAGCAGCGGTTGAGTCCCAAGCGGTTATTGCAATAGCGACCGCCTCCGCAATCGGAATCCTCCTTGCAGGTCTCTCCCAAGATATAGCGGGTGACCGCTATATAATGATAAATGGTATTGGTTTGTTTCCCATAACCATTACACATGGTGTAATCGTCGATAGTGTAAGTGGTTGACCCCGAGACGCCATCAAATTGATCATATTGGGAATGGGCACAATCATTTTTATTTTTACTCCCTGAGCCTTGAGCGTATTCATCATCTAAACCAAAGGCGTGACCGACTTCGTGCTTATAGGTTCCATCATCGGTCATTGTGGAAAAGTTATTCGGTTGCCAGGCATTTGCCTTATACATTTGATTGGCGCCGGGAAGGAACTTCGATCCAAAGCGTATCGTTAAATAATTCCCATTTTTAATATGATTATTGATTTTGGTTTTGACCGCAGGATCAAGTCGACCTTCATTATGACCCTTTAAAAGAATATGCAGCTCAAAATTTGAGGGAATACTCCAATAATCCTCGGCGACTTTTTCAAAATTATTTAAAATCCAATCCGCTGGCAAAATCTTTTCAAAATTTCCAGTGGCGGGATTGGTGCCATAGAGATGCTCATCTTTTTTGACCCGACAGCCATTCATTACCCAATAGTTGCCACTGGAGTTTTTATAAGAGTACTGAATTTTTCCAAGGCTAATATGCTGATTGGCGGGGTCCCTCTTATGGGCATCGACGCCATTTTGCCCATCGTACTTCTTTTCCTTGCCAGCAAAGAACGTTGTGGTGGCACATTTCGTGACGCTAATTGGCTGGAAGGTTGATTTCAGGGTATACGTCTTAGTCGAACCGCTCCCGCCTTCGTCTACTTGATCCTTATCGTAGAGGTTCCCAGCGTGGGTCATATTAAAATCGATCCGGTTTTCAACCTCATCATTAATAATTGGATCATAGGGAAGCACCATCTTCCAGACGCCACCCTCTTTCCAAATCAAGTAGCTCATTTGAAACCAGGCGATGCCGAAGAACTTATACTTCGCCGAAAATAAATAGGGCGAAAGATCGTTCTCTTTCAAGATGCTCTTCATCTCGGCCCAGTCTTTATTCGTGAGCATCTTTCTCACTTCGTCGCCCTTATTATCGCGCCTACGATTACACTCCAGCACAAAGCCGTTATAGGCATGACTGCCGTGGTAGTCCGCATTGGGAAAAAGTTCCTTATAAAACTCAATCTCATCTTTGGTCTCCTGAATCGTCGAAAGATCCGTCACCTTGTCACATAAATTGGCCGACGCCTCATTCACACCAAAAATCGCCAGGAGAAATACAAGACTTAGCATTCGCATCAGTCGCTTTGTTTTTTTAATTTGATAGGCCTGGGAGGTAGTGGGACTGCCCGCCATGATCGCTAGACCCGCACCAATCGTGATGAGAAACCACCAGTTTCGTTTCATGGTCTACTCCCCTTGTTAAACGTTATCCATAAAACGGGCTTGGGGGAACCCTGTGTCTCACTCTTCGACATTTCTTGAACCGTACTCATTCTGGCTTCGTTTATTGACCGGTGCAGGTTGACCCTCATTTCGTACAGTAATTCTTTTTGGTCACAGGCGTTTTACATTTCTGCGATCCCGGGCAATCGTTGTCCGACCGACACACACATT
>JBATLR010000486.1:0-1870 GCA_049289415.1 Nitrospirales bacterium
GTTTTCCTGTATTCCCATAATCTTTTCCGTTTCCCTTCTTTTTTGGATAAGGAGACATGCCGACTTCCAGGTTGGACGGTCTTAAAAATATATCCGACATGCCTTTTCCAGTGTATCGATCAGATGATCTAGACCAAACACTCAAATGTTCTTTCCGGTTGGATACCATCCGCTTCGGCATATAACTTCTCTTTTTTCGTTAGTCGAAACCTTTTGCCAAACGGTTCAAGGAACGGGATATTCCCTAGGAGCAACAATTAGGAATTGAATATAAGGGAATAGGTTATTTCCGAGAAGGTGAATGGAAGAACAGTAGGGTGAAAAAAAGAAGGAAGGACGGTGTGATCCCCAGAACCTTATCACACCAACTGGCAAAAGGACTGCATCCCTCTGCCGTTGCCAGAACCACGGAAGCCCAGGAGAACCGGGTCGAACAACCAAGACTCCCTGCATGGCTTCCTCCTAAGTTGAGGTTATTTTATGAAAATCTAATGCATGAGAATCAAATCTAGAAAAACGCGTGAAATAAATCAAATCAAATTTTCGCCAGTGAAGTAGTTCCAGGAATTTATAGACAACGGGAAACAAAGACCGGATGCCCCCAAGAGGGTCCACAAGAGGCATGGTAAAATCTTGAGGACCGAGGTTAAACATTTCCAGGATTAGAAAAATAGGTCGTACATCAGCCAAAGGCAAGAACAAGACGCAATTCTCAAACCGGCGAAACCCATCAATATTCCGGCGAAAAAAAGTCCTCAAATTTCGTGTCTTAAAAACAGCTAAAGACGCCATTTTTGGAAAGCTTAGGTTCAAACTCCAAGTGCAACACTTCAGACCCTGATGGGCTAAGGTGATGCCATGCCAAAGAAATACTACACGCACATGAGTGTCGAAGAACTTGAGACCCTGAGTTTATGGCTGCTTCAAGGCCATTCACTGAGGACGATGGGCACTGTGGTGGGGCGGGCACGTCAGCCTCGGCGCCCGCGCAATCTCCTGGACCCCTGACTGTGGTGGTATGTCCAGACACACCTGGCCCGAAGTTGCTCAGAGGAACAGATTGTCGAACGCCTCCGACGTGAGTATCGTGACAACATGCAAAAATACCTCTCGGCAGAGACCATCTATGTGGCCCTGCACCTGCTGCCACGCAGAACCTTGTGCAGCGAACTATTGGCTACGCTGCGGCAGGTATGCTAGGAGGGCCGTCCTCGGGCACGAGGGAGGGATCGACGCGGCCAGATCCGCAACATGACGCTGATTGCCGAGCGCCCCGCAGAGGGGGCGAGCCGCACCTTCCCCCGCCACTGGTGGCAGGGGAAGCTCATCAAGGGTGCATGCAATGGCTCGGCGGTTGGTAGCCCCGTGGAGCGGACGACGCCCCTGGACATCTTGGCACAGCTAGACGGGACGGATGCGCTGAGTGCCCGACAGGGATTTACCCGAAAACTCAAGCATGTGCCGGCCCCGTTGCGAAAAACCCTGACCTATGATCGAGAAAAAAGATGGCCGAACACGAGCGCCTGGCACAAGAACTCGTCATCCGAGTGTTCTTTGCCCATCCACATACCCATGGCAGAGTGGCACCAACGAGAACACCAATGGGCTGCTGCGCCAGTATCTGCCCAAGGCTACGGATCTGTTCGGGCTATACCCAACACGACCTGAACACCATCGCCCATCGCCTCAACACCCGACCGAGAAAATGTCTCAACCGGGCCACGCCCTCCTTTCACCGGCTGGGAATCCACCAGACCCCCCCTTCCTGTGGCCTGAAAAAGATTAAGCCGGTTAGCACTATGTTTACAATGCCCTGGGGCAAGCCACATACGGGATGCTCAATTGAATCGTTTTTCGCACATGCTGTAGG
>JBATLR010000487.1:0-7969 GCA_049289415.1 Nitrospirales bacterium
GAATAAATCCTTCTTGAGCATTTGTCTGGATACCATTCCACATTTCACGGAGTCACATGCGGAAACGAACGGGTATGGCCTCAATATTTGGTCTGACGAAAAACCTCTGGATAAAAAGGAGGGCGTAGAAAACCAATTTATACGTTGGTGAAGCGGGGATTGTCTTGATAAAAAATAGACAAGAGTAAGGGACTTATGGAGTGGGATTTCCACCCACACGACATCCAATATCTTTTGGGAATTCATGGGGTGGGGGTTTTTAGTTTATGTTGAGCCGCAATTGGTCAGATGAAGGAGTATGTCGGTTTGATTGGTTGGGGCAGTGCCATCAAAGGATGAACATCTAAAAAAGTCATGCCAAGGGCCCTGTGGGCACACTTGGGTTCGATCTACATTTTTGAAAAATTTTACCAAAAGGAGGTGGGTGAAAAAAAACGGGAAAAAATGACTTTAAAGACAATTGAAAAATTTTAAATGTTTACCCAACGTGTAAAGGAGAACGCCATGAACAAAGAGCAATTCAAAGGAAATTGGAATCAGTTTAAGGGGGAAGTGAAAAAAAAGTGGGGAAAGTTTACGGACGATGAATTAACCCAAATCGAAGGAGATTACGATAAATTTAAGGGAAGGGCCCAAGAATTATATGGAGATCAAAAAGAAGAATTGAATAAATGGACTGAGGATTGGCAGACGAAAAACAAACCAGTCCGATAACCCTGTTCTCACTCATGGTGAAAATCAGGATACCCATCGTCCCCAGGAGGCGGGCAAATATCCCTTCCCGCTCCTGGGTGAAGGGGCTGAGTAAATGCCCATGTCCTATTCCACTATAGCTTAAAAAATTAAGATTAAGGAGGGAAATGATGAACATTACGCAACATAGCTTGAAAAATAATATTGCCTCAACCTTGGTGTCCATTTTTCTCCTGAGTGCTCCTGCTTGGGGCGCAACCGGGATGATCTATTCAGTTTCCGGGGAAGAGGGATTTCAGAATGGCTATATCCACAAGGTATATAATGAGGACCAATTTAAGGGTAATTGGAAGCAGCTAAAGGGTGCGCTTAAGGAAAACTGGGGAGATTTTACGGATGATGATTTGCTTGCGATTGAAGGGCGGACAGACCGTTTCGAAGGAAAACTTCAAGAACGATATGGAGACCGGAAAGAAGAAGTCAAAGCTTGGGTTGATAAATGGATGGAAAAACATCCTTATGAAGCAAAGGATCAGAAACACTAAGAAGAAATAATTCTGTCTTCACTAACTTTAATCGGGCGAAATGGGATCTTTCTCCTCCCATTTCGCCGACGATATGAGTTAATTTTCATCTCATTAATGAGTGGGGTAACTTCAAAAGTGATACTGGATTTTGATTCTCATTCCGATGATTAATCAGGATGAAATTTGGCTTATATACTAAACCTATAAAACTTTTCGCATTTTTCTGATAGCTATGGGTTGATTATCTGCCGAATAACGAATTTCTGCTTTATCCCCAACATTAATTGACTCATCGACCAGCGTCACGGAGTTAGCTTCAACAAGAATCTGCCTATTTTCCTGGTCTTTAATGATATAGGTTTTTCCTTCAATCGATATCACTTCACCCGTCATATTTCTGGGAATTCCGGTCGTGGGAACCTCCTCTTTTAAACCGCTTGGCGTGCTGGATTCAACAGGAGGAGGAATTTGGTAGGGTTCGGGAAGATTATTGGTATTGGATTGAGAAGGGCGTGTATTGACGGGTTCTTCTTCTTCCTGACACGCGACAACTCCTGAAAATAATAATGGCACTATCCAAACGATTCGCATGGAAGCTGAGCTTAGTTTTCCCGTCAATTGATTCATGATACCGCCCCCTTTTGGAAAAAGATAAACTTTTTTGTACCAATGCTTGGCCTTATTTATGATGAAGATTTGAAAATAGAAAAACGAAATTCCGTTCACATTAAAATTGAATCGGGGAGCGTCCCGTAGAATCAATTGCTTTGTGCACAAGACCCCATTTGATTCCCTTTCCTTTCATCCCCATCCCATCCACTATAGGAGATGAATTGAAATCGAGAAACTCATCAAAACCCTGGGATATTTTTTTGCGTTAACGACCAAGCTGGAGTAATCAAAGGGAAGATTTTAATCAGGACGGTAAATCCACGATTGCAGGTTCCATCGTGCTGGCGGGTATCGTGGAGAACAAATCTCGTGAAACCTGGTATCAACCTTTTATCGGGGAATGAGGTATTTATGGACCAAAAGCACATCCGGGTCCATTTTTTCATGTTGATGATAGTGGGTTCAGAACACGATGGACAAAGCCTTAAGGTTAGACCGTAATATCCCTACTTGATCCCTCGTTGTTATGGGCTCTCCCAAGATCTGATCGGCACCGTCGAGATTGAATTTTTTGGTGAGCCTTCGATTACTTTATCGCTGTATACGAGATAAATGAATGTTTGACGTTTCTTGTCAAAAAATCGGACCACCTGCAATTTTTTAAAGATCAATGATCGACTCTCATGAAACACCTTCTCTCCTTCTTCAAGTTCAGCAATAATGCGAATGGGGCCGACCTGGCGGCAGGCAATTGAGGCATCTGAAGTGTCCTCAGCAACACCAACCATGCCTTTCAATCCCCCTGTCTTCGATCGACTCAGATGGCAAGTGACTCCTTCAATCTTTGGATCATCAAACGCTTCAATCACAATTTTGTGATCAGGGCCCAAAAAATTGAATTTGGTATCTACACTTCCAATTTCTTCAGCATGGACAACAGCAACCAGTAATGTGAAGTAGATCAAAGTCATCAAGAAAACATTGTGATTCATGTACTCTCTCCTGTGAGCGTTGATTGTATGGTTAACCGGACGACTTGTATGAATATGCACTCTATGCTACTTGGGGTCCTAGACAACACTGGACAGAATTTTTCATGGCGAACGTCTAGGTTCTGTCCATGCAGGGGCGAGCCGTGTTGTGGTTCAGTTGGTAGGCCTTGATAACGCGCATTTTATCAACAGGAAAGACCTCTACGCCTCCTTAATCCTTGCCCATGCCCGTTCAGTCTGTTGAACCCTAACTACCAGAGGAGTTACCGGTATTGGTATTATGAGGGGATGGATCGGGCTTTGAGTAGAATTCCCATATCAGTAATTTCCATTTTTCTTCCTTCATGTCCGGCCAATCATTTTTATTAAAGCCTGGAGCCTTTTCTAAATTTTTGGGCTGAATGTCCAGAGTCAAATACTCGCGATCCGGTTGATGTGCAAGTGCGGCCCAAGGCACAGCAAAGAGCTTATCGCCCATACCTAAAAATCCTCCAAAGGATAAAACTGCATATCCGACTTCTCCATTGTTCCCTATGACCAGTTCTTCAATCTGCCCAATGTCTTCGCCTTGCAGATTCTTGACAGATTTCCCAACCAGTTCACTGGCCTTGTAGGAATCTTGGTTTAAATTTGTAGCTAAAGCCTGAGATAGGGGTGTGACGAACAGGATGGAACCCCAAAAAATAAATAGAAGCGAAACTGGCATACAGACCTCCATTCTGTTGTCTGTCGGCTGGTTCATTCGGCAATCTTATGGAATCCCCTTATGAAGGCAGGGTGCTCCCTTCAATATAGAGGCCTAACTCACTCTCTAACATAGATGAAATAGATCGGTCTATCAGGACTTTGTCCACTCGTCATTTTTGAAGCATTTTCCCGTTACCCAGGTATAGAGAGAATGGAGAAATTATAACTTGGAGATTCAAGGGTTTTTGATAGTGGCCGATTCCACCGAAATCAGCTAAAAATCACGAGGCTGATTCTGTCGGTGGAGGAGGCACAAATGATTTATCTTGTGACAGAGGATCAAAAATTTTTAGAAATGATGACAGGGCTATTGCGTAAAAGGGGCAAAAGCGCGCTCGGAATTTCCCAAACTGAAGAATTGTTGATTCGCCTTCGACAAAACGCTCCAGATATCATCATCCTGGATGGTAATTGCCCTCATATCGATGCGCTGGAAATTTTGAAGGATCTTAAAGCCGAGGGGTATAAAGGCCAAACTATTGTTTTAGGAGGACGTTCTTCTGCCCCACTTGTTCCTGAGATCTCTCGATTTGGTGCGATTCAAACGGCCGGTCGTTCTACTCTGGCTGTCAATCGGATATTGGGCGCTATCCGAATTGCCCAAGAGCATTTGAATGCGGATTTGTGTTATTCCCCCGTAAACAGCCGGGAAGTCATGAAAAATCCTGACCATGATGCCCATTTCTTTAAACCCCAGGATTGAAAAATAAAAAACATCCCTGTTGTAGAAATTCGGGGGTCATCCCAAGGAGGAAATTACCATGCCAAACACCAATGCATCATTTTCGGCATTTTCTCGTGTAGATCAATTGAAACAGCAACTGGAAAAGTTAGAGAATCTCAGTCAGTCTCAGGTTGATGCCAAAGAATTGGACAAGTTTGATCGTGAGACTGAAGATATTTTGAAGCGTGTGGATGGAAGAGAATCCAAAATGGCCGCCTATAGTTTTGCCACCATGGCAGAGGCCGAAGCCTTGGTCAATCTTCCTGAGTCTGCTCAAGAACCGACCTCCCGTGACCTTTTACAGAAGTCTCTTCAGCAAAGACGACAGGTGTTGTTGGGAATGGTCAGTGAAATGGAAAGTATGGAAGAAATAGAATCTGAGGTGTTGACCGGAGAAGATCGTGAGGATCCTCCGCTTATGGGATAATGCCCATCAAGTCCTGAGTTAACACACATTAAGTCTGGTGTAAGATGGCTCGAGTAATTCCTTTCTGATTACTTTTCCCTTCCTGATGGGAAACTTCATTCCTATGCGGAAATTTTAAACATCCGGAACAAATACCAGAGCGAAGGAAAGACCACAATTATTACTGCTACCAACGCGGACAGGAGCAAAGCTAATGGAGAAGGGGACGCTGCGGTATTGTAGATGGCCAAGTCGGGTTTGATCAGATATGGATATTGCGCAGATCCCCATCCCCAGATATAGGTGAGCACATAGCCGATGGCTGAGACGCGAGCCAGCTGAAACTGATTGGTACGTAGTGAGACGATCCTGGCGAGAAAGCTGCATGAGCCCAGAACCAACAATACCCATGTATTCTTGAATGTTTCGAAAGGTCCGAAGACCCACGGTTTCAAATGGAACTGGTAACGGACAAGAAAGATGGGGATAAGGTTCATGTCCCCAGAATATCAATGCGTTCATTAGCCGGGACACCCAAGGGCGTTCAGGGAAATAGGAAAAACTTTTAAAAATATTGAACAAACAGGGCTTTCAGCAACAATTGGTCTGGCCAGAGAAATTGAGATCCTGGAAAATCAGCGGATCTATCACCATGATCAAGTCTCCTGATACGAGGGAATGGTGCTCTAGCCAGGGCCATTCTCCAACCGGTCCGGTAATGATGAGGGAAATTTTTAATAGGTGGCTTATGCCGATGAATTGACATATCCTAAAGATCAAAAGGATTAAGCAGTTTTTGATGGTTCCTCCAAGTTCGGTTTTCTCCCATATTTTTCCAAAATTGGCCCCCTCCGATGCCTGAAACCCAGCCGAACGAAACCTCAGAATTCGAACTTGAGGATTCCCCTCTTTCTCTTTCATCCAAATTCGAACCCGGCAATCAATCCCAATTATTTCAGGGACCGATCAATATCCGGTCCATCGCCCTCACTGGACTGTTTCTCTATGCCTCACTCTTGGTGATGTATGTGGCCAAGGCCATCATGCTTCCGGTGTTTGTGGCATTATTTCTGAATTTACTGTTAGCTCCTCTTGTGCGGGGGGTTGAAAAAATATATATTCCCGCCCCACTTGCGGCTGGGGGCATCCTTCTGGTTTTAATCAGCACCCTCACGTTTGGAATTATTCAGCTGTCTACTCCCGCTTCTCTCTGGCTAGACCGTGCCCCGGAAGCCTTACAACAAGTAGAACGTAAAATTCGGACCATCAAAAGTTCGGTCCTGGAAATGGGGAAGGCGACCCAAGCTCTGGAGCATATGGCGAGTCTTTCGGAATCCCGGAAAGCGCAAAAGATTGAAGTGAAAACCGACAGTTTGGGAGGTCTATTGATCGGTTGGACCACGGAATTCATTCTGGGGCTAGTCTCAACCATGATTTTACTTTATTTTTTTCTTGCCTCTGGCGATTTATTTCTGGAAAAACTCGTGAAAGTTCTTCCACGATTTTCGGATAAACGACGAGCAGTGGAAATTGTCCGTGGAATAGAGGGAAATATCTCCAGTTACCTTGTCACGGTGACCAGTGTGAATGTCGGTCTCGCGCTGGTGACAAGTCTCGCCATGTATCTGCTCGGCATGCCTAACTCATATTTATGGGGAGCCATGGCGGGAATTCTGAATTTCATCCCTTACGTGGGAAGCATTATTGGTTTAGGAGCGGTGACGTTGGCAGCGACCATCACATTTGAACATATGAACATGGTGGCTTTGGTGTCCGGGACGTATTTATTTCTGACGGCTATTGAAGGAAATTTTATAACACCCCATTTATTGGGACGAAAACTGACATTAAACCCCGTGATAATTTTGGTGAGTGTCTTGTTCTGGGGCTGGTTATGGGGAGCCGTTGGAGCGCTGCTCGCTGTCCCTTTTGTCGCATCCCTTAAAATCATTTGCGATCAAATTGAGCCGCTCAATTCAATTGGAGAATTTTTAAGTCGTTAAGTTTTCAATGTAGGAGCAAATTTCCCTTCTGCTCGAAATAATAAGTCGGGATGATGAATGCTTATTATCCCGGAAGAAAGAGTGACTTATGCCGGCTTGGGTTTTAAATTGGCTGACTAAACTTCGATCGAGTCTATGGCTCATACCCACTTGTATGGCCATTGCCGCCATTTTCCTCTCGTTGGCCGTTCCGTATCTGGACGAGTTTTTTTCTCCCGAGAAAATCAACTCTCTTCGGTGGCTCAGCAATATGGGACCGGAAGGAGCAATGACGTTGCTTTCGACGATTGCCGGATCCATGATCACCATTGCCGGCGTGGTCTTTTCCATCACTATTGTTGCTCTCACCCTCGCTTCAGGACAATTCGGCCCACGGCTGTTAGGCAATTTCATGCGGGATCGGGGTAATCAAATTGTGTTGGGAACGTTTGTGGCGACGTTTCTCTATTGTCTGCTCGTCTTACGAACCATCCATGTGGATCCCAATGGGTATACGCCATATTGGGGAACCTTGGTGGGCCTCATTTTGGCCGTATGTAGCCTAGGGGTTTTGATTTATTTTATGCATCATATTGCTATTTCCATCCAGGCCCCGAATTTGATCGCTGCGGTATATGGGGAATTGGGAAAAGACCTGACTAGACTTTTCCCAGAGCGTTTAGGATTGGCGGAGGAGAATGAAGCGAATAAAACCCTTATTCCCTCTATCATGGCCAGGATAGAAAAAGAGGGTATGGAAATAAAGGCTGAAATTGGTGGTTATCTTCAGGCAATTGAAAATAAGGCACTGATGGAAATCGCCCGTGAACAGAATTTAGTGATATTTCTTCATTATCGACCAGGCCATTTCATAACCAAAGGAGCATCTTTAGCCAAAATTCTGGCACTTGGGCCGATGGCAGATTTCGTTTCACAATCTATCAACGAGCAAATGATCTGTGGAACCAACCGAACCCAGGAACAAGATATTGAGTTTTCCGTTCTTCAGCTCGTGGAAGTGGCCGTGAGGGCACTTTCGCCTGGAATAAACGATCCGTTCACGTGCATAAACTGTATTGATCACCTTAGC
The DNA here is from genome assembly GCA_049289415.1 of Nitrospirales bacterium. Classification (GTDB taxonomy): domain Bacteria; phylum Nitrospirota; class Nitrospiria; order Nitrospirales; family UBA8639; genus Nitrospira_E. The sequence continues at coordinate 7,774 of JBATLR010000487.1, forward strand.
GCGATTTTATGCCAGCTGTGTCAACGAGAAATTCCTTCTCCTTTCCGGTACGACCATGAAGGAGTTCTTCGAATTATTGCTCCGCCTGTTACTTTTGAAGGGGTGTTGAATGCCGCTTTTCATCAAATCCGACAGCACGGAAGAGGAAATGTGGCGATTATCATCTGTCTGTTGGAAGGCTTGGAACGTATAGGAG
>JBATLR010000488.1:0-7483 GCA_049289415.1 Nitrospirales bacterium
GAACGGCTCCTCCCGCTCACCCAACACCGTGCCAAACCTGCGGTGCCCTTTGGAGGCAAATACCGCATCATCGACGTGACCTTGAGCAATTGCCTCAATTCGGGGCTTCGCAAAATTGCCGTGCTCATTCAATATAAATCCCACTCACTAGACCGCCACATTCGAAGAGGTTGGTCGATTTTCAACCCGGAGCTGGGCGAATTCATCTTTTCCATCCCACCACAACAACGTATCAGCGCCGAGTGGTACCGGGGCACAGCCGACGCCGTCCATCAAAACCTATTTTTGCTGGAACAGGAACACCCGAAGTTTTTATTGGTGCTGGCCGGAGATCACCTTTACAAAATGAACTATGCCGACATGCTCAGGTTCATGCAGGAGACGGAGGCGGATGCCGTCGTGGGCGCCCTTGAATGGCCGGTCGCAGAAGCTCGACAGTTCGGGGTCCTTGGGGTAGACCCATCAAACCGTGTCACCCGGTTTGAGGAAAAGCCGGCCAACCCGTTTCACCTGCCTGATGATCCAACGCATGCGTTTATTTCCATGGGCATTTACCTTTTTCGCACAGACCACCTCTATGAGGAACTACGAAAAGATTCCGGAATGGCCACGGCCCATGACTTCGGGAAAAATATCATTCCCAACATGATTCAGAACAACAAAAAGGTTTTTGCCTATAATTTTGAAGATAAAAACAAAAAAGAGGTCAAGTACTGGCGGGACATCGGTACCCTGGACGCCTACTACGAAGCCAACATGGATCTCGTCGGCGTTGATCCCCACCTCAACCTCTATGATGAGGCCTGGCCAATTCGCACGTATCAGGGCCAATACCCGCCGGCTAAATTTGTCTTTGCCGATGAGGTCAAGGGAGGGCGCAGAGGTATGGCACTGGATTCTATCATTTCAGGAGGCTGCATTATCTCCGGAAGCCTGGTGCAAAATTGTGTACTCTCACCAAACGTCCACATTGAGCATCATGCCGAAGTCCACGATTCCGTCATTATGGAAAATGTCAAAATCGGCGACCGGTGCCGTATCCGACGGGCCATCATCGATAAGGGCGTCGTCATTCCCCCCGACACCATCATCGGGCACGATCTCCACCACGATCGCCAACGCTTTCCCGTCACCGAAGACGGCGTGGTCGTCGTTACACCCGATTCTCCCACAAAGTAATCGAGCAGTTGTGGAAAGGGCGCATGCCAAAAACGGACAACCCATTACGCCAGAACCAACACCCCCACTCCACTCACAATCAGTCCGATCCCGGCCACCCATCCCAACCCTCCGCTCCAGGCGCCGACCGGCAACACCTTTTCTACAAACACAAAGACCGTGATCGCCGCAATCCAAAGCACATTCATCACCCCACCCACAAACAACAACCCCATCAAAGCCCAACAGCAGCCGAGACAAAATGCACCATGATGAAGTCCCAATCGAAACGCGCCAGGAACACCCGGTCGCCAATGTTCCGCAATAAAATGAGCGGGTGCCCGACAATGATCTAAGCACGCACCCTTCCACGGGGTGAGTTGATACATACCCGCGACAATCAAGAGCCCTGCACCGACAACATGACTTTTGGCCACCATCATGGGCGAGAGCATGGCCGTTGCATGCAATCCCCACTGCACGACAGTCGCGCCTACACTGAAGGCACTCCATAGAGCCAAATACCCAGCAACAAACGCCCCCGTCGGAGCCATGGGTGAACTCTGCCGCTCGGCCTTGCGAACCATGCCTGCATACAACAAGGTCATCGGGATGGCACCCGGCAGCATCATCCCGACCATCATGACAGCCCACATCAGATACACAAACACAAAGTCCACCGGCGTCCATGGATGCAACTGCATGATCGCCCCGGGCACATCAGCATTCATCATGGGCATCTTCGCCCAGAGATACAGGACATAGGCCCAAGCCAGAACAATCATGCCAATCAGGGCTGAGAGAATCGTGATTCGATCACGCGTGGGTAACGAAGGAAATGATGGAGCAGGGGAGGGACCCATGGAAATGGACTATAAGAACCCCTGGGACAATCAGCAACTGACAGGTAGGTTGAATAACCGGGAAGCGGACACCTTGGCCTGTGAGAACCTTCCCTTCCTCATCAGAAGGGCGAAGTCCGCGTGGGCGCGACGGTAAAGATTACGGCATGGGGGCTGTCCTGAGCCAAACCGCGAGACCCACAACGGCGCCGTCAACACTCTGCCAATTCAACATGGCAGAAAATGATGATGGCCGACGAAGAAGTCGCTCACAAGGATAGACGCATCGCTCAAAAATCAGGCCCTGATCACTCCATCCTGATTCATGTGAAGAATATTAAATTGCCCATAACTATTAGACAGGTTCAACGTAATTCCGGCTTGAGCCTTCGTCGATCCATTGCCCACTTCGGCCACGATGTATTCAAATCCCTCTGGTAAATTAATCCTGGCGCGATGGTCTCCTCCCGTATGAGGATTGGGGATGGGCGTACCGGTCGATTCAACCAAGCCCGGCACATTGACCGTGGCCTGTCTTGCCTCCACATCGATAGAGAGATCAATAGGGACAAACTGCGGTTCCAACACGTCGGACATGGTACTATTGAACACGAAAAAGTGGGTAGCCCCAGGAGCCGTGGCCTTGCCATGTAATATTTTGCTGAGAGCTGCGCGCTGCGAGGCATCCGCCCGCGCATCAATAAAAATCTGCTGGGTTCCATTTCCCTGTGCAATTTCCCCAGGCCATTGCAACAGCATAACGTAATTCAACCCATCCAAGCGGGTGTCATTAAAATACCCTTCTTCGATATGACCCGAGCCCATTGCTTCGCAAAATCCGTTGGTCGAGGGGGCATTAAACTGGCATCCACACCCATAGGTACAGTTGCAATTTGAAAACTCGACACCGCGAAGCATCCATTGATCAGCCATTGTGAGCTCCTTTTTGAATCAGGGTCGGACATCCTCTCAAATTTTCCAAGTTTTTACCATGCCACTGGCTTTCGTTTCTACCGCCACCCCGCGTATGAAGTATCCCAACAGAGGTCTTCGTCAAGAACCTCTCCCACCGCGTGAGAGTCAACTACACGTTCCGACTTTTCCCATCACGCCACCTATACTTTTTCTCTCGGGTTCGCTACCATTCGCCTCCGAACGGCACCATAGAAAAGCCGCACCACTAACAACACAAGGAGCACACCATGGGCAAGAGCCAGGACGCACGCAAAGAAACCAAAAAGAAGCCAGCGAAAACCATGAAAGAAAAGCGGGCCGAGAAAAAAGGCAAAAAATAGCTAAGAGCATTCATGCCCAATAGGCGAAGACCCACGAGTTGACGAGGCGGAAAGCCCCCCCTCGTCAACGCTCAGAAGATTCCCCGCAGCATCCGCCAACCTGACTAGTACCACCAACCGCGAAATCCGTTGCTCTCCAATATATTAAGCGGGACGAGGGCCCCAAAGAATCACTGCCGCTCCGACAAGACACAGCCCGGCTCCGAGCCAATCCCAACGATCCGGTTGGATCTGTTCAACACCCCAGAGCCATAAGAGAGAGACCGCGATATATACTCCGCCGTATGCGGCATAGGCTCGACCCGCAAATGCAGCCTCCGCTCGGGTTAACAACAGGGCGAACACAATCAGACTCACCATGCCGGGCACCGTCCACCACCCCGAACGCCCCAGTCGTAACCAGGCCCAAAAGGCAAAACACCCGCTAATTTCCGCCAGCGCGGCCCCGGCATACCAATACATGGTATTCATATCTTCTCCTTATTCCGTGAAACCACAAGGCATCATTACCGTCGCTTCGGATGAAGGGTAGCCGGGTTATGGAGAACAAACCCGAGCAGGGCGACAGCCGTCAACACCGCTCCACTCAGAAAGGTGGCGGACGGACCGAACTGGTCCCAGAGGAATCCAGCCAGCACACTCGCACAGAGGAGTGACACTCCGCTTACGAAACTGAATACACCGAAGGCACTTCCGCGAAGCTCAGGCTGTGAGGCATCCGCAATGAGAGTGGCCAGGAGGCCTTGCGTGAGGCCCATATGAATGCCCCAGAACGCGACCCCAATCATCACCATGGCCACATCGCCGGCAATAGCAAGAATCACATCAGCCACCAATAAGAAAAGGCATCCTGCGACCAACAACGGACGGCGACTCATCTTATCCGCAAGCCTGCCTGCGGGATAAGCCGACGCCGCATAGGTCACGCTCATCACGACCATCACCAGTGGAATCAATGTCACCGATAACCCGAGATGTTCTGCCCGTAAAACAAGGAAGGCTTCGCTAAATCTGGCCAGGGTTAACAGACCTCCAAACACAACAACCCACCAGTAGGCCGGACCAATCCTCTGCAGACCACTCAGCCGAAAACCCGTTTGAGGCCCTCCCTCAGGACGAGTAGAGGGAGGCTCCTGAACGCCGACAATAAGAAGAAACACAGCTAGCACCGCGGGGATGACGGCAACCCACAACACGGCCCGGATATCATTGGCTAACAGGACCATCAACCCCATGGCCATCAACGGCCCAAGGAACGCGCCGACGGTATCGAGCGATTGGCGAAGCCCGTAACACGTCCCACGCAAATTCGGCGGCGCCAACTCTCCAATCAGCGCATCACGCGGGGCTCCACGTATGCCTTTTCCCACCCGGTCCAGAAACCGCGCGAGAAACACGGTGGTCAGGCTGGAGGCTAACGGAAATAACGGCTTCGTGACCGCAGCCATGCCATAGCCAATCACCGTCAGCAGCTTGCGTTTCCCCCAATAATCACTTAGCACCCCGGAAAACATCTTGGTCAGTAAAGCCGTGGCTTCAGCAAATCCCTCAATGAGGCCCACCGACAACAAACTGGCACCAAGCACCGTCACCATATAAACCGGGAGCAGGCTGTGAATCAGCTCGGACGACATATCCATACACAAACTCACCAAGCCCAGCGTCCAAATACTTGTCGGGATTCGTGGTCGATCGGAGTGGGAAGAATTGGGAGAAGATACAGGATCAGCCATAGCAGGGCTTAGAGTGTTCTATTGCACACGAGAAGGGAAGGTCTTGTTTGATCATCCGGCGGGGGGCACCTGAGGTCATCGCCCTGATAATTGCGCAACACACTCCTCATGCATGGCTTTCACTTCATGTCTTGAGCGTCCCAAGAATACCATATTACAGCACATTTGTTGTTGGCAGAATCCATAGGGAATCATCCCCCGGCCAGTGCGAGGATTGAACAGCCCTGCGTCAAACTCCTTGCGAAACTCTGGAAAAGACACGGTCTGAATTCTTGCAAGCATCGAAAAAAAAGCCCCAATCACCGGGAAACCGCAGTCCATTTGACGCACGTTGAGATGCGCCATCAAAAAAGTTGGATAGACGGATGCATTCAACCTGGCGTTAACCTCTGCAAGAAACCACCGTCTTCTTCCGGTCCGGAGATCCGCATGTTCCACAAAATCAAAACCGGCCAACCCTGTGAAGCCATCTTCCTGCAGCCATCGTCCCAATGCTTCAGCAGCCCGACTCATGTCATTCAGCATGTGTGCCCCGGAGGGGGAGACATTTCCGATATGTCCCAGATGAAGATTCAAGCGCTGATCGGATATTCCGACCGCGTTCACCGCCCCCCCATCAGGCTGGACATCGACAAGAATATTAGGGGAGAAGGCGACCTCATACAATACCTGCACGAGATAGACCGGTGATAAGGGCCTTCGAGAGATGAGCTCCAATGCCTGTCGCTCGCTTTCGGTATTATCCTCGACCAGAAAGATACCGGACCCGCCCCTTCCTTCGGCGGATCGAATAATCACCCGGCCGGTCTCAGAAATGTAACGACGAATTGCCGATCGAAGCCTAGTCACATTCTTGGCTTGGCCATCAGACGACTCAATGATTTCGCCCCGGGCAACCGGAATACCAAGTTCCTGAGCCTTTCGATACGCCACGTGTTTGAGATTCGCCGCGTCGGTCACCTCAGGATTGCCGCCCATGAACCTCACTGTCCTGCCAAGTATGTTCTCCAACGCTTGGGCCATCACAGACACCTTCTCCGACACTCCATCCGGATTCAGAACGACATGATTTTGGGGTGAGATCCGCTCACAGATTCTGTGTAAGGAGTCGACAGAGGGGCAGAAGAGATCATTTTCCAGGCATTCGCCAAATACGGGGCCGGGATCAAGTTCAATGATATTTCCCGGTTCCGGCCCAACACCCAACTCGTACAGAAACCCCATATAGGACAGGTCAATCTTACGACTTGTTATACAGACCACATCGTGCGGCCTGGCCATGACGAGCGCCCGCTGGTCGTAGGCACGGAAATTGGGAGGACGCATCTCCAAGGAAAGATTCTTTGCGAGTGCGACCGGATCATGCACAAAAATGTGCGTCACATCAGACCCACCGAGGGTGGAAATAATGGGTGTCATTCCGCCCTTATGTCTTTCGCGGGAACGATCGATTCCATCATCAGGCAGATTCTCTCAGACATCAGCTTCCCCGCAAGCCGGTGACCGGCGGCGTTCCAGTGGCCCTTCCCCAATGCAGTGTTCTGAAATCCATGCAGGAACACACCATGCTGTTCAGCATAGGTGGCGAGAGGTTCTGCCAGGCTCAATAACTCGATGTCTTCCCGTTTCGCCAAAGCCTGGATGCGCCGATCAGGATACAAAAGATCCGGCACGCCAAGTTGACGGGCCAATGCCTGTCGATGTTGCACGTCGGGATGAACCTGGTCGGGATTCGAAAGGCTCACAAGAAGGAATCGGCGTCCCCCATCATCTACCTCTCGCTTCATTTGCACGATCAATCGTTCGGTAATCTTCCAGGCATTTTCCCAGGATGGGTCCGGCTGGTCGAGATAGACCAGTAGATCGAGACGAAGAGCGGGATCTTCCCAGTCCTTCATCTGCTGTTGCTGAGCCATTCCTTCCAGAAAGAATTTTAGTTTGTATTTGGCCTTGCGAAACACCTGTAGCACACGGGAGACTTCAAAGGCTTCGGCACTCAGCGGAAATTGTTGAAGCCTAAACTCCGTCGTGTGATGGAAGGAATTGTCGAGGACGAGGCGCCCGTCGTTCATGATGAAATAGGGGATATTGGTTTTCCCGTACAGGTCTCTCAGGTTCCCACGAATATCGTTCTCTGTAAACAATGCCAGCAGGACGAGATCCGGATCATAGGGAGAAACCTTATGACGCAGCACGAGTAATTCCTGGGCTGTACTGAAGCCGGACACACCGAAATTCATGGCTTCTACCTGACGCCCGGCGAGGGAGGGACAATCTGACAACTCGTGTTCAAGCCTGGCCCCATAGATCTGTTCTGTCGGGACCTGCAGCGCTTCCGTGTAGGAATCGCCCAGAAGCGCAATCCGGAAGGTCCCAACAGGCTTTTCCAGAGTGTGCTCACGGTCGCGCAGCCCTAAACTATTGATCCGAATGTAGGCTTCACCTTCATCAGAAT
>JBATLR010000489.1:0-10518 GCA_049289415.1 Nitrospirales bacterium
GAGCAGAGCGGCCCAACTCGCAAGGCTCAAACAAGGTCCGCTAGATGTGAAGAGCGTCCCTCCTGGGAGCCAGCCGGCAGGCGTCGGATCAAAATTAAAGTGTACCGAGGCAAACTCCCGGAGGGCCGACTCTAAATTTACGATTTTCTTCTTTGCCTGTCTGGGCTATTATAGAAGTACAAGCGAGGTTAATGATGGACGAAGACGTTCTTCTCCAACGAATCACTATGAATCCTAAAATTTTTGGTGGCAAGCCGATTATTCGTGGTCGTCGGCTGGCTGTCGAGCATGTCCTCGACATGATGGCAGCCGGTGACTCCCCTGAAACCATCCTACAAGGGTATCCGTGGTTGGAAGCAGCTGATATCCAAGCTTGTTTGGCTTATGCCCACCGGCTCGTCGGTCACGAACGGATTGAGCCGCTCCCCGTTGAATCACCTTCGTGAAAATCCTACTCGATTCGTGCATTTGGGGTGGTACCATCGAGGTCCTCAAAGCTGTTTGTGTGCGTCCATCCCAAACCGCTTCTGAATCACCATGACTACTCATTCAACCCCAATCCTGCTGCAGAGCCGTGTGACGGTGGCGGGAAAACCCAGCGATGAACTGCCGCCAGGGACCTTGAACAGTATTGTCAAACAAGCCGGTTGGAAAAAGTAGGAGGACCGTATGCGATATGCCATTGTCATTGAAAAATCGGCCGAAAACTTTGCCGCGTATGTGCCTGATTTACCTGGGTGTGTGGCAACCGGGGCGACCCTGAATGAAACTGAAACACTTATACGGGAAGCGATTAAATTCCATCTCGAAGGACTACAGGCCGATGGACAATCCATCCCACCTCCCAGTTGCCAGGTCGAATACGTGGAGGTTTCAGTTTAACTCCTCCTACCACGCGGTTCATCCCTATCCCTCGAAGTGGAGTCTTTGACTCCAAAACCTATTCACTCAAGTTGCTTATGCGAATTTAAAGGAGAGAACTTATGATCATCCCCAACTATGAGAAGTGGTCAAAATCTTTGTTAGATAATTAACCACCCACTATCGGCCAACGGTGGAGATGGATTTCAGGAAATAAAGGTTGAAACAGTGTTCTTTCCTTAGAGCATGCAGAAAACTGAAAAGAACATGAGTCCCGATGATTATATGCGCATGGCCATTGCCATGGCGCAGAAGGTGCCCCGGTATCCATTCGGAGCCGTGACCGTTCGACGGACAACCGGAGAGGTTCTCGCGAAAGGGTACAACCTTTCTTCCCGCAATCCTATCGTCCACGGCGAAATCGATGTCATCAATCGTTGTGCCGCCAAGCATGCACCGGTCGATTGGACCACACTTGATTTGTATACGACGGCTGAACCCTGTCCCATGTGTCAGAGTGCGATCGAGTGGGCCGGGATTGCCACCGTGTACTTTGGGACGTCGATTCCGTTTCTCCAACAACACGGGTGGCGGCAAATTGATATTCGGGCCGAGGAGGTGGCGGGACGGACTCCATTTCGGAATACGAAAGTTATTGGGGGGATTCTGGAACAAGAGTGTAATGCGTTGTTTGAGAAGGCGCAGCGCGATAACATTTAGATGCCGGGGTTCGTCCCGGCGGCCGAGCCACTTTTGTTTCGGCAAAAGTGGCCAAAACCATCTTGGCCGTGGCATGGCCCTTCGGGTGCCCTCCGCGGTTCACCGGCACCGGCGGCGGGCAAACTCGCTGCGCTCAAACAGTGCCCACCTTTTCTCCGGTGCCGGTTGCACTGCTCGGCCATGCCACCAGGCCAGGGAAACACATCGGGAGATTGCGGGCTAAGTCGCCTGGCTCTGACACGGTCCGCTAGATGCGAAGAGCGTCCCTCCTGGGAGCCAGCCGGCAGGCGTCGGATCAACTGTCCACAGGCTGATTGGTAGGACCACTCGGTTGGCCAACCTGCAACTGGTGCGTTGGAAGTCTGCTTAATATTGAAAGATGGGAATGTTTACTGGAGATGCCGGGTGTCGGCCCGGCAGCCGAGCCACTTTGGTTTCGGGCAAAGTGGCCAAACCCATTGACGCCCCGTCTGGTTCATTAAAGCGGAGGGCCGCTAACCCTTTGAAGAGCGGACCAACTCGCAAGGCTCAAACAAGGTCCGCTAAATGCGAAGAGCGTCCCTCCCTTGGGGGCAGCCGGCAGGCGTCGGACTACAGAAGGCGAATCGATATGATCAGAAATGTGGTCATGACAAACTCATTCGCGTCGATTATCATGGTAAAACAGAGGTCCCATCGGGAACATGTCATGCCATTTTAAAGGCTGCCCGGATCAAGCAATAAAGGAACAGGCTATGATTGATTTACCCTATTCTCTTATCATTGAAGCAACCGACGATCCCACATTTTTCGGATTTTATTCTCCGGATCTCGAAGGATTCTCGGGCACAGGGCATTCCATTGAAGATTGCCTGTATCACGCTCGTTGGGGAATGGATGAGCATATCACCCTCTTACAAACTGAACACTTACCTGTCCCCCCAAACAATCCGCAACCTACCGTCCTCATCAAAAACGCCCAACCCGCCAGCAGTGTATCCTGAAGTGAGTCCCTTAGGCCTCTTTCGCCTGACCCACGCATTTACCGTCCCATTCAACCGATTGGCAGAGTTTCAGTTTCATAAAAGATACATTCAAATGGCATGGCGTTAACTCTCGTTATCTGGATGAAAATTTTTTCACAATGAGACGCAGACAAGTCTTTGCGAAAGACCCTGCGCTCAACTAGCCAGCCGAATGTCGATAGCATGGCAGATCATGAATTGGTAAGGAGGTTTGATATGGCCACGACCACGATTTCACCGAATTTTCAAATTGTGATTCCCAAGGACGTGCGAGAGAAACTTCGCCTCCACCCTCAGCAGCGTTTGCAGGTTGTAGAAAAGGGTGGCGTCATTACCCTGATACCGGAAGTGCCGTTTCAAAACCTGAAGGGAGCATTGAAGGGCATGTCCAAGACCGACATTCGCGAAAAACGGGGACGGGTGTGATCTATATTAAATAGGAATAACACCAAGTAGTTAGCACGCGTTTTGGGGGGATAGCGCTTCGGCCATCCGCCGGGATGATTTTCCACTTCAGAATTATCAATCGTTTGAAACCTCTTCCTCATCACGCCTTCTCGTTGTTAGCTGATCGATAAACCATACCGTTAGTGATTTAAGGTTTTGTTCGATGCCGGGGTTTCGCCCCCGAACGACGAGGTCCTTTTGTTTCGGCAAAAGGACCCAAAACCATTGACGCCCCGTCTGGCCTCTTTGAAGAGGAGGGACGCCAACCCTGAGAAGAGCGGCCCAACTCGCAGGGCTCAAACAAGGGCCGCTAGCTGCTAAGAGCGTCCCTCCCTGGGACCAGCCGGCAGGCGTCGGACAAAAAAGGTGCTGTGTAGGATGAGAACGCGTGTGGTGAAACTGGCGTGAAGTGGTTAGGGCACAGATCCTTCGCTTTCGCTCAGGATGACAATGAGAAGAGAAAGGTTTGCCTACAACAGACAGGGATAATGGAGCGGGAGAAGGGAGAGGCTCGATTGCATTTATTCGAAATGACGCCTTCAGATTGCTACCCAAGCGGAGGCGGTTTGCTTATCTTCTATTTTGCGAGACCGTATGTCGGGTGGTGCGGCTCCTTCCCTGTGGTTTCCTCCGGTGTTTATGGCTACGGAATATTTTTCTGTTGACCCATTCCTGTAACGCTATCCATACGGTATCCGCCCCGCCACCATCTCTGCTTGCCTCTTGCGCACATGTCAGAATCTCTTGATACGACCGTACGTGGAACTGAACCTGATCCTGTCTGACCGTCCGGGTGAATGCGCTCCATTCAGGGGCTTTCACCTTTTGGGCCATGGGCAGATCGGCGCTGTCCGCATAGACGATGACGACCGCCGGTTGTTTATTTTTCTGCCGCGCCAGCTTATAGGCCACGACGAGATTGCGCATCCATTGGTAGGCCGGTCCCGCGAATGGACAGGGGTGGTAATCTGTTTGGGCATCGAGGTGAAAGACTTTTGGAATGATATCCCAATACTGAATGTCTTTTTCGCTTAAGGCGCAACGACTGGTCATGTCGATGACTCGCCTGGCTTGCTGCGCATAGTTTCCGTTGCACAGGACGGAGCCATTGCGCCGCACCGTTTGCGAGCACGCCCCTCCATCCTGCTCGGTGAATTTACATTCGAACAGCATCACGGAATGGGGATTTTCCGCATAGACATCCACTTGGGTCGGACGAGGTTCATTGAGCAATGATGGGCGGGCGCACCATTCCAAGGTGATCTCCCAGGGACGGCCGGTCGGCACCCCTAGGTTGGTTGCCAGGGCATCGAGAATGGCATCGCAATCAGAGGAGGTTTTGATGGTGCCGAAGACATCGATCGCGAGCGCTTGGGATGAATGCGTGACATGCGTATCGATGGCTCCTCCCCGGCCTGTGTGCCAGGGGAAGGTATCCCATGGTTCACAGGCTTGATGCGCAGAGGGGAAGATATTGCGTTCGAGGCGTGTTCTGATGGCGTGGTCCATAGGTGTTGGCTCGCAGTGTATACGTGGGAATTGGGAATGTGGTGTTTATTGTCTTTATCGGTGAATGATGGACGAAGCTGAATGATGTGAGGAGAATTGGAGTTGGGGGGAGAGGTTAAGAGAAGAGGAATGAGATGGACTGACTGTAGAAAAGGAATGCCTTTTCTACCTCGCCTGAGGTGATAGGAAAGTTTTTATAGTTGCCGGGTTTCAGCCCGTGAGCCGAGCGCTTGCGTGAGGTGTCTTTCCCTTTTCAGATACTCCGGGGTTTCGCCCCCGGACGGCGAGGTCCTTTTGTTTCGGCAAAAGGACCCAAAACCATTGACGCCCCGTCTGGCTTTATTGCAGAGGAGGGCCGCCAACCCGAAACAGAGCGGCCCAACTCGCCAGGCTCAGACACGGGCCGCCAGATGCGAAGAGCGTCCCTCCTGTGGGCCAGCCGGCAGGCGTCGAACCAAAACGAACCTTGCAGGACTTTCATGGAAAACGTTTTCCGCGTTCACATAAACCAATAGCATCTCTTCCTATCCCACACAGAGGCAAGGTCAGCGTCCAAACCCACTCGAGCCATTTTCGATTGCAAATTGTCAACGTCAATGACCGCAACCGGGACATGTGTCTCGTCAGATCGGAAAATTCGATCGACTATCGCGTTTGGGATTGACACGGTTTCTGTTCTTCACCGCTTTTAGGATTTGACCGAGGCCTCTTCCGAGGTGGCAATATCTTCTGCTCCCTCATTTTTGAAGATCGTTTTGGCACGATCCGTCGTATCTGGATTTTCTGAATGCACCGAGATCAGGATTTTGCCTTCTTTGATCTTTCCTTCATAGAGCTTGGCTTCATACTCCGGGATGCCCATGCCGACCAGCCCGCCGGTCAGGCCTCCCACGGTAGCCCCGAGTGCAACACCGCCCAACGCGGCCATAATCGGGCCGGCAGCCACGAACGGACCAATGCCGGGAAGCGCCAATGCTCCGATGCCCACCAGCCAGCCGAGGGCTCCGCCCAACACCCCACCCGCTCCGGCTCCGGTGACGGCTCCCTCCGGAGCCTTCGTGTGCTTTTCATGCGCTAAATCTTTGGCCCCATGGGTGTCCGGAAAGAGCACCGAGATATCGTTACTGGAGAAGCCCGCAATCTTGAGATTGTCGACGATTTGCTCGGCTTGCAAAAACGTTGTCGCAATACAAAAAACGGCTTTAGCCATCTGATGCTCCTTTTCCGGGGGATAACGAGAGTGTTTATTCCTGTATCACTTCAAGCAGGTTGATCACATTGTTCAGGCCCACAATCAGGGTGGCCATGTTCAAAATCCGCCTTCGCTCATCATGCGTCTCCACCGGTCCCCGTAAAGTGGCTTTTCCATTCAGGGTCACAATCTTAATATTGTGGGCGTTCATGGATAAGGTCTTATCGGCCATAAGTGACTGCCGAATACGCCGGGTCATTTCCACATCCTCCTCACTCCCCTTGGACTGATCGAAGGGAGTCAGTGTGCTGCCCTCACTGTCCCGAAGGTTTTGTTGGGAATTTTCAACTTCGGCGGCCGCGACTTCAAAAGCGTCCGGAAGTGTTTGACCGGAAACGGAGGGGGTACCCAAAAACCCTGCTAGAGCCAGACAGCCCAGCACTATCAGACAACCTGTTACGTCCTTCACAATCATCCCGTCATGAGGTGCAGAGAGGGGACATCAAAGGTCGGTCACCCGGGACCAATCACGTTGATGGACATATTCCTCGTTTCCCCTCTCACAGTGGGCCTAGATTACCCGACCTTCTCCAAAATGTCACCATGTTGGCGGCAGGAAAATCACCGGGCGTTGAAGCACGAAAGGTGATCCATGGGGGAAGGACATCCCGACAATGATTGCTATTGCAGGATGGGAAGTGTGACGAGATTCACGTACACGGGGAAAGAGACGCAACACAAAGATTTGGCTCTTCGAGACGCACCATACACGGAGGAGTGAGTGCGGGTGTGGCGTTGAAACCCGGGCACAGGTCCTTCGGCCTAAGCCTTGTCAAATGGCTTAAGGGGCCTGTTGAAAAAAGCCGCCAGCGGCGTTCTCGCCATTTTTCCGTGCTCACGTAATAAGCCTACGCTCCGCGCGTAAAAACGGCTGCGGCCTTGCTGGACGGACTTTTTTGAACCGCCCCGAGGCCTCTGATATGCCCCGTGCCTGTGGGTCAATATGCCCTTGGAAATTAGTATTATTCAGCATTCCCTATATCCTTGACATCACCGACATCTGTGTCTCTATCCACTGTGACCTGTGGAGCGGGAATGGCTTTCCATCGGGGTTCGCGGATCATTGCGACGTCCTTGGGCCGGTGGGTGGAATTGCTTCATTTGGTCGGCTCACTGTGGTCATCACGCACATTGAAGATTTTCCATTCCTCGATTGCTATACTTTCACCCATGCAACACCAGGTCATCCCGACAATCCTACGCCATGTTCCTTTGGTAAGCCCTATCCTAGTCCTCCTGCCGCTCCTCACTGCGCTCTGCCTCATCGTACCATCGGTATCTGCTCAATCGATGCAGACGGAGGCGGCTCAGGGGGTGTGGCACACGGCCAGGCCTGCGCCCACGATGCGGACTGAGGTGGCCGCCGCGACCTTGAACGGCAAAATTTACGTCGTGGGCGGGTTTGAGCAGCCCGCCTTCGGCAATATCATCAATCTCGGAATCACGCCATCCCTCCAGGAATATGATCCGGCCACCGATCGATGGACATCCAAAGCGCCAATGCCGGTGGGCCTGCACCATGTGGGTATCGGAGTGGCGGACGACAAACTGTTTGTCATTGGTGGATACAGGCAATCGGGGCTGAGCATCTGGCATCCCGTTGCCACCGTGTATGCCTACAATCCAGCCACGGACATCTGGGCCGAGCGCGCACCGATGCCGACCCCTCGCGGAGCCTTGTCGGTGGCACAGCACGACGGGAAGCTCTATGCCATCGGCGGGTACGACCGGAAGGCCAATAGCGCGGCCGTCGAGGCCTTCGATCCGGAGCGCAATGCCTGGACGGTGCGAGCGCCGCTACCGACGCCTCGCGATCATCTTGCGTCCGCAACCGTGTCGGGTAATATTTATGCAATCGGCGGACGCCTGAACGGCGACTATCGACAGAATCTCGCTGTCATGGAAGTCTACGACCCTGTCACCGACCGCTGGTCACGGGCCGCAGATCTTCCGACTGCCCGGAGTGGTATCACCGCGTCCAGTCTGGGTAATCGGATGTATGTTTTCGGCGGGGAAAAGGAGGAGGGAACATTTCGTGAAAACGAGGCGTATGATCCGACGCGTGATGCCTGGCAGACCATGGCCCCGATGCCGACAGGACGCCACGGCCTCGGATCGGCGGTCGTGAATGACCGCATTTACGTCATCAGTGGCGGGCCGACTCCGGGAGGCTCCTTTAGTGATGTGAACGAAGTGTTTACTCCGCCGGAATCTGTCACCTCTACGCTCCCCAAGCCATGAGGCGCATATCAGACTGAAAGGTCGGGACCGTCAGGAAATTCGAGATGACATTTTTTCCCGGAGCATCATATAATTTATCCATGACAAGGAAAGTGGTTCTGTTGACCGGATTATGATGAAGGGTTTGAAAGGAGAATGTATGGAGTGGAGAGCAAGTCATATTTTAGTGAAAGAAAAGGGGTTAGCCGACGATCTGAGAAAACGTCTGAAAACCGGCGGAAAATTTGGCGAGTTGGCGAAAGAATTCTCGACCTGTCCTAGCGGTTCCAAAAGTGGTGATCTGGGGTGGTTCGGTCCCGGCAAAATGGTCAAGGCATTTGAAGATGCGGTCAAGCGCCTGGGACATGGCAGTTTGAGCCCGGTCGTCAAAACCCAATTCGGGTATCACATCATTAAAAAAACCGGGCAGAAGGAATAACGCTCCTGACAGAGACATCTTCCGCGATTCTCAAAGATTGTTTCCAACAGATGTCCCGGAAGTTTTTCTGCCGTGCATTTTCGAGGTTCATCACCCGCAAGGAGGCGAGATGAAACAGAGGCTTTGTGCGCGAGTGATCATGGCGATTCTCGTTTCCGGCCTGGCACCGCTCCACGCCTGGGCCGAGGCCATCGTCATCGGGACGGTCAGTAAAAGTCCGTTGTCCGGTTCGGCTCCCGGCGGGACAAGCACGCTCGATGTCAAAACTCTCGCACCCGATGAATTCATGACGACGTCTGCAGATCAGTGGGCGCTCGGCGGCCTCGTCTTTTATGAGCGGAGCGACGAGGCGTGCTATATCGGCACATTGCGCACGAGTTTAAATGGTCGCCATACGGCAGAAAGCACGTCGAACAATATCACCCGGCCGCCTTGCACGGGGAAAAATGTTCACGACAAACAGACGATTAAATTCGACAAGGCCGATCATGTGGTCCAGTCCATTCAGGTCTGTACCACCGACAAGAAAAAGAAAGACGACAAGATTAAAGGCGCCGAGATCTGGGCCGTGCGTGTGGGCCCTGATGGAACCCTCTTCGACGCCAACCTCAGTGACAAGTTCAGACGCCCGAACTGTGAACGCTGGCGCGAGAAGGTTTCCTGCCCGAGCAACCAAATTGCCATTGGCATCGAGGCCTCCTGGGGCGATGGCGGTTTTGCGGGCTTGCGGCTTCGTTGTAAAGCCGTCGGGCCGAAGGAGTGAGTAGCGGGTATGCGTCGGTCAAACCGGCACTTTGCCGTTGTCGATAATGGATTGACGTGTCTGCGGATCTGTTCGACGATGACATCCCAAACACACGCTTCTTTAATCTTCATAAACAGGATAGGTTCCCCCGGCGTATTGTGGACAGATCACCAAATTTCTCCCTATAAAAAAGACGGGAGTCAGTTCCTTCAACGAATGACAGAACCACGTGTCTGATTGGATACAGGATCGTATCTGATTGGATACGCAATCGACCACTCAACACCTATACCGTTTTCCATCGGCGTTCCTTTTGTTTCATTCTTTTTCTTTCATTACGCGGGTTTGTCATGTGTTCCCTCAGTGGCGAGAGGGTCATCCGCGGCGCTCGCATGAATCTTGAGTTTCCTATAGGTGAAGCACGGCACCGTGTCCGGCAGCATGGAACATTGAACATCTTGAATTGTTCAACCAAATATACTTCCTTCCTCATCGGCAATGAGATGAAGCTGAAAAGCCACATCCGGCAGTTGTCTGGTTCCAGGAAACACTCGAGAGTGACTTATGGCTTCTGAAAAAAGCGACGATTTTAAAATTCCTATTACGGGGTTATTAATTCTGCTCACCGTGCTGGGTGGAATTTTGTTTTACCAACAACCCTTTAAAAGTGATCGGCCCGTTAGTGAACAACAAAGCCAGGCGGTGATCGTTGGTGACAAGCGAGTGCAAAGCCGTCTGTGGCAGGACCCTTTCGCATCGGTGAAAGCTCATAAACAGGCCGAACCCAAAGCCAATCAGTCTCAAACTGTGGTTCCGTTACCCCAGGTTTCTCTCAATGGTTCAGAGACCACCGACCACCATAATTTACGCATGCAGTTACGTGAAATCACGAGGCCAATAGGGGAACACACACCCGCCTTCAAAGTCCTGGTTGTCGTGACAGAAGGCACTCCCTTTGCTTCCGGAACCGAATACCGGTTACGACATCGCTATGCGGTGGTGTCCGCTCTTGGAGAGGCGGGGTATATCCCCGAGGAAGGGGAATTTTTCCGATATTTTTCGTGGAACCGCACACAGCTTCGAGGAAAAGACACCTGCTGGGATGAAAGTTGTCCCGCCCTTGATGTGCCGCTCGAATGGTTTAAACCAGACAACACGGCAAAAGAACACGTGCTGGTCTTCTGGGTCAAGGATCAAGACCTGGAGAAAAACCCATTGGCCTCCCTGGAAGGCCTCGTGGCCTTTGTGAACGATTCGGTACCCGACTCTCTACAGGAACGAAGTGTGAACGATTCTCTTGATGCCACGATGTCGTTTACGG
>JBATLR010000490.1:0-2549 GCA_049289415.1 Nitrospirales bacterium
CTTCCCGCCCATGCTTCTAGTGTTTTCCATAAGGCCTCGTGGCTATTTGCTTCATTATAAGAAATGGCCCGTACCCCTTTATGTTTCCATTTAGCACTGGCTTCATTTTCGATCCCAAATTGAAACGCGTAAACTCCCTCAAGGATTCCTGATTGTCTATTTAGTGCTTCCAATAAATACTGCACGGGCGGGTCATCAGCGGTATAGCCAACGAACACAACTACATATCGATTTAGTATTTGCCTAATAAATTCTGTTGCCCAACCATCAGCTAGATAAGCGTGACCGAACTCTGAGCTGGATAGAACAAAACCGTCACCTTGCGACCCAGTGTAATCCGTATCTACGCAACCGTGAAGGTGAATAATTCCATCCATTTCCGCATGCCGGGAAGGTGTAGGCAATCGCGGTGGTTGCCAAACTCTTAAAGAACCATCGCAGGCTTCAAATAATCGGTCAAAATTGGTAGTAACCAATCTCATTTTACCTTCCGGCGTTTTTGCTAAATCCAGAAGAATTTGGTGGGCCGACAAATTCACCATTTCACTTGGTTTAAGTGCTTGGGCCACAGCTTTCTCAATATCACGTGTAGCAAAGTCACGTTCTAATAAGCCAAAAATTCGGTCTGCTGAAATTAGACCATCTATACCAATTCGCTGATGAATGCTTTGGGATTCGCTCAAAAGCTTCCTAACCGTACTTTCAGGAGAAACCCCCAATGAATCAACAACTGCTTGTGCCAGCCCAAAGAAATCAGAAAGCCCTGCGAATGCCCTTGAAACTCCAGCGCCACAAAAAAAGACTACTCGACCTTCATCTCGAGCATTTAGGAGATTGTCCGGGATACTAGGTCCATCGGCAAAAAAACGCATTTCGTAACTCCTGCAGTGCCTGCCATTGATCGTTAGGACTTGTATGGGATTAATTAGAGATCCATAAATGAATCTTACTTCCTATTCTTAATTAGTGCATTAAAAGAGTATCCCGATCATTCATTTTCTTCAAATCTAAATATTGGTGACCAGCGGGATATGGCTATTAGAAACTCAAAAGAATCCCAAATCCCAGAAACAGGCATAAAACAGGATTGTGGTAAATGGGTCAGGGCGGGAACAGGCAAGGCGGTGAATGTAATGGTGGGCCGTGTCGGACTCGAACCTAAGACCCGCTGATAAAAAATTCGAATACGGGAAGTGTAAAAGCAAGCAGGGAATGTCTTTCCCGCCAAGAATGTTGTCATGGCTTTTTTCTGGTCTATCCCCGACTTCGTGGACACATCTGAAAAGCGCCATACGAGGCGAGGAGGCGTGAGATGGAGAAACGCAGAAAATCTTGCCAAAAGCTTGGGCAAACTTTTGTGATCCAACTCCCATTTCCCGGATCATCGGGAATGTGTGACCAAACAGTCTCGACGCCAGATGACGTATGCCGTAAAGGCCAGGAGTGAAATGAAGAAGACGGTGCGAATGCGTCCGTATCCAAAGCACACGAAGTTGCTAGTGGCATTGAGAATGCCAAAGCCGGCATAGGCCAGGAAGACCAATAAGGCCCAACGACGGAGTGTGAGAAAGCCATACCCGATGACGATATGCAGCACTGGTGATTGCACTTTGAACAAGAGACCTAAGATGCCGGTAGGTTTGGTGCAAAAGACGGACAGGTGGTATTCAGGATTCACTACAATAATGTACAGATCCATGAGGGCTGTCCAGAGAAATAACCCGCCAAGAAATCGGATGTCGTGACCACGTCTCCAGGCATGGCGTAACGTGGCCAATTGACCTTGCGGAGTTGGGACATACGCCTGATAGGCTTGAAGGCACCACCACGGCAGGATTATTAACATGCCAAAGAACAAACCCGCTCCCGGCCCCCCGACGGCTCCCAGAGCCCAGGTGACAGCTCCGAGCAGCCCTCCCACTATCAGCACCCAGGTCATCTGAACGGGATACCCCCGGACCAGGAGCCCGAGTCCAGGAAGGATAGCCGAGAGAATCCCCCCAAGCGGAGATGTGCGCGAATGATCGGATGCAGAACGATTCATTTCAGGTACCATACGCAATATATGGTTTTGGCCTGACAGCTTGACGATGTGTATGGGGAATCCGCCTTGGGTTTTTTATGTCGAAAAAGCGCTGGCCGGTGAACGCATCGCACTGATGTCTCGAACTCTCGTGTTAACGTGCTTCTCTGTATTGCCGGGTTTCGCCCCGGCAGGCGAGGCCCTTTTGTTTCGGCAAAAGGCCCCAAAACCAGTGACGCCCCATCTAGCCTTATGAGATGCGGCGAACGCTGGCTAGGGAAGGCCGGGCCAACTCGCTCCGCTCAGACAAGGCCCGCCAATCTCTGTGAGCGTGCGCCCCTTGGGCCAGATGGCAGGCGTCGGACCATGGGAATCAAATATTTAAGTGCCCCACATGAAAGAGATAGAAAATGTTATGTATTCAGACTGGCAAGGCTGAATGGGGAGACCCCTTGCCCAATATTACGTATGCCGATTTCTATGAGCACCAATCCCTTTTCCCTTCCCTAACGGGAATGGCAAGTCC
>JBATLR010000491.1:0-6167 GCA_049289415.1 Nitrospirales bacterium
GACTCCACCAGTCCAACGATGCCTGTGTCCTAGATATTCTGAATCCTCGCCAACGCCATTTATTTATGGAAGATACCTAGTGAATATCCTGGTATTACATGGGCCTAATCTGAATTTACTTGGAACTCGTGAGCCGACCCTCTATGGAACCATTACCTTGGAGGAGGTGAATGCGTCACTGAAAAAATTGGGAATGGACTTAGGGGTCTCGGTCGAGAGCCGGCAATCCAATCTGGAAGGGGAATTGGTTACCTGGATCCAGGAAGCCAACGCACAATTTGAGGGGTTGGTGTTTAATCCTGCTGCCTATACCCATACCAGTATTGCCCTGCGAGATGCTGTTGTGGGCGTGGGAATTCCTATGGTCGAAGTGCATCTATCGAATATCCATCGCCGGGAAAGTTTTCGTCGCCGGTCCTACCTTGCCCCGGTTTCGCTTGGGCAAATCTCTGGATTTGGACCACAAAGTTATCTGCTTGGACTGAGAGCGCTAGTTGATGCGCTTCAGCGGACTATCCCAGCACACCGTTAACATTTCTGTTCACGTTTATTGTATGAGGAGTTTGATGCCGTGATTACGACTGCAGATTTTCGAAATGGGTCGCGCTTGGAGCTTGATGGGCAACCCTATTATATTGTGGAATTTCAACATGTAAAACCCGGTAAAGGCGGAGCCTTTGTTCGAACAAAATTGAAAGGCTATAAAACAGGGAATGTCATTGATCGTACATTTCGTTCCGGAGAAAAATTCGACGAACCCAATCTTGAGGAATGCGACATGCAGTTTCTCTATAACGCTGGCGAAGAATATGCGTTTATGGATATTAGTAGTTTTGAGCAGTTTACCTATCTTAAAAACCAATTGGGCGAAAACGTGGATTTGCTCAAGGAAAATACCGTCGTCAAAATTTTGTTGTATCATGATGAGCCGATCGCAGTAGAGTTGCCCGTGTTTATGGAGTTGAAGGTCGTGGAAACCGATCCCGGTATCCGAGGAGATACGGCATCCGGTGGGACCAAGTTGGCGGTTGTCGAGACCGGGGCCTCGGTAAAAGTGCCTCTCTATCTGGAATCCGGAGAAGTTATTAAAATTGATACGAGGACGCGCACCTATGTAGAACGGGCTCGGTAATCCGGGATTCCTGTTCTGCAGCTATACACGAAATAGGAGATTATGGCTGATTCATCCAGAAGAGAAATCGAAGACCTTGTCGAAGTGTTAAACCGGTACCACCTGACCGAGTTGGAATTCGAAAAAAAAGGTGTGCGAATACGCATTAGACGGGATCATGTGCCGGCTTCCTCCCACCCGGTGGACGTATCAAAGACCGTAGAGGCTGGTTCACCCCTGGAAAGGCCGGCTCCACTCCTCTCCTCCGAACCCGCACATTTCTTGACTGTGACCTCGCCCATTGTGGGAACCTTTTACCGTTCCCCCTCTCCTGATACGGATCCCTATGTCGAAGAAGGTGATATCGTCAAAAAAGGGCAGGTGCTCTGCATTGTCGAAGCCATGAAACTGATGAATGAAATTGAGGCAGAAACCGATGGAAAAGTCGTAAAAATTCTCGTGGAAAGTACGACTCCGGTTGAGTTCGGCCAACCCCTCTATTTAATTGATCCGTTGTCGGGGTCTTGAACTCTGGTTTTTTCTGAAGGGAAATGCGAAAAGTCTGTTGCTCTTGAGGGTTAAGATGATTCCCTCGAGTCTTTTTATCTAAGGATACGACGTGTTTAAGAAAATATTGATTGCCAATCGTGGAGAAATTGCCCTGCGGGTGAATCGAGCGTGCCGTGAGTTGGGCATTCGCACCGTTGCGATTCATTCCGACGTTGATGCTCAATCACTCCATGTCCGTTATGCAGACGAGCATGTGTGCGTCGGACCTGCCGAAGGCGGACTGAGTTATCGAAATATCCCGAATGTATTGAGTGCTGCCGAAATTACCGGAGTAGATGCGATTCACCCGGGGTACGGGTTTTTAGCTGAAAATGCGCATTTTGCGGAAGTCTGCGAATCGATTGGGATTACCTTTATTGGGCCCACCTCCGAGCATATTGCCTTACTCAGCGATAAATCAAAAGCCCGGGCCCATATGAAGAAGCGCGGAATCCCCGTGTTGCCCGGAAGCGATGGTGAAATTGACGATCCCAAAACCTGTGTCGCTATTGCCAAAAAACTTGGGTTTCCGGTCATTGTGAAAGCCTCAGCCGGTGGCGGAGGGCGAGGCATGCGGGTGGTCTGGCATGAAGAAGAGTTGACCCAGGCGATCGAGTCCGCTCAATTAGAAGCGCAAACAGCGTTTGGCCATGGGGGTGTGTATCTTGAGCGTTTTTTTGAAGATCCACGACACATTGAATTTCAGATTATGGCGGATAACCATGGGCATGTTGTGCATTTTCATGAACGGGATTGTTCCATACAGCGGCGATATCAAAAGGTGTTGGAGGAATCCCCCTCTCCAGCGTTGGACGACACGTTGCGACGAAAAATGGGGCAGGTTGCTGTCGAAGCCATCAAGTCCGTGAAGTATCGAAACGCCGGAACTGTTGAATTTCTCATGGATCAAAGTGGAAAGTTTTATTTCATGGAAGTCAATACGCGAATTCAAGTTGAGCATCCGGTCACCGAAATGGTGACGGGAGTTGACCTGATTAAGGAGCAAATTCGTATTGCCGCCGGGGAGGAACTGTCCTATCGACAAAAAGATATTCAATTGACTGGGCATGCCATTGAATGCCGAATCAATGCCGAATGTCCGGATCGATTTACCCCTAGCCCCGGTACCATCACAAAATTTTGTCCCCCTGGTGGCCCAGGGATACGCGTTGATACCGCCATGGATACAACCGGTATTGTCCATCCGCATTATGACTCGATGATTGCCAAGCTGATTGCTTTTGGGCGAGATCGAGATGAAGCCCTAGCTCGTGCCAGACGCGGGTTAGATGAATTTGTTATTGACGGAATTAAAACCAGCATTCCTCTCCATCGGCGGATTCTTGATCATCCTGATTTCCAGAAGGGGCCCGTGTCGACTCGATTTTTGGACCGGCTTGTTGCTTTACAGGCCCCATGACCGCCGTCCATACTCCGCGAATTTTTCCTCCTGATATTTTCTCACGATTCTATCTTATTGTGGATGACAACTGGGCCTCGCGCTGTTCGTTGCTGGAGGTCCTCCAACAGGCTAGCGAAGCGGGGGTCAAGCTGGTGCAATATCGCAATAAAACCGGATCGATGAAACAGGCCTATGAAGCGGCCCTTGCCCTTCGAAAGGTGGCGGCAGAGAGGGGCATGACTTTTATTGTGAATGATCGATGTGATTTGGCGTTAGCTCTCGAGGCCGATGGTGTACATCTTGGTCAGGGCGACCTCCCCCTGCTTCTTGCGCGGAAAGTCGTCGGACAGAAAATGTTGATTGGGGTTTCGACACACAATCCTGAACAGGTGCGATTGGCCACGGCGGAAGGTGCGGATTATTTAGGGTTTGGCCCTATTTTTTCAACAAGAACCAAAGCGAATCATGAGCCGGTGGTTGGTATTCAAGGACTGGCTGGTGTTCGAAGCCTGACCACTCTTCCCATCATTGCCATTGGTGGGATTGTTCCCGGTTCCGTTCCGGCACTCCAAGGCGCAGGGGCCAATGGCGTGGCGGTGGCTTCGGCCATCCTCGATGCGGTTGATCGGCCAAGGGTGCTGGCGCAGTTTATGGCTCAGTTTCAATGATATGCCTGGCCAATCGTTGTATTTCAGGATGGTCGGCTAGGTTTTCCACTCCCGTTCGCCAATCCCTCTGCATGGTTTTTTGAAACTCCAAGGGGCCAAATACAGGCACCTCCGACCATTCTTGAATCAGGCGAATCGTGGAGGTTTGCTGCTGAATGAAATTCTCAGTTTGAGTTGTGGACAGGGGATCGTTCAGGACGATTCCACGGGGCTTAATCCCGGCACGGTTCAATGCTTCCAAAGTCAGGAGCATATGGTTCACGCTGCCCAGGCTTGTCCGGCCGACTACGAGAGCGGGAAGATTCAGGGTCGCGATCAGGTCGCGTATGGTGTGTGTTGGTGAGAGTGGAGTCAGTAAACCTCCAGCCCCTTCCACGAGACACACGGGGTGTTGTTGCCTGAGGAGATGAAAGGCGGTGGCAATTCGCCCGAGATCAATGGTTGTTCCAGTCGCGCGCGCGCATGTTAACGGTGCAACGGGCTGAGGAAAGGCATAGAGACAGATTGCTGCGAAGGGAGGAGGAGGGGAGAGTAGACTTTGAAGACGGACTGTGTCAGAAGTTTCTGTCTGTTGAGGATCGATACCGGTCTCGACCGGCTTCATGACACCCACTTGATACCCTTGTTTTTTCAACCCCAGAACCAGAGCCGCCGTGATCGTTGTTTTTCCGACCCCGGTGTCGGTCGCGGTAATGAATATGGCAAGATGGTCAGGGTGAATGGTCATGGTCACGGCAAGGCTGAAGAATGAATAGGATCACCAAATCCGGCTGTCCAGATTCCATATTTGTCCAGACGTATCAGGCGATAAGGCCATGTGATAGATAGACGTGGCCACATATTGTACAGAAGGAGTTCTGTGGAGCGTATGGTTGCGGGGCTCCATGGCTGCATCCCATCCCGGTTCTGATATTGGTGAGAGGTGCCACCCTGGGAATACCATATTCACTCGAATATTGAAGGCTCCCCACTCCTTTGCGACTGTGTGCATCAATCCAACCAGTCCTGCCTTAGACGCCGCATAGGCGGCTTGTCCTGTTACTCCTTGTTCACCAGAAAGAGAGCCTACCAAAATGACGGACCCATAATTTTGTTGTTCAAAAATGGGGGCTATGGCTTTAAGTACGGTATAGGCACCGGTCAGGTTGGTGTGAAGAATCCGGGTCCAGTCCTCAGGAGAGGTTTTGACTAGGAGCTTCGAAGAGCCCATCCCCACGGCCCACACCATGACATTCAGAGAATGATGGGAATGTATGAACTCCTTTAGAATAGCCTGAATTTGTGAGCTGTTGGTGACGTCGGCTTGATACAGATGACTTTCTCCTCCGGCCTTCGTGATCACGGCGGCGGTTTCTTTTGCGACAGTTTGATGTTGATGGTAATGAAGGCCTACTCTCCAACCCTGGCATCCGAACACCGTCGCAATGGCTCCACCGATGATTCCGGATCCTCCAAACACCATGACGTTCGAAGGGGTATTTACCTTGCTCACGGGTGTTTGGCAAAAAGGTTCGTTCATATCTGGGTGCCCCCACGTGTCGCTCCCATCACATCATACGAAAGTGAAGAAGCGAGATGAGGGGGTTGGTATTTGACTGACCTGGTGTCGTCCTGCATTGATTTCCATTCGGTCTCCTTGGTTTCTAGTACTGCATAGGGAAGAGAAATTGTCAATCCTTGAATAGTTGTCAAGCCAATTTTTGGGGTTTTCACGTTGAATGCGGCATGGATTGGTTGATCTTGGTTGGTGTCTTGCCGGTTTTAATGATCCTATGGTAGGTTCACATCACTTTCTGCCTATGAAAAATTCCTTTACATCGTGTGGAATTTTGTCCACAGCTGGAGCCTTGGTTTTCCTTGGTCTTTCCCTGGTGTACCTGCCAGGCCTGGGCCATTCCGCTGATTCCACGAAAATTGTGGTGGATAAAAGTCATGAGTATTTTCCTGATCAGGTGGGAAATGAATGGGTGTATCAGGGCACGATGATCGAAGGCGGCATGGTTCAGATTAAGAATGAGGATACCCGGTTTACGAATGTTTCAAAAGTTATAGGGACAGAAATCCTAGATGGAGTGAAGGTCACGGTTTTCAACGATACCAATCCTGGGAACCAAGGGCCGTCGGATAGTTATTATTTCCGTGATGTTGCAGGGATCCGGTATTATGGGTCGAAACCCGGCACGACGTTGGAGCGCCAACTGGTGCCCTATCAAATCGTTCGATTTCCCTTAGAGGTACCCAGCTCTTTTGAGCAATTTCACCGGACCGGGTTGGATTTTGGTATGGATGTGGATCGTGATGGAGAAAAAGAAACGGTGGATATTGTGGCAACCGTGTCTGTTCAGGGGCAGGAGACCGTGGTCGTACCGGCTGGCATATATCAGGATGCCATTCGTCTTGAAGCCAAAATGATCATGAAGGTGCATTTGTCTGAGAG
>JBATLR010000492.1:0-4787 GCA_049289415.1 Nitrospirales bacterium
CCTCTTCGCCTCAAGCCCAGGCGTTTCTGCAGATTGCAAAAACCCTTGTGGCGAATATCGAGCAAGCGGAAAAAGGAAACGGCGATGCTGCGCCCTCTATCTCCAGTTTACTCAAAAAAATTACCGATCCCTTGAAGAAATCTTAAGTAGACAGGCTATTTGATATTGTGGAGGACCTATGTCGGAGTTAGTGCGTATCGCGAAAATAGATGAAGTGGAAGAGGGAAAAGGAATGGTGGTGGAAGCCGGTGAGAAATGTTTGGCCGTCTTTAAAGTGGATGGAGCCTTCCATGTCATCGACAACACCTGTCTCCATAGAGGCGGTCCTTTAGGCGAAGGTGATGTCGAGGGGGAGACCGTGACCTGCCCCTGGCATGGGTGGGAGTACAATGTAAAAACCGGACATTGTCTGAATAATCCCTCCAGCCATGTGAGATCCTACCCGACCGTCGTTGAAGATGGAGAAGTCAAAGTCGATCTGTCCTAGGCATAGAAAGGGCCATCTTGTAGTGGCACGGTGGCCATGAGCGGCTCTCCCAGGATCACAAATGGCGGGAGACTTGAGGGTCGTAGCCAGGCCCATGCGGACCACATCTCTGTCATGCGTTGCATTCCCCTCTTGAGTCAATACGATCTTTTTTCATGCCTACTTGGCCCAGTCAGATCCAATCAGACAGTTAACTCGCATGTCTGATCTTGGGCACCGCCTCGTATTTCTTCCCCTTCCTCGTATTAAATTTTAGGGAGCATATTTCACCTCCGGTGTCATGATTTTTGGATGACAATCAATCAGGCATAGCATCCCCTTTGGGTTCTTGATAACATTGAGTCATTACACTGTGTTGGGTTGATTCAGACTTCTATGTTTGTCAAACGTCTTTTGCTGTTCATCCCGTTGACGCTGGTCATTTTTCTGGTTCAATCCTATTTTTGGGTTCCTACCTATGAGCACCAGGCTGCCGGTAATCCGGATCGCCTAGTCACCTATATTGAGGCGTCCAGCGGAGACGCCAAAATTCTCAATCCTATCTTGAACGCGGATTCGGCCAGCTCCAATATTGTGAGCCACGTGTTTGAGGGGCTGCTGGATTTAGACGAAGACTTGAAGCTTCGGAGCCGATTAGCCACCGATTGGCAGATTACGGAACGAGCTTACCTCCTGGTCAACCCGCATCACCGTTTTCCGGATGGGACGGAGGTGACCGGGAGCAAGCTCTTTCAGAAGATTCAGCAGGCCTGGAAGGCTGGAACCATTGAGGGGTTGCGGGAGAGGGTGCAATCCATTGAGTTACTACCTTCCGGGCCACGATCGGAGCCCATCTCACTCTTGGTGCCCAATGCGGAAGGCAAACCTCAGCTCAAAGACCTCTCCGTGACCATTGACGTACCGGAACGAGTGGCATTTACGCTCTCGGAGGTGGACCAGGATTTATTCGACCGCTTAAAGCCGGTTCTTGGTGAGCGGTATTTTGAGCACTTTCCTTATGACGAACTGATTCATCCTCAAGAGCCGGTTCCCAAGGAGTTGGAGGAACCCCTGCGGGCCAAATTCCCCGATATTCTTCCCGTTGGGGAGCATAACCCCACCATCCTGTTCCATCTTCGCCAAGGGGTGAAGTTTCAGGACGGGCATGTGTTCGATGCGGGAGATGTGAAGTTTACCTATGAAGCCATTATGAATCCAAAAAATTTGTCTCCACGGACTCCGGACTTCGAGCCGATTAAAACCGTGGAGATTGTGGATCCGTCGACAATAAAAATTATCTATAAACGCCTCTATTCTCCGGCCATCAATGCGTGGACGATGGGGATTCTTCCCGAGCATCTTCTCAATGACGAGGCGTTAACCCGTGAGAAACAGGGGCGAGGATTGTCGGAGGAGGCTCAAAAGACATTCGGGATGCGAGAGAGTCAATTCAATCGACACCCGATCGGCAGCGGGCGCTTTGAGTTTATCGAATGGCAGGGAGATGAATTTATTCATCTTCGACGGTATGAGGACTATTGGGAGGGTCCGGCTGAATATCATGAGTATTATATGCGCATCATTCCTGAACTGTTTACACAGGAGGTAGAGTTTCGCACGGGCGCGGTCGATTTCTATGCCGCTCAGCCCCATCAGGTCGACCGGTATAAAAGTGATCCCACCTATCAATGGTTTAGCAGCCTGGGTTTTGCCTATACCTATATTGGCTATAACAACCGAAAACCGCTCTTTGCCGATCCTCAGGTCAGAACAGCCCTGGGAATGGCGATTAATGTCGACGAGATCATCACCTATCTGATGTATGGCGAAGGTGAGCGGACGACCGGACCCTATCCCCGGAATACCGAATGGTATGATCAGGCAATCCAACCTCTTCCCTACGACCCTCAAGGAGCCCTCGCGATCTTTGAGAAGGCCGGATGGAAAATGAATAGGGAGGGATGGCTCGAAAAAGATGGGAAGATATTTGAGTTTAATCTCATTACGAATAACGGGAACCCTATCAGAAAAAATTTGATGACCATCGCGCAGAATGCCTGGAAAAAAGTCGGCGTTAAAGTGAATACTCAGGTCTTCGAATGGGCCGTGTTTCTGAACGATTTTGTGAATACCGGAGACTTTGATGCGGTCGTATTGGGCTGGAGCATGGGCATTGACCCCGATCTGTATCAGATTTGGCATTCCAGCCAGGCCGGTCCACAACAATTAAATTTTGTGGGGTACAACAACCCACGGGCCGACGCACTTATTGTCCGGATTCGCCAGGAATACAATAGAGATCGACAACGACAACTGACGCATGAGCTTCATCGGTTGATTCATGAGGACCAACCCTATACCTTTCTCTACGCGCCGTTGAGTACACGTGTCTTGGATAAGAAAATTGTGCTGGTCGAAAAAGGGCGGGATGGGAAAGAGCAGTTTAAAAAGATTTATCCAACCAAAAGCGGGGACATCACGTTTTATTTCCATAAATGGCGAAAGTTGGAGTTGACGCCGGACTTTTAAGTGATGCGGTAACACGGGTCTTCACTGTATAGCAGATCGATCATGTGGAATTTTATTATTCGTAACATCGCCCAACGGTTGGTTCTGCTGATTATCGTGTCCTTTCTGGCCCATTCGGTTATTCATTTGGCTCCCGGGGAACCCAGTGAAGTGGATCCGATGAATCCCCGTATGAAACCGGAAGATATCGCCAAGATTCGGGCGGCCTTTCACCTGGATGATCCGCTGTATTTGCAATATGTGTATTGGATTCGTGATTTAGCCACGGGCGAATTGAAATCCTTCAAGGACAGCCAACCGGTTCTCCCTAAAATTTGGAATCGGTTTCTCAATTCTTTGCCATTATTTATCCTGGCCACGATTCTGGTGTGGACTTGGGCGTTTCCTACCGGGATTTACGGGGCCGTGCATCGAGGCGGGGTCTATGACCGGTCCACCGTGTTTTTGTCCTATGCGCTTATCTCAGTTCCAGGGTTTTTTCTGTCGTATATAGCCATTATGTGGGTGGTGGGGTGGTTGGGAGTGCCGGTGATCAGTATCAAAACATTCGGAATGGAGCATGCCCAACCCGCCTATCAGTGGATGGATCGGGTATGGCATTTGGTCATTCCGTCCATCATGACGGCGATCGGCGGGATTGCCATTCTGTCCCGGTATGTCCGATCCCAGATGCTGGAAGTGTTGGGCCAGGATTATGTCCGGACGGCCAGGGCGAAAGGTCTTCAGGAAGATACCGTGATTTATGGCCATGCGTTGGGGAATGCTCTGCTGCCGTTTGTGACCATGTTCGGTCTTCTGCTCCCAGGGTTGATTGGCGGGTCGGTGATTTTTGAGCAGATTTTTGCCTGGCCGGGGTTGGGACGGTTAGCCTATGAAGCCATTCTTTCAAGGGACTTTCCCATCATCATGACGCTCAACTTTATCGCCGCAGTTCTGACCTTATTGGGCACCTTAATCTCTGATATTCTCTACGCGGTGGTAGATCCGAGAATTCGTCTGCATTAATCATGAGTATCGAGGAACGGGTCAATCATGAATAATCCGAAGGTCGGTAATCAACGCATGGTCGATTTGGTCTCGCTTGATGCAGAGGGCCTGGCCCCGCAGGAGACCCCCTGGGAGGAATTTCTTCGGATTTTCACAAAAGATTACCAGGCTCTCTTCGGTTTTTGGATACTCGTCCTTCTGTTGCTCACGGCATTGGCCGGGAAAGCCTTTACCGAGTGGTGGGTCCTCTTCGATCCTGAGGTTGTCCGGCTCACCGACAAATTTCTTCCTCCGCTGTCCTCACCTTCTCCTGACAGTATTCCGACGGATAGGCCCCTTGGTGGAGTCTATCTCATGGGCACAGACGAATTGGGGCGGGATGTATTTGCCCGAATGTTTCAAGGTTCCTTCGTGTCCCTGTCCATTGGATTTGTGGCCGTGGGAATTTCCCTGGGAATTGGTATCCTGTTAGGAGGCCTGTCCGGTTTTTACGGGCACGTCAAATTGTGGTTTATCACAGTGGACACGCTGATTATGCGATTCACTGATGCATGGATGTGTTTCCCCACATTTTTTCTCATTCTTACAGCAGTGGCCCTGCTCCCGCCCAGCATTTACACCATCATGATCATTATCGGATTGTTTAGCTGGATGGGGACGGCCAGGTTTGTCCGGGCTGAATTTTTGTCCATTCGGGAACAGGACTATGTGACCGCAGCCAAAGCCTTAGGGATACCCGAGGGCCGGATTATTTTTCGTCATATGGTGCCCAATGCCCTGGCACCGGTGTTCGTATCCGCTACAA
>JBATLR010000493.1:0-13226 GCA_049289415.1 Nitrospirales bacterium
GAACTGACACCCGGGATCAATTACGCCAAAAAAACAAAAACCTCTTGTGCTTCAACACAGGGGGACCCTGCCAGAAGATCAATCGACCACTAGAACTGACCCATAAGGGTTTGGGGATCACCGACACAGAGTTCGATATCGTGGTAAACCATTTGGCTACGACACTCAAGGAATTTAAAGTTCCTGAACGGGAACATGATGAAGTGATGGCCAAAATCGGCAATCTACGATCCTATATTGTTGAACGGAAAAGTTAAAAAGCCTATCGGGTTATCCGAATCATTGCCCTGGCTTTGAGGCACGCGCTCATGGGGTGCAAGTTCAGATCCGTCATACACCTTCCCACAACATGGAGACCTTTTTTCCCTGAGTCCGCTTAGGAACTACGCAACCAGGCTAATCGTTGGCGATCATCCTCATATTGTGGGAGCCGATAGGTCAGATCGATTTGCACGACACGCTCCAGGCAGCGAAGCGCCGAGATGTGATCTTTTCGCTCCAAATAGACGTCAGCCAGTAGACGCAAGGCTCCTGCCTCTCCCGTACCATGTCCCAGTTTGATGAAATGTTCAGTCGCATTATTGAGACAGGCCTCGGCCCGTGTAAGATTGCCCAGATGAAAAAAGGTTTTCCCAAGTTGCCCATAGGTGGTAGCCAGGCCGTCTTCATTTCCGACTTTACGGTGATAGTCTAAAGCCGTGTGAAAGGCTTGAATGGCAGGTTCGGACCGATGTAGCTTCAATTCTTGCAGAGCCAGATTGCTATATAAAATTCCCAAAGCCCGGTCATGGCCTAAAGGGGCCAAATAATCTATCGCTTCCAAATAGAACGCGTGAGCCGTTTCCGGCTCACCCCTGTCGGCTTTGAGGCTTCCTAAATTCACCAGGGTTTCCCCGATAGCATGCCCTTCCTGCAAGGTTCGCTGAATTTCCAGGACTTCTCGATAACAGGCCTCGGCTTGTTCATAGTGTTCCAACAAGGCGCTGACATTTCCCAGATTGCCCAAAGCATCTGACAAGGCCTTGGGTGATCCCAGCTGTCTTGCCTCTGCGATAGCCTGTTCATAGCACTCACGCGCTTTTGACAGATCGCCACGATGAAGGAAAATTTCGCCGAGACGAGAAGCAGAGCTGGCCATAATAGCAATGAAAATCCGGCAACAATTGTTCAGTTCTCAGACGAAAGCCGGTAAAACATACATTCTGACCGACTCCCTGGGCTTGTACCTGCATGAAAACCTATGACACGTAAGCGCGCCCTAGCCAGATTGCACCTTTTCCCTGACAAGGATCAGGCAGACCTCACCAGATCGAAGGGCTGTTGCGACATTCAGGCTGAAAAGCGTTCCATCTATGATGGTCTGTCCGGAGCCCACTCACCCTAAAAACACAACAGCCGAGTCCAGACATCTGGACTCGGCTGTTGAGAGACACCCAAAATAAAAAGGCAGGGCCTCGCCTTTTCATTCATTCAAACCAACCGGCTTAGAGAAGGGAAAGCCGACAGGATAATGCCTTGAGAAGGGTACAGTTACTTTTTAACCCCCAAGATCGCATCTTTAGCCGCCTTGGCTACACGGAATTTCACGACACGTTTGGCTGGGATTTTAATCGCAGCTCCAGTTTGGGGATTTCTGCCCATTCTGGCTTTTCGGTGCGCAAGGACCAACTTGCCAACTCCAGGTACCACAAACGCATTTTTGGCTTCCTTGTAAGCCAACGCGGCAAAATCATCAAGAATTTGCGTGGCAATTTTCTTGGTAACATCCGCTTTTTTAGCCAGGTGATCGGCAATCTGCGACTTTGTCATGGCCTTTCCCATACACATTTCCTCCTCATTTGAATTGTTTTAGTAAGAGACACCATTTGTTGATTCTAAAATTCCAAGGAAGGATTGCCTTGTCTGTCATTTTGGAAGAAGGGTTAAACGCAGGAACACCTTTCCCCTCTGTCACAACGGCGGCAGAGTCTACCGAATGCCTCAAAAACTGTCAACAAAAAACAAGCCCAGTGCGGCGAATATTCTCTTGTCATAAGTATCCCAATGATTTTTCTGTCTTGCTGCCTCGGGTTTTGTCACGGTAAAGTAGCCAAAATACACATTTTACTTACTTTAGTCATTGGTGCAATTGGCACAACACACACGAGGCATCGATCATGGCAAAAGAATTACCTGTTATCCCATTCCCCAAACAATCAGAATCCTCAGAACAAGAAGAACTGATATATTCCAGGGTGTTTTGCACGCGGGAGGATAGCCCCCCCCTGAAGTTGCTTCTGGACTTTCTCAAATCAAAAAATCAGATCCCGCTGATTCCCAAAATAGATCCGGCCGCACTGGAAGATTGGGATTGGGTTCATGTATCCCTTGGTTATAGCCGGGAGAGGAAGCCCATCCGGTTATTTTGCCTGCGCGACCGGGGTACCTATCAGGACGTGTTTGAGGGAGAAAAAACCTCGTTTTTCAACCGCATATCTGTCTTTGATGATATCGAAGCCGGAATTGCCCGGGAATGTATTTCAAAAGCCCGCTTCATTGCCACCACCCAAATGGTGAAAAAAGATATGACTGATGAGGGCTATGATTTTAACGGATGGATTTTGGAATTTTTTCAAGAAAACTGTAATGGCATTGTGCAAATCGATGGACAGGGATTTTATTCTCCGAAGGGCGAACTCATTGTGGATATGGAAGAAGTCGCTGAAACTGGCGATGATATAGCCCCTACACCCAAAACTGATACCCAAACATTGGCATAAGAAACTTTATAGTTCAATCCTGCTCTGAAGAAGAGTCTCACGAAAAGCTTGATCCGAGGGCCAAGTCCACGCAATCCGTAAAGGTCCGTTGCCTCACACCAGAAAGTCCATTACGATAGGCCCAGCCATCTTTCAACACCTCCACGAGGGCTCCGTATTCAAATCGTGACGGGTCCTCCACCACATCTTCCCTGCACACCAGGATATCGGCGCGTTTCCCCTCCACAAGTGTTCCTGTATCAGTTTGGCCTAGCTGATCTGCCGCCAACCCCGTCGCTCCGAACCATGCTGCCAGAGGCGGTACCCCCTCTGCGATCAATGCCACCAACTCCATGTAATTCCGGCCATGCATATCGGGTAATACCGGATCAGTGCCAGCCAACAGTTTGAGCCCGCTGGCTTGCGCAGATTTGACTGCCTGGGCATGGCTTTCAGCCACCTGTTGAACTTTGGCCCGAATAAAGGCATTGAACCCCTCTGACTGGGCCAATCTTTGCCCCACCCATGCCGTCGGAGTCACCACACACCCCTTCGCATAGGCCAATTCCGCCAGGTCCTCATTCATAAATGAAATGTGTTGGATATCTTTCACTCCAGCCTGAATGGCCAACTTGATACCATTCCAACTATGGGCATGGGCCGCCACATACATCCCCCGCCCAGCAGCTTCGTCACAGATCGCTTCCATTTCCTCAAGGGTAAAATCCCGATGCTCCAAATGGTCGGTAGGAGACACCACACCCGGGCTGGCACAAATTTTCACAAGATCGCCCCCGCAGGCGGCAATCTCTCTTACCCGCTTTCGACATTCCCACGGCCCATCGACGATACTGGACGGGCGACCGGGACCGGCAGGCCACAAACGGGAAAGCTCCCCACAGCATCGATCCGGCCCTCGAAAATCCGCATGCCCTCCTGTAGTGGAGAGCATACAAATGGCCAACTTGAGACGTGGACCCAACACCACCCCCTGATCCACGAGTCGCTTCAGAACAGAGGTGGCTCCACCCACATCCCGCAGGGTGGTCACGCCTCCCTGAACTAAGGTGCGATATAAGATCCGTTCAGCCCAAAACGGGGCCTCCGGGGAATTCATTCGGTCCAGTTCAGCACTTCCCACTCCCCAAAGGGTCACATGTCCATGACAGTCGATAAGTCCTGGGGTAACGGTATAGGTTGTGCAGTCGATTCGATGAACATCAGATCCCTGAGGACGAGCGGGGTTATGAGGAGAAACGGCCTTGATGGTTCCATCATCTATCCACACATCAACTCGTTCGTGAATAGACCTGGTTGTTGCGGACGTCCCATCATAGAGTTTGTGAATATTTGAGAGAACAATCATTACATTCCTCTCTTCAAGATATAAATCTTATGAACCCTCCATTTTTTCTTTACCGTATATCCGTCAATATCTGCAACACATTCGATCACGCTCATTCCTGGGCAACTCCTCCTGACAAACAGGGAATGTTCAGCGTCTCCCCTCTGAGCGCCCCTTAATCCGTTCGCGTTCATTCTTTAACACCTGGTAATAAATCACATCAATAAAATTTGTCGGCATCGAAATTTTGCGGATTCATAATAAACATGATAATCTTCGAAGATATTGACTCATCTCTTTTCTCTATTTATGAGAGACGCATTTGTCAGTTATGTTTTCTTTCCGAATACCTCTCGAAGTTTTTCACCATTGGTCCCGAACTAGAAATCATCATTTCCTCAATACGGTTAACGCAACAAATTTCCCATCTGCTTGAGGGATAACCTTCACATCACATGAGGTGTAGCCAGGCATGACCACGTTCGCTCACCGCCATATCGGATCCAGTGAGAGCCAAATTCAAGAAATGTTGGGAGCGCTGGGGCTCTCTTCCCTCGATGCCCTCATGCAAGCCACGGTTCCACAGGATATTCGCCTCGCCCGGTCCCTGGATTTGCCCCCGGCACAATCGGAAGAAGAGGTGCTTGCTGAACTTCGCCACCTCAGCGCACGGAATCGGGTCTATCGATCATTTCTCGGCATGGGTTATTACGATTGTCTGACCCCACCGGTGATTGGACGGAACATTCTGGAAAATCCCGCCTGGTATACCCAATATACGCCCTATCAAGCGGAAATTGCCCAGGGACGATTGGAGGCGTTACTCAATTTCCAAACCATGGTTGCCGATCTGACTGCGCTTCCTCTGGCTAATGCTTCACTGTTAGACGAAGCCACGGCGGCGGCGGAAGCCATGAGTATGTGTCGGGCACTCAGCACCCTGCAGGGACGTACCTTTTTCGTCGCGGAGGATTGTCACCCGCAAATCATTGGCGTCCTGCAGACTCGGGCCAAGCCCTTGAATATCTCAATTACCATAGGGAATCCAGATACCTTAAATTTTTCAAACGATGAGACCTTCGGCATTCTCCTCTCCTATCCGTCCACTGACGGGACCCTCCGCTCCTATGAAGCCCTGGTCCGGAAGGCGCATGAATCCGGGGCACTCGTCGTGGTCAGTACGGATCTTCTCGCCTTAACCCTTTTAGTGCCACCGGGAGAATGGGGAGCGGATATTGCGGTGGGGTCATCGCAACGATTTGGGGTTCCGCTGGGCTATGGCGGTCCCCACGCGGCATTTCTGGCCACAAAAGAGGCCTTTAAACGACACATCCCAGGCAGGATGGTAGGAGTATCCAAAGACGCTCACGGCCAAACGGCATACCGCCTGGCCCTCCAAACCCGGGAGCAACATATCCGGCGCGATCGAGCCACGAGTAACATTTGTACCGCACAGGTGCTGCTGGCAAATATGGCCGGCATGTATGCGGTCTACCATGGGCCGGAAGGATTAAAGACCATCGCCACCAATGTTCATCACCTCGCTGCGCTCACAGCCGAAGGACTTCGTCGCTTGGGATGTCAACTCGACTCCAATGCCTTTTTTGATACCCTCCGGGTTCGGTGCCCGCACCTGAGCCCAGCCCAAATCATTAAGAATGGTCAGCAGAGTTTCATCAATCTTCGACAATTTCCAGACGGGTCCTTTGGCATCGCATTGGACGAAGCGACCACTATCACAGACGTGAGTCAACTCCTGACCCTTTTCACCGACAAGACATCACTTCCCTTCTCCTTAAACGAACTGGCGGAACACCTCGGTGACTCCATCCCAACCACCTTTCAGCGACATTCTCCTTTTCTCACACATCCTGTTTTTCACGACTATCATTCCGAGCACGAATTGCTCAGGTATATGTATCGGCTCCAATCGAAAGACCTCTCCCTCGTCCATTCCATGATTCCATTGGGATCATGCACCATGAAGCTCAATGCGACAGCGGAGATGGTTCCCGTAACATGGCCGGAATTCAGTCGGATCCACCCTTTTGCCCCCAGTGACCAGGCGCAAGGGTATCAGTTGTTATTTCGGCAATTGGAAGCATGGCTCGCCGAGATCACCGGATTTGAGGCTGTTTCACTTCAACCCAACGCCGGCTCTCAAGGGGAATATGCCGGATTGATGGTCATTCGGGCCTATCAAGAGGAGCGGGGGCAAGGACAACGGAATATCTGTCTCATTCCGGTATCCGCGCACGGGACCAACCCGGCAAGTGCGGTCATCGCCGGATTGAAGGTCGTTCCTGTCGCCTGTGATATCCATGGGAACATCGATATTCAGGATTTAGAAGCCAAGGCAGCCCAATATCATGACACCCTCTCCTGTTTAATGGTGACCTACCCATCTACCCATGGCGTCTTTGAAGAAGGCATTCGCAAGATCTGTGAAATCGTGCACACGCACGGAGGCCAAGTCTATTTGGATGGCGCCAATATGAATGCCATGGTTGGCCTGGTGCACCCAGGTGCGTTCGGTGCCGATGTGTGCCATCTCAACCTGCACAAAACCTTTTGCATCCCCCACGGTGGCGGAGGCCCAGGGATGGGCCCCATTGCCGTCGCATCGCACTTGGCCCCCTTTCTACCAGGTCATCCCTTGGTACAAGTAGGAGGACCAAAAGGCATCGGGCCCATCGCCGCTGCCCCGTATGGCAGCCCGAATATTCTTCCTATCTCTTGGGTCTTCATTAAACTCATGGGCGGAGAGGGACTCACAAAAGCCTCCCAAGTGGCCATCCTCAACGCAAACTATATGGCCAACAAATTGGATAAATATTATTCGATGCTCTTTGCCGGTAAAAACGGTATGGCCGCCCACGAATTTATTTTAGATCTTCGCCCTTTCAAAAAATCAGCGGACATTGAAGTGGAAGATGTGGCCAAACGGCTCATGGATTTCGGCTTCCATGCTCCCACGATTTCATGGCCGGTCCCCGGCACCATGATGATCGAGCCAACCGAAAGTGAATCCAAGGCGGAGTTAGACCGGTATTGCGATGCGCTCATCCTGATCCGCCAGGAAATTGCCGAGATTGAAGCAGGTCGCCTCCCTCGCGACAATAATCCTTTAAAACATGCGCCTCATACTATTGAAACCATCGCACAATCCGACTGGCCGCACCCCTATTCCCGAGAAACCGCGGCATTTCCCGCCCCCTGGTTACGGCACCATAAATTTTGGCCATCTGTTTCGAGGATTGATAATGTCTACGGAGATCGGAACCTGATATGTACCTGTCCGCCCATGGAATCCTATCCTTCCTAGACGTCCTCTAGGCTTTTCATCGACCCTTGGATAGCCCGTTCCTATTCTTGATGGGGAAACAGCATCCAACCACATGAAAGCCTCCAGCCCGCATCATCTGCTCATTGGCATGCTTTTGGGCATTGTCGTGGGCATTCTCCTGGGTGGGCTTGCACCATCCATCGGATTGAGCCTCGCATTTATCGGTGACCTCTTTTTACAAGCCCTGTTCGCGCTCGTCGTCCCCCTGGTCATGAGCTCAATGATTGTCGGCATTGCCAGCTTAGGCGATGTGCGGCAACTCGGATCAATTGGCCTTCGCACCATCCTATTTTTCATGACGACGACTGGACTGGCTGTGTTGGTCGGCCTGATCTTGGTCATCGTCATTCACCCTGGAACACCAACTGAACAAGCCAGCCCTGATACACCAACGGTACAGACCACAAGCCTGTCAGAACGCATGGAAGACAAACCCACCACCCTGGGTGATTTGTTTAAATCCATCCTCACGAGCTTAGTCCCCAAAAACTTATTTGCGGCCATGGCGGAAACACAAATCTTGCCGTTGATCGTCTTTGCCTTAGTCTTTGGTGCCGTCCTCACCACCATTGGCGAAAAAGGCACGTTAGTCATTCGGGTCTTTGAAGGCATCAACGAGGCGATGATGGCAATCGTCCACCTGCTCATGTGGGTCGCCCCGGTAGGCATTGGCGCCTTGTTAGCCGGGCGGTTAGGCGAAGCCGGGGGGTTCACAGGATTTTTGCCTCAGTTGGTGAGCTTAGGAACCTATGTGGGTACAGTGCTTCTTGCCTTAGCCATTCATGGCTTGGTCACGCTTCCTTTATCTTTACGATTTCTCGGTCAACGTTCCGTTCCAGCTTATGCCAAAGCCATGAGTACCCCACTAATGACCGCCTTCTCAACCAGTTCCAGTTCTGCCACCCTACCCCTCACGATGGAAGGCCTGATTGACGAAGCAAAGGTTTCTCGACGGGTCGTGAGTTTCGTGGTCCCCTTAGGAGCCACCATCAACATGAATGGGACCGCGCTTTATGAAGCCGTGGCGGCCATGTTTATTGCCCAGACCTATGGGATCGAAATGGGGTTGGGGGAAACCGTTATTGTGCTGCTTACCGCTACGTTATCGGCTATCGGAGCCGCAGGTATTCCGGAGGCTGGGCTCGTCACAATGGTCATTGTGCTCAAAGCCGTAGATCTGCCCATAGAAGGGATTTCCCTGATCTTAGTGGTGGATTGGTTTCTGGACCGCTGCCGAACAACTGTGAATGTCTGGGGAGATGCCGTCGGCGCCGCCGTCATTGATCGCTTCGAGAAATAAAGAATTCTTACCTGCCCTAGCCATATCTGGGATTATTACTTCCAACGAAAATATTCCGAACTCCCTCGCCCTTGAGGGAGGGGGTTGGGGTGAGGGTGAACGACGTATTTGATAGTTTAAACGCTATAGAATGTCCAAGCGATAATGTATCTTGCCGGGTTTCGGCCCGGCGGCCGAGGCCCTTTTGTTTCGGCAAAAGGACCTTAAACCATTGACGCCCAGTCCGGCCACACTGGAGGGGTCGGACGCAGGATTACAGAGCGGACCAACTCGCTGCGCTCAAACAAGGCCCGCCAAAATAAAGAGCGTCCGCCCCTAGGGCCTAACTGCAGGCGTCGAACTTTTGGAAAATGGATTAATATAAGGATGTGTGGTACGGATGCATCGGCTTGATGAGCAAGAGCGGCGAAAGGCCTTCTCTTTCAGATCAGGGAAGAACCAGAACCCCAGCAAGCAGCCTACCAAGACTCACGATTTAACGGTATGATGTATTTTCGATTGTTGATCTAAAAATCCGTTTTAAGATCTCTTTCCGGAAATTATCATCTTCGTATCTTTAATATTGTTCCTATGCCTGATTCCTCTGTCCGATATCCAGAAATTCCTCAAAAGCTATGGAAATACTATCAGCGTTTATTGACAGATAATCCTCATCACAAACTCATAGAAGCTATTAAAAAAAAGGGATATGACAAGACATGGGAAGGAATTAATGAGGTCTTTTGGCATGCAAGTCAGTCCACTGGAATGACATCTGAAAAGCTGTATGGGGAAATTGGTTTTAACGAAAATGACTTAGATGACAATAATTTTCAGGCTCTTTTGGGTATTCTGAGGTCCATAAATATTCTTCATGAAATGGGCTTTCAAGAACTGAGGCCTTTACGACCAAAGAAGTCCCATAAGGAGGTTGATCTATTGGGACGGTTTGCCAATAAGCTGCTCGCAATAGAAGTAATTCGATCAAGCGAAAAGAAATACTGCTATCCAGATCATAAAAAACCAGGTGCCAACCCAGTAAACTATATTTTGGAACGGTATCTTGAAAAACGCCCTCAACTTGATTCTTCCATTAAAAATCATGGATGCGACTCCGGACTGCTTATAGCAATTATGGATTCCAAACCCTTTAAAGCCTTGGTTACGTCAGAGGAGCTTATTCAGGTAACCCAAGATGCATTTTTAGCAATGGGAAATCCCGCCAAAACTTATTTAGTCGTTTTTACAGGAATGGCAAACGAACAAAGTAAGAATGAATATGCGATTTATCCCTCATTGAATTAGTTTTTTACCTTCCGCTTATCTGTATTGGGGTCATGCAATGAATTAACTTTTTTTCATCCTTTTTCCGGCTAGCCCTTGAGTGGAATCCTTGCGGCTCCGTCCCGCGCCCATTCACCTTTGATCGTCTCACCCCTCATTCTTTCCTCTCCCCGCTGGGGCGAGGGTTAAAAGAATCTGGCCTGGGGTCGTGGCAAACCATACCGTAGACGCATAAAAAGCAAGTGCGTCTTATTTGAAATTCCTCCCTTTCCTTCCTCTTCCCAATGTCCGACGCCTGCTGGCCGGCCCTCGGGTCGGACGCTCATATCAATTCGCGGGCCTTGTTTGAGCGCAGCGAGTTGGTCCGCTCTGTAATCCTGCGTCCGACCCCTCCAGTGTGGCCGGACTGGGCGTCAATGATTTTGCCTACTTTTCCCGAAAGAAAAGTAGGTCGCCTGCCGGGGCGAAACCCGGCATCACCAATAATCGATTGGACATTATAAAAGACAAGATGGATTCCCGATATAAACTGTCGGGAATGACAGCGGAGGGAAGATATTGTCTAGAGCCCCTTGCGATCTTCTCGCGGAATAGCCAGCTTGGCATCAAGAAAATCCTGGTGACTGAGGTCCATGCCTTTGGCAATAATTCGAATTTCCTCAATTTCCTCAAACGAGGTTTGATCGGCCGCATTCGCCACTTCAAATAAACAATGGAGAAACTCTTGCCGTTCAGTCCTCGACGTTAATTCCTTAAAACGTTTCACCAATCGTACGCTATCCAAACCCCGGAAAATCCGGTGATGACTAATTTCCGCCACCAGTTGTGCCTGGTCTTCTGTTAATGCCCAGTGACGTTTGAGTACGGCACTCATGACCGTGGTTTCTACTGAATCCACCACATGATCAACGCCGGCCACTCGTGCCATCAATCCCGCCGCAAGACACAGCTTGCGAATCTCGGCATCAGGAAGGTCAAAGGTGATGCCCCGGTCTCGTAATTCCATAGTAACCTGGAAATAAATGGTATTCTTAATGAAATCTTCCAATCGACTTTCACGATCATGCTCGTCGGTATAATGCTGCCCTCGCAGATTCAGTATTTGACGAAATGGTCGGCGAAGATGTTCTAAAAACCCGCTACTGCCCTGCTCAAGATCGGCCCTAAGCTGTTGGACCACTTCTGTTTGTTGATCCCCACCTGATGGTTGTGAGGACACTAGCTTCTCAAGTGTCGCCAAAGCCAGGGCTTTATCCTCTGCCGATCCCATACGTCCTAGTACACGACTCAAGAGACGTTGCCGTTCTTCCTCACTCACCGGGGAAACCATATACAGCTCCAATTCCATCCATTCCTCTCCGGAAATCTCCGGCAATTGAAATAAGAGTTCTTTTAACCCGTTCACTTCGGTGGACGACAGTTTCCCATCAGCCCATGCAGCACCGATCAAAAGTTTGCCAAGTTCAAGAATAAAGCTTTTATCGACCATCCCTATCCTCCCTTTCTTTAGACTCTGGACATAGCATACCTGTAAATCACCAGGCTCGCCTGCCTCGGCAA
Organism: Nitrospirales bacterium; assembly: GCA_049289415.1. GTDB lineage: Bacteria > Nitrospirota > Nitrospiria > Nitrospirales > UBA8639 > Nitrospira_E. The sequence continues at coordinate 11,553 of JBATLR010000493.1, forward strand.
CAACATTTATAATGATGTGGGAAATTCTAGGGTCAGTATACCGAAGGGAATCCAGAGGCTAAAGAACCCGGTGAAATGAGGAACAAGCGGCATTCCCCGACACCGTACCCAGCGCGAAGATACTTATGAATCGCCGGTGAAACCATGGGAATCCAGAATTGCGCTCAACACATCTTTCCACGTGACAATCCCCAGAACCTCACCACCAATAGTCGTGATGGGGAGGCAAGAGACCCCTCGGGCTAACATCAGTTCGGCCGCTTCCTGCAAAGAGCAGGATGAACGAACCGTCACCGGATGATGCGACATAATTTGATGAGTACGTTTATTCAAAGTCGCTCGATCCCGGGTGGTTTCCGACATCGTTCCGACAAACGGACTGACGGCTTTCAACATATCCCGGTCGGAAATAATTCCCACTAGCTTACCATTGTCCACGACGAGTAGATGATGAAATCGGACTTTCTTGAAAATATCCCGGACCACCTCAAGTGAATCGTCCATTTCAATGGTCACAACTCTGGTCGTCATAATTCTGCCGATTACCCTGGTTTTCCTCTCTGGCTCCAACTTACGAGGTCCTCATGGTATAGGGTGACTGAAATCAGTCCTTTCCACAAAAATTGGCCGTCAGCTGCTATAGCCGTCAACCCTCCTATTCGGCATCCTAGAATTAAAAGTTTACAGGGGGTTTTTACTTCATTCCATCAACATTGCAATGAACAAGGGGGGGTCAATCATGTGGAAAGCTTTTCAATCCGAATGATTCCACAGAGCAGTAATTGAAGTATTCCGGGCTAGGACTGCGATTACCTACTTCACTTGTTACCCATATTTCAGCAATCGCACACAAACTCATTGCCCTGTTCACCTCAGGAAGGGGGACCATTCCTCGTTCTGGTTTTCCCACCACCGTACGTCAGATCATCATGTTGCAGATTCACGGAATCTTGGCAAAGCATGCCCGTCGGAGTTGAACAAAAGATTCATGTCGATGCATGGGGCAGGGTACTCAGCAGTTCTTTCACAAGGCTCACCAGATCATCCAGGAGAAAGGGTTTGGGGAGTGTGCGGGTTGCACCAAACTCAGCCGCCTCTACCAAAAATTCCAAATCACGGCTTCCACCTCCCGACATGGCAATCATTAATGGAGGAGAAGGTGTCCCAGCAAGTTCCCGTATCACTTCTAGGCCGTCCATTTCAGGCATGAGCACATCGGTAATGACCAGATCAACGGGACTCTCATGATAGAGCCTTAATCCCAGTCGACCATCCGAGGCAGTCTGAACATCATAGCCTTCCATCGCCAACCGATCTCGCAAGGTTGAACATAATTCGGGGTCATCGTCCAAGAGTAAAATTTTCGCTTTCACATATCCACCTCACCAGGGTCTAGAAACCGTTTCCTCCCGACACAACATTACATATTTTTTTTTGAGGGTGTTGCCTGATTTCATGGTCAAGAATTTTATACCACCCCCTCACAAAACGCCTTTGAGGAGATTATGGCTTGCCGGCTCGGGACACTAACGCCAGAAGCTCCTGAAAATCGAACGGTTTCGCCAGAAACGCAAAAGCCCCTGCTTGTTTGGCTTCCTTTGCTATTTCCTTTGTCATATTACCACTCACGATTATGACTCGAACATCCTGTCCCTTCACACGGTAGGACAAGGC
>JBATLR010000494.1:0-32782 GCA_049289415.1 Nitrospirales bacterium
GGCTTTCGGACTTAGCTCATCAAATTATCAGCAAAGTGAAGATCGCCGCCCTAGCCAGCGTGAAAAAACGAACTCCACCTGCTGACTGCACTGAACGGATTAAAGCCCTGGCTGCTCAATCCGCGATGATTAAAACCACTGACACGATTATAACCATTGGGGCATCGACGGGTGGGACCGAAGCGCTTCGGGAATTATTGGAAGTGCTGCCACCGAATACTCCACCTATAATTATGACGCAGCATATGCCGGAGCAATTTACGAAATCGTTTGCGAACCGGCTGAATGACCTATGCCAGATTCAGGTGAAAGAAGCTCAGGAAGGTGACAGCGTCCTACCCGGACAGGCCTTGCTGGCGCCGGGTAATTATCATATGGAACTTCGCCGAAGCGGTGCCCGCTATTATGTCTCTCTCAATCAAGCGCCACCGGTCAACCGATTTCGTCCTTCAGTAGATGTCATGTTCCGATCAGTCGCGCGGTTTGCCGGGGGGAATAGTCTTGGGGTGATTCTGACCGGAATGGGGAATGACGGCGCTGCCGGTATGTTGGAAATGAAACAGGCCGGAGCCTTTAATTTTGCCCAGGATGAAGCATCCTGTGTCGTTTTTGGGATGCCAAAAGAGGCCATCAAGGCTGGAGGAGTCGACAAAATTCTTCCGTTACACGACATCCCTGCGGCCATGCTGGCTCATTTGAAAATGCTGACTCCGCGTTAAGGGGAGCCTCCCGGGTAGGTAAGGTCCCGAGACATGGCCACGATTGCCTTTTTGACGGTCTTTATGATTCTCCTGACATCGTGAGGCTGTATTCTTGTCTTTGTACAATTCGCCATGGGGAGGTCATTGAGGTCTGTCCCTAAAACTTGGGAGCCCTCATCTTATTCCTCTTTTTTGGCTTTGTTGAATTTCCAAAGAGGACCTGCTGCCTCTGGGTTGCACCTATCCTGCAGGTCTGGGAGATGTGCATTCCGGTGTATGGGCTTTTATCGAGGAGCTTACCTTGAACGTGCGTATTCATTCGTTTCCTTATTAGCCTTATTACCAGTAGAAGCATAGTGGTCCAAGAAATAACTTTTGAAGATGTTGCGTATATCCGGAATCTGGTCTGGGTGGATGCAGCCATGGTTTGAGAGCAGGAGAAAATCTATTTAGTGCAATCACGCCTTGAGCCGTTTGCCAAACAGGAAGGCTTTGGATCAATGGCTGATCTGGTTTCTCACCTCCGACAGACTTCCTATGGCCGATTACACAGGCGGGTTGTGGAGGCCATGACCATCAACGAAACAAGTTTTTTTCGGGACCTCCTTCCATTTCAAGCACTAAAAGACCGGCTCCTGCCGGAAGTGATTCAAGCAAATAGGGATACCAAGCGTGTGCATATTTGGTGCGGGGCCAGTTCCAGCGGACAGGAACCCTATTCAATTCTCTTGACGATTTTGCACTTTTTTCCGGAACTGACGTCCTGGCATATTCGTTTGATTGCCACTGATTTTTCTCAGGAAATGGTCAGACGTGGTCAGGAATGCCGATATGGACCATTCGAAGTCAAGCGGGGGTCTTTCTCCGCCTATGCTGAATACCTATTTTTCACGGCAAGGGATGGAGTGGCAGATCCGTGATGATGTGCGGGACAGGATCGAGTTTTATGAGATGAACTTGGCCGGTCTGTGGCTGGTTCTTCCGCCAATGGATCTGGTGTTCATGCGGAATGTCATGATGTATTTCGATATGGAGACCCGGAAAGATATTCTTCGACGTATTCTAGGCATTCTCGCCCCTCATGGGTATTTGATTCTCGGAGCTACGGAAACGACGTTGGCCGTGGATGATCATTTTGAGCGTGTTCCGGTAAACGGCACGTCCGTGTACCGAGTAAAGAAGGATTAGTGGAGGGTGTGGTTTTTTTATGGTCTGATCGGTTCGTATTGCGCCAGTTGATGGGCGTAACCTTTCAATACGTTACATTGTTATCCCTCGATAAAATCAGGATCGCATTCGACTGCCTCAGCACGAACGGATCTCTTGCTCGTGACCAATTTGCTCTGTGTGGTTCTGAGAACACATGGTGAGGGGGTAGAGGAAACTATGGCGGCATGATGTTAAACAAGCGCCAACCGCAGTTTCCTTCACTGTTATGAAGTATATCAATCTGACGCTACAGCCATTATGCAGAAGTGTTTAATTCTTTGCGAATCCTCACCGATAAGGTGAGTTGGATGATCACAGGATTGTCAAGGAGGTTTCTTGGCATACACCATGGAGGAGTATATGAATGTTACGCAAGAAAAGAGTGGAAATGTCGTGGTCGTGCATCTGGCGGGACGGTTTGACTTTGGCGCAAGAAAAACCTTTAAAGACAGTTTAGGAGAGGCAATGAAAGAAGAGTTGCCGATTGTCTTAGATTTTGGAGAGGTATCGTTTGTGGATAGTTCCGCCTTGGGTATTTTGGTGATTGCCCATCAAACTCTTAAAAGTAAAAAAATCCCCTTTAGTCTGGTGAATCCCCAACCGTATGTTCGCCAGGTTTTGGATTTAGCCAATGTCGCCAAAATGATCCCCATTTATCAGACAATTGGTGAGGTTCCTCAAATGGCGGTTGTGTCATCAGAGGTATAATCGGTATTTCCCTTTTTCCGGCCTGAATGATCTCCCTCCCTAATTGAACTGTGATATGGATTGTGAAACGGAAGAGGTGAGCGTGAGGGGTAAGGGCGAGGGCAAGGCGTGAACCCAATGACAACATTTTTCCACCATCCCCGCCGGTGGGTAGCGGGAATCCATCCGGAAAAGCGAAGATGGATTCTTGATAAACAATGCCGGGAATGCCGGCGTCTGTCGGAAGGCGTAGGGGTGAGGCGGGCAATTCGGCTGACCTTTCATGCTTCAACCATTCAAGGAATAGCCTTTTTTGCGGAGCATCCTCATCTATGACAACTCGAAAGCGTCTTGCCTGTTCAGAGATATGTGCAGGCATGTATTTGGTTCGAATTCTCGATTCATGGTGGAAGTCGCCGTTCTTTCGTCACCGGCGACTGCTTTCTTCCCACGATGTGCAGCAATTGCTCCAGTCCGGCATTCATGAAGTCGAAATTGATACTGCCAAGGGGCGTGATGTGCCGACCGATGCAGAATCCTTTCCGCTCCATGAGACCCTTGAGTGTCATTCGGAGTCAAAGAGGCCTTTGGATCAGGATGAATCTTTCAGTCATGAGTCCTCGTCAGGCTCTCCAGAGAGAAAGGATGGACTGGAAGATGACCATCAAGAACGGTTAATACGGTTGCGAGGGGATACGATTGCGGCCTTGGAAGACATGTTCGAAGGCGTCAAAACCGGTCAGGCCATTCCTCATGTCGCCATGCAGGAGACGGCCAGGGCCTTTGTGGAGAAAGCCTTAGCCCACCCTACCGTGCTTGCCGAGATCATGCTCATTGAGCATCTTGAACAGTTTGATCCCACCCTCTACTCGCATGTTGTTGATACAGCCTTGTTGTCGATTCTCGTTGGCCTCCAACTCAAGTGGGAGGTGAAGCAACTTGAAGAGATCGCGGTCGCCGCGTTGTTACATGATGTCGGCTATATGCGGCTGCCTCTCAACCTGGTTCAGTCACGATGGGGGAGCATTGGGATTGATTATTCGTTGTTGCAGCAACATGTCGATATGGGAGTGGCGCTGATTAATAAACATTCTGAATTTTCGCAGGACATCGTCCATATGGTGCAGGCGCATCATGCCTATCTGGATGGCTCAGGGTATTCAACCATCCCGGTCTCCGATTCGGGAATTTTACTGGGACTCACCGATTATGTTGATGAGTTGCTCGCTGTGGGGAATGCCGGCGGATCATTTCCTGTGGCCTTAGCGATTCGGCGAGTCTACCAAGAAGCACAAAAGGGGAAGTTCCCGACGCGGTTTGTCGAAGCCATGATTCGTGTGTTGGGCGTGTATCCTGTGGGCACGGTTGTTCAACTTTCCACGGGTGAGGATGCCGTGGTGGTGAAGCAGAATCCTGAGATGAGCGTGAGACCACAAGTGAAAATTTTCAGGACATGCACTGGCGAGATTCTGAAGAATCCCGAGGTGAGAAATTTAGGGACTCATTCAGAATTAAAGTATGAAGTGAGGATTACGAAAGTGCTTGATTCTGCAGATCCTTCTATTAACCTTCGCGAAATTTGCTCCTAGCCCATGTGGTGTAATCCTCTCTTATTCCAGACCCTTTGGGATGGTTTGATGGTCGGAGTATGTCTGGTTGATCGGGAGGGCCAACTCACCCATATGAATTTAGCCGGCTCCCGGCTGTTAGGGTGGGGAGCCGCTTGTCCCACGAATGTTTCGTGTCATGACCTTTTGGAATGTCTGGTCCCCTGTGATGAAGACGGTACGACCGTCTGCCCGTTTTCAGGCTTACTGCTTGAAAAGACGATGGTTTGGATTCCGCGGACTCGTTTGCGAAGGCGGCAGGGGACATGGTGCTGGGTGGAATTGAAGGGCCTTGTGGTGGATGACGCGGAGGCTTCAGGATTCCTGTTGATGTTTCGAGATCTCAGTTCAGAAATGAAATTGACCGAAGAAACCCGCCGATTAGCGTCCATTCCAAAGGAAAATCCATTCCCCGTGATTGAAGTCGACTCGGCGGGACAACTGCTGTATGCCAATCCCGCTATGGTTCGCCTGATGGAGGAAGCCCATATCGGTCAGGACGGTTTTTCCACGGCTTTGCCGGATCGGTTTTTAGAGTTGGCTAAGCGTTGTTTGTCACAAAAACATTTAGAGATGCATTACGAAGTGAGTGTTGGGGAGAGACAATATTCGTGGACATTCGCTCCCCATGCCGACTTGGGATTACTTCGTGGGTATGGCATGGATATTACCGAACCCAAGCGAGCCGCAGAGGAATTGTCGGCCTTTGCGGATACCTTAGAAGCGAAAAATCATGAACTGGATCAGGCGTTAATGAAGGCCGAATCTGCTACTCGAGCCAAGGCAGCGTTCTTGGCTGTGATGAGTCATGAAATTCGGACTCCCTTAAACGGAGTGATTGGTATGGCGGAGGTCTTGCTTGCTTCCTCTCTCAATCACGAGCAACAGGAATGTGTCAACATTATCCGTATGTCCGGTGAAGGGTTGCTGACCATCATTAATGATATTTTAGACTTTTCAAAGCTTGAGTCTGGGCAATTGGCCCTGGAAAGCCTTGGGTTCAATTTGACGTCCTTATTTGAAGAGGTTGTTGATTTATTTTCCGAGCGGGCCCATCGAAAGGGTCTGGATTTGGCTGCCTATGTCGACCCGGATGTGCCCTCCCAGCTGTTTGGCGATCCTCATCGTTTGCGACAAATTCTTTGTAATTATCTTTCAAATGCCCTGAAATTTACGATGGAGGGATCGGTCCTCCTGCGTGGTTCGCTGATTCTTTCATCAAGTTTCGAGTGTGATGATTCCCTGGGTGGGCTTAATCATCTTTCCGGTGATCCCGACGACGAAACTTGGTTGTGGATTCACTTGTCGGTCCAAGATACTGGTCTTGGTATGTCAGAAGAGGTTCAGGAAAAAATTTTCCACGTGTTCACCCAGGCGGATAGTTCCATGAGTCGAAAATTTGGGGGGTCCGGTTTGGGGTTAGCGATTTGCAAGCAATTAGCGGAGCTGATGCACGGGACCGTCGGGGTGAAGAGTCAACCCAATCAGGGATCGACATTTTGGTGTAACATTCCCTGTCGGGCATCACGGACAGCCCATTCGCCAGCCACGGAGGGCATATCGGTTGCAGGCAAGGAGGTCTGGGTGATTGGTCCCCAGGAATCGTCAGGCTGGGTGATGGCGCAACTTCTTCATGAAGTGCGTGTCAAGGTCATGCAGATCGACAGCATTCAACAGGCGATCTCCATGTACGAAAGTGTCCACGAATCGGACTGTTCCGTCGTGGGGGTTATTCTGAGTGATCGTCTGGAGAAAGAGGCTGTTCGGGAATGGTTTGAACGATTGCGATCCTCTTCGCTGTTTCAGGAACTTAAAGTTTGGGGTATGAAGCCATTTTGGTATCGCAAGGATGATGAAGAAAACAGTGTGAGGTTTGACGGTATGATCACGCTTCCCTTGCACCGTAAGCAATTTTTTTACTGCCTATTTGGTCAACCGGACCATCCCGGACCGTCCGATTCACCAAGAGCAACTGAGCCACATTCCGTTGAGATAGAGCAGAGAAGGATTGAGGTTTTCGAACAGTCCTTCCTCAATAAGCAGGCCGGACCTTCGGTACTTGTTGTGGAGGATAATCCCGTGAATCAACGGGTCGCAGCCGGCATGTTAGGAAAACTCGGGTGTCAGGTGACCATCGTGGACACAGGAGCCCAAGCTTTAACTGTGTTGAAAGAGTCAGTTGTGGATTGCATTGTGATGGACTGGGAGCTTCCCGACATGGATGGGTTGGCCATTACGCAGCGGATTCGGGAATTGGAACATGCCGGAGGATTTGTTCATTCAGCTGCGTATTGGCATCGCCATCATGGTTCGGCTTCTCCTCCGGTTTTTCATATTCCGATTGTTGGGATGACGGCTCATGTGCTTTCTGAGCATGGGCAACAATGCCTGGAGAATGGCATGGATGATTGTCTTTTTAAGCCGGTTCATTTACGAGATTTTGAACGAATACTCCGGCGATGGGTAGGGTTTGCTCCCAATAGCATAGGCTCCTTCTCATCCAGGACACATGCCCCTGCCGATCGGATAGAGATTCATTCGGTTGCCACCAGAGAGTCGGGAACCGGTCACCAGGAGAGAACTTATCCACAGTACCCGACCGACAGAGAACGTTATGACCTCTCTGCCGCGTTGCAAGCCCTGGAGGGGGACGAAGAATTGCTGTATTCCTTGTTCCACATTTTCAATGCCACAGCCCCTGACCTGATTAACGGGATGCATCAAACCATTCACTTGCAGAATCGTCAAGAGCTCCAAAGGCTTGCTCATCAGATGAAAGGTGCGCTGAGTGCGGTGCACGCCATGCATGAAGGGAAGGAAGCGGGACAACTTGAACTCACGGCTGTCTCGGCAACATTTTCACATCTGGATTCAACGGTGATCGAATTAGAACGGATGGTCAAACAGTTGATCTGTGAATTTGAAGGCCTGATTGCTCTTCAAGGAGAAAAAGATGGACGGTTTTCTGAACCCATTTCTTTCGCGAAGGGAGGTACACAGAATGACCATGGCACAAAGGCTGAGAGAAATAGGTGAAGAGAACATAATTTCCTACTATCCGGGAAGAAGTCTCAAGTTTCCACATGATCAGTCCGATACCACAAACATTACAGACCAAACTCTAATGAGGGTGCCACAATGAAAGATTTGCTGACCTTAAGTGAAGTGTCGACGTTTTTGAAAGTCCCAAAATCGACAATCTACAAGCTCGCAAGAGAACGTCGACTCCCAGGGCATAAAGTTGGAAAACACTGGCGTTTCGTTCGGGAAGAAATTGAAGCCTGGGTTCAAAATGCCGGAGGAGATTCGGTAATGGTTGGGGCTGGGTCTCAACAGGGGGTTCGGGACCGGTTTAGTTTGAATTAACTTCCCGCTGAAGGCCTTTGACTCTCTCGTGAGAGGAAAGGCTGAGGGCCATAGGAATGACCTGCTCATATTCTGAGGGCAAGATGCCCCGGAATGGGCAAGGCCCAATTTTTTGATGGGCATTCAATACTCTCAATTCATTCATTGTTTAGATCTCTCCTCTGCTCACTAAAGACCTTTCTCTCCCTTCCCATCATTTCTGTCTAATTATACTTGTCCCTATGTCGTCAGTTGTGTTGGGCATATCCTGAATCCCGTTGCCATGGGTTTAAAAAACGTAAGGTCGAAACGGCCTTTGGAGAAGATGTACATTCATTTCAATAAAGAACATGGGCCGACAGGTGAAATATTCCAGGGACGGCTAAAGATCGCAGAGAAGTTAACCGAATTTCGAATATGCCACGTTATGATCATCACAATATTCAGGTGTACCGTTAAAGAAAAAAATTCATTGGTGGGAAAACCCGAAATTGCCTGGGATTCCATGCCCCAAGGCGTAAGGAGCGCATCATGATTGATACCGGGATGAAAGTGTTGGTGGTAGACGATATGTCTACCATGCGTCGAATTGTTAAAAACGTGTTACGTCAAATCGGTTTTTCGGACATCATGGAGGCTGAAAACGGGCAGGACGCTTTAACGCAATTGAAGGCCGGCGGCTTTGGGTTGGTGGTGTCGGATTGGAATATGCCTGTGATGCAGGGTATTGAGCTCTTGCGGGCGGTTCGTGCCGATGCAGAATTGAAAACGCTCCCGTTTTTGATGGTCACCGCTGAAGCGCAAAAGGAAAATTTAATCGAGGCAGTCCAAGCCGGGGTCAGTAACTATGTCGTGAAGCCGTTTACCGCAGAAGTATTACAAGGAAAATTAGAAAAAATATTTGCCAATGCTCAGCCCACAAAAACGTCATAACTGGGAAGGACATCCTCCGAATTTAACGATATAAAGGAGAATCTTATGCTCGTGGATCGGATGATTGAGGCCGATGTGCCAGGCGATGAAGAGATATCCGAAGAGGGCTTGGATGAGAAGCGTTCGATTAAAACGGAAATGGAGGAGTTGGCCAAGTATGTTGAAGTGATTACCCAAACAATCCGGGAAATGGAATCTCCGGTGACTTCCACCTCCGATCAACTGCCTCAAGCCACATCACATTTACAGGATCTTGCCAAGATGACGGAAGACGGAACGCATAAGGTTCTCAGCTTGACAGAAGAACTGGAACGGAACCGAGAGGGGATTCAACATCATTTGGAACAATTACGGGGTAATGTGGCGGGGAGAGCGGTTAAGGATCTTGATGCAATTTTAGCTTTGGTGAAGGCGGATGAGGGCCGACTGTTAAATATTCATGTGGCGTTATCTTTCCAGGATCTCGTGGCCCAACGCGTGGCAAAGCTCGTGACGATTTTAAATGAAATCCAACATAAATTGTTAAAGTTGGTGGTCATATTTGGAATCCAGCAAAAGAAGGGTGGAGCCGGTTCATCGAGTGAAGGACGGGGGTATGAAATGCTGCGTCAGTTGGAAACATCCAAAACAACCGCGCTGCAACAGGATCTGGTGGATAGCATCATGTCCGAATACGGGATGTCCTAATGACTATGCACGGAATCTCAGCGCAACGTCTCAGGGGATGCGATGGTTTGAAAAAAGGCTAGGAGCTGAGAACAGGTGATCGATGAATGACGAAATGAAAGAAATCCTCAACGACTTTTTGGCGGAAAGCTCTGAAATGCTGGAGGCCCTTGACCAACATTTCGTAAAGTTGGAAGCAGAGCCTTCCAACACCGAACTGCTTAACGAGATTTTCCGGTGTATGCATAGTATGAAAGGATCAGCCGGATTTTTGGGTTTCACCCATTTGGTTGAAGTGGCGCACCAAGCTGAGAGTTTGTTGAACAAACTGCGACAGGGTGAGATGAAGGTTTCTCCGTTCATTATCGATATCATTTTGGAAGCTGTGGATGCCGTGAAAATGCTCCAATCGGATATTCGGGAGACCGGAGGAGATTCTCATGTCGAGACCCTGGGCATTGTGAATAAATTGGCGTTAACGATGGATAGCGCCGACGATCTGATGCTATCTGTCTCCCCTCCCAAAAAGGCAGGGATGGACACGACCTCTGACGCTCCTTCTCCACCTCCGGTAGAGATGATGCCGTCTTCTCTGGCTGAGCCCCCTGATACCTCTTCCTTGTCTTCTCCTTACGAGGCGCCGCCCCTTGAAGGACCGGCAGGGATTGAAGGGGTTTCCGAACCAGCGGCCGTTTCTGAGGGGCCCGTTGGATTATCCGATGTATTACATAAAATGAAAGAAGCGACGACCCGAACCGTTCAAGCTGCTAGTGCTTCGGGTTCCAAGCTATCGGGTGGTAAAGAAGAAGACCAGACCGTTCGAGTTGAAACCAAACGCTTGGACCATGTCATGAATCTGGTGGGAGAATTGGTGTTGAATCGGAATCGTCTTATGAAGCTGGGGAATGGCCTGGAAGAGCAAGATGAGATCAATCCTGCTCTCCGGGAATTAAATATGACGTTGGCGCAACTTAATCTGGTGACCTCCGATTTGCAATTGGCGGTGATGAAAACACGGATGGTTCCTATTCGCAAGGTGTTTTCACGTTTCCCAAGGTTGGTCCGGGATTTGGCCGGTAAGTTAGGTAAGCAAGTGCGTTTGGAATTGGTGGGAGAAGATACCGAAGTCGACAAGTCCGTGGCCGACGAATTAAGTGATCCATTGGTCCATCTGGTCAGAAATTCTATGGACCATGGTTTGGAAACGGCCCCCGACCGGAAACAACACGGGAAGAGCCCTGAAGGGTATGTGCGATTGTCGGCCCAGCAGGAAGGTAACAGTATTGTGATTCGGGTTGAAGACAATGGGCGCGGGTTACAAGTTGAGAAAATTGCTGAAAAAGCCCTGGAGAAAGGGCTGGTGGCCCAATCCGAATTGGATTCCATGAGTCCCCGGGAAATCATGAATTTAATTTTTCTTCCAGGGTTTAGTACGGCGGACCAGGTGAGTGATGTGTCGGGTCGTGGCGTGGGCATGGATGTGGTTCGAACCAATATTAGCCGGATGAATGGAAGTTTGGAATTAGATTCCGATCCGGGTCAAGGGAGTCGCGTGACGATCAAGCTTCCGTTGACCGTGGCCATCATTCAAGCCCTAATGGTAGAGGTGGAATGTGCCACATTTGCTATCCCGCTGGCTTCCGTGGTTGAGGCCGTCAAAGTCACCAAAGATGAAATTAAAAGTATCAATCGACAGGCGGTGTTGAACCTCCGTGAACGCATTCTTCCCCTCCTGGATCTTGGCGAAACGTTTCACATTCCTAGGGACCGAACTGATGATGAGTGCTATGTGGTAGTCGTGAAGATCGGTGAACAACAGTTTGGAGTGGTGGTGAATCGATTGCGGGCACAAGAGGAGGTCGTGATTAAGTCGTTGGGGGAATTTTTGGCAAACGTGAAATGCGTGGCGGGAGCCACCATTACCGGAGATGGCAAAGTCGTGTTGATTTTGGATATGGCGGATTTAGTGAGGGAAGTGCAAGCGGCCACGTATACCGGTATGCGCTAATCCGTCAAGCGTGAGTTGGGTCTGATTGCGCAGGGAACTTTCGTAGACGGACCAGCAGCGATACAAAGATGAAGGTTAGACGAATGGTACCTCCTGTGCTGAGTGGAAGACTGAGGAGACCGTAATGGCAAAATGGATGGCAGAAATTGATCAACGGACCGGACTAGCCGGTGCCAATAAGATGGAACTATTAATGTTTCATTTTGGGACTAATGAGACCTATGGAATTAATGTATTTAAGATTCGCGAAGTCATGAAGCTCCCACCTGTGGTGAAAATTCCCGACTCCGATCCTCGAATTCTCGGTCTGGTGAATCTCCGTGGAGAAAATATTGCCTTAGTGGATTTGAAGCAGGCGATTGGACTTGGACCGTTGGATCCGGTTGGCGCGAAGCTGATCATTGCGGAGTATAACGATAACAAACAAGGCTTTTTGGTCGCGGGCGTTGATCGGATCATTCGTATGTCGTGGGAACGGATTCAAATACCTCCACCGATGGTCCAGTCGAGCCGGCAAGGGGCGGTGACGGCTATTACCAAATTGGAAGATGGCCGAATGGTGTTAATTTTGGATGTGGAAAAGGTCTTGGCCGAACTGCATCCACGAAGTGAGGAAGAGGTTTTCGTTGGCATTGAACTGCATGAGGTATTGGCCGGGAAGCGTGTCTTAGTTGCCGATGACTCGCTTGTGGCTCGAAAGCAAATTACTAAAACGTTGGAACGATTGGGCATGAAATTCGAAGAAACACAAACGGGAAGAGAGGCGCTCACCCGATTACGACAGTATGCGGAGTTGAGTGACAAAACGGAGCGAACCATTTTTGATTTTGTGGGGGGTGTGATTACCGACATCGAAATGCCGGAAATGGATGGGTTTTCGCTGACCAAGGCTATCCGTGAAGATCCCCGATTGCAAGGCCTTCCGATCTTGATGCATTCCTCCTTGTCCGGTCAGTGCAATGTGGATAAAGGCAAGGCTTTGGGTGTGACAGATTATGTGACCAAATTTCATCCCACGGACCTTCGTGACAAATTAGTTGAACATCTTGGAAAGTCTTAGGGAGTCGTGGTGCGGTCATAAAGGGAAAACGTATCGTCGGAGGGGATGAAAAGAATTTACTGCCATATAACGAGGCACATGAAACGTGTATTAAGAGGATACCAATGACGAAGCCGACGTGGAATGTAGGCATTACAACAAAATTAGTCTGGATTCTCGTGTTTTTTTCGTTGATTCCTCTGAGTGTTCAGGTCTATTCATTGTTTCAGACAGCAGAGGTTTTAAAAAAGGAGGTTGGAGTTCAATATCAAGAGCTGGCAGAAGTAATTATTGAAAAAATTCACCTCCATCTTGTTGAGCGCGCGGCGGATGCTCAAATTCTGAGTCGGAATATGATGTCTGGCCTTCCGGGGCAATTGGGACAAGCTGTGAGTCCCTCATACGAATTAGTGCAGGTCTTGAATGCGTATGTTCAGGCAACCGGGATGTATTCTCTGGTTCAAGTGGTGGATCTGGATGGTAATTTGATCGCTGTGAATGATCATGATGCAGAAGGCTTGCCTCTTCAGACGGAGGAGCTGTATGGAAAAAATTATCAATCGACTCCGTGGTTTCGGGCCCTCCAATGGGCCGGAGAAGGGGCCCGCCCTACAGAGCCTTCTCCAAGAAGCAATGTGAGCCAAGAGGTCTTTGTGGAAAGCGTCATGATAGATCGGGATGTGCAGGCACTCTTTCCCCGAGAGAGTGGTTTGACAATTGGGCTCTCGGTCCCTCTCTATGCTCAGGGCCGAGTGGTTGGGTATGGAAGCCATCGTATGAAGTTTTCAAGGATTGAAGCCTTTTTTCAAGAGGCATACCAGGATTTAAAAAAAGCCGGGTTTCCCCATGCGGAACTTATCCTGCAGGATGACCAAGGTATGATGCTGATGGAATATGCTCCGGCTGTCTATGGAACCGAAGACGTGACTCACGATTTCGACAATGTGGTGTTTAAGGCCAATCTGGCTCAGTTGGGACTTGATGCCGCACAATCGGCTGTCCAGGGCCAATCCGGAAATGCCAGGAATTTTCATCCCGGGAAACTGACGAATCAAGTTATTGGTTTTAGTCCGATGTCCGGAGGAGCCCGATCCTTGGGACTTCATTGGTCGGTGTTGGTGCAAGTTCCAGAGGATGAAGCGTTCAGTCATGTCAGGAGTCTGACGAACAAAACCCTGTTGGAGATGCTGGTGGGTCTTCTCGTGGTGGTCCCCATTGGGATTCTTATGGGAAGAAAAGTCGTGAGCCGATTGAAACCTGTGTGGGAAGTGGCGGCGAAAGCCTCGAAGGGGGATTTGACTCACCGGGTTCCCGTGAAGACTCAAGACGAACTCGGACAAATGGGTTTGGCCCTGAATAACTTGTTGGATGAATTAAGTCGGATGCTCTTGCAAACCCGGAACGTCGCACACTCCCTGTCTCAAGCGTCGGTCCAGTTGTCATCGGTTGGCCATCAGGTCGTTCAGGCGAGCCAATCACAAGTTCACCAAGCCACTCAGGTGGCTGCGGCGGTTGAAGTAATGTCTGCCACTGCCGATGATATGGCCCGTCACACGCAGGCCCTGGCTTCGACGGCCACAGGAGTCAATGATTCAGCAGTCCGGGGTGGAGATGTTGTAGTCTCTTCTATTCATGGGATGGAATCGGTTTCAAGCCGGATACAGGAATCCGCCGGCCGTATTCAGAAATTAGGACAACGCTCTAAAGATATCGGGGACATTATTGGAGTCATTGAAGATATTGCGGAACAGACGAATCTGTTGGCGCTCAATGCGGCCATTGAGGCTGCCAGGGCAGGAGAGCAGGGACGAGGGTTTGCTGTAGTCGCAGATGAGGTCCGGAAACTCGCCGAGCGAACGGGGAAGGCGACAAAGGAAATTGCAACGGTCATCGAATCGGTACAGGCTGGGACTTACGAAGCGGTTCGTTCGATGGAAGCAGGAACGGAGGAAGCGCATTCCGGAATGGCGCTGGCCAGAGAAGCCGGAAATCGATTGACGGAGATTGTGCAAGGGGTTCAACGGGTGGTGGATATGATTCAACATTTTGCCGAATCCACGAAACAACAGTCTGCGGTTTCAGGGCAAATCTCTTCGAGTATTCAACAGGTGGCGCAACTCAGCCAGGACAATGAAAGCCACATTCAGGGCGTGGCGACGGCCACCAAGCAGTTTGCGGCATTGGCGGAGGACCTTCAAACATCTCTTAGTCGCTTTACGCTAAAAAGGTAATGCCATCCTTTGTTCGATGTGTCTCTCGTGAAAGAAGTGTATGCAGCGTTTAAGAATCGGTCCTAAATTCCTATTAATTCTGGGGACGCTAGCCGTCGGATTGATTGTCTGTAGCCTAGGGGTAATTTACCAACAAGAGTTTGGCCGGTTGCAGATGATTTTGGAAGAACAAGGAAAGATTATTCAAGCACAATTTGAAGTCACGAGAGCCTATATTGCCAAAAATTATGTGGGAAAATTAAAGCAATCGTCCATGGGCTCCAATCTGCATGTGTCTCGTGATCATGAGCAAGATCCCGATGCCATTCCTTTTCCCGCCACTGCCATACAGGAAATCGGCCAGGATTTGGGGGTGGTGGGGGCTTATCAGGCACGGCTCGTCAGCGATCAGCCGATGAATCCCGCCAATGCACCGAAAGATAGCTTTGAACAAAAGGCTCTTGAGCTAATTAAGAATGGAGCGAAAAGTGTCAGTGAAATTGAGACGATCAATGGGGTTCCCACCTTTCGACGGGCGAGCGCAGATGTGGCTACCGTCGAAGCTTGTGTAAGTTGTCATGGCGGGAAAAAAGTGGGAGATGTGCTAGGCGTGTTGTCCCTTTCAATTCCGATAACGCAGGCCAAAGAGGAGATGGCCAGTTCGATGCTCCATTCAGGGATGTGGATGATCGGGATCATCGTCATTTTCCTGAGTGCAGTATACTGGCTGGTTTGTCGGCTTGTCCTGCAACCTCTTCACGCCTTAATGGGCACCTCTCGTG
This sequence comes from Nitrospirales bacterium, assembly GCA_049289415.1. Lineage (GTDB taxonomy): Bacteria > Nitrospirota > Nitrospiria > Nitrospirales > UBA8639 > Nitrospira_E. Next base: position 15,188 of record JBATLR010000494.1, read on the forward strand.
CCATTGCACAGGGCGAAAGTGATCTGACAAAACGAGTGTCAGTTGGAAAGGGGTCTGATGAAATCGTGGAACTCAGTCACGATCTCAATTCGTTTATTGAAAAGATGCGGTTGGCGGTGTCGTCTGTCAAGCATGTGACCAACCGTCTTGTGGGTTCCACCGTGCAGCTTTCCACGACGGCGGATGAAGTGGTTCAGGCTGCTGAAGGGCAAAATGCCCGCCTGATTCAGTCGGTTTCCACGGTGGAGGAAGTGACAAGAACTGCGGGAGAAGTCGCGCAAAGTTCCACAGAAGCGGCACGGATTGCTCAGGAAACAGCCAAAGCCGCACGAGGCGGACAGGAAGAAATGAACCAAACCGTGATGGGCATGCAACAGATTTCTCAGGCGGTGGTGCAGGCCGCCAATATTATTACCACACTCGGGCGGTCTTCGGACCAAATTGGAGAAATCGTGAGCGTAATAGAAGATATTGCGGATCAGACCAATTTGTTGGCACTCAATGCCGCCATTGAGGCTGCGCGGGCGGGTGAACAAGGGCGAGGGTTCGCTGTGGTTGCCGATGAAGTGCGGAAATTAGCAGAACGGACAACCAAGGCGACTAAAGAAATTGGAGATATGATCCGGCAGATTCAGAAAGATACACGAAGTGCTGTTTTGTCCATGGATCAAGGTACAAGCCAGGTCGGCCATGGGGTGGCGTTAGCCAATAAAACCGGAGAGGCCTTAGTAAACATTCATTCTATGATCAATGCTACGGTGGGGAAGATTCAACAAATTGCCAATGCTACAGAAGAGCAATCCACGGCAACGCGACAAATTGCCAGCGATTTAGAATTTATGACCCAAACAACCCGTCAGACCACCAGTGGAGTCTTTCATTCGGCCAAGGCTTGTCATGATTTGCGACTGTTGGCCGGGGATCTTCAGAAGTTGGTCGGATCAATGAAAGTGTAACTCAGGGATCCCCGTGCCCGATGGATGGTCAAACAGCCCTAAGGGGTCGAAGGGGGTTTCTGGTTGATCGAATCGTTGAACCCCGGTGATTGGTCGGTTGAGGTGGAAGGAGGTAATTTCTTCTTGGCGACAACCTGTTCGAGCATGCTGACGGAGTCTTTGAGTAAATCCGCCGCGCAGGCCAGGGTGACATGTAATTGCTTCCAGGCCTCATCCCAGCGGCCCTCAAGTTGAAGGTCCTGGAAACGTCGATGTTGGTCTTGCAGAATGGCTTTTTTTGCATCAAGGAGTAACCGATCGGCTTGTGAGCTGGCTAGTCTGTCCATGTAATGAATCCTTTATTTCGAGACATGCTAATGAAGTAATAATGCTGTTCACCCTATCAGAGCAGTTCTTGAAGCCTCAAGGTTCTGACAATGGACCTTGGTGGAAAATGTGAAGAATTATGTGAAATTGCTGTAGATTCTTACCTGCCTCTAAAGGAATCTAATGGCTGTTGATGGAAAACAATGGAAAACAAAAACGCTCAAGTTGGACATTTCGTGGTGGACGGTTGAATATGCTTGAACTGTCGGGAATTGCATTTACCAAAAAGGAACTGTCGGTAGGGAGGAAAGTGATGCCATGGGAAGCGGGGTCAGTCAAGCGGCTGGTTGCGTGGATGGGCCAGGTTATTGAGGGAATTGGAGAAACAAAAGGCCCTGGCGATGTTGGTTAGGCATCGGCTCTCACCGGGTCGGAACGGGACATGAGAGAGACTCTTGACGCGTCTGGAGGGACACAAGTCATGCAGAATACTTTGACGAAGGTATTACCTCATGATGATTTTGAGGAAGACAGTGGGGTGGTTCTCCAAATGGTGAGTTTTCAGTTGGGGGACGAAGTCTTTGCCATTGATATCTTGGTGGTTCAGGAAATTATTCGTATGCTGGATATTACCCAGGTTCCAAATGCCCCTCATTATGTGGAAGGGGTGGTAAATCTGCGTGGAAAAGTCATCCCCATTATCAATCTTCGAGTTCGCTTTGGTCTGTCCGGGACTGAACCCACCAAGGATACTCGAATTGTGGTCGTGGAAATCGCGCATATGATTTTAGGATTTATTGTTGATTCTGTCGAAGAAGTCTTACGCCTGTCTGAAGAATGTATTGAACCCCCACCCCCCACGAGTCGAGGAGGAGCTGAAGAATGTCATAAAGGGGTAGGGCGGGTGAATGGGTGCCTGGTGTTGTTGCTGGACCTTGAACGGTTGTTTAGTAATCGGTCCTTTGTATAAGGAAGAGTAGTCCATCATGGATATTTTATCGGTATTGGGCATCCTTCTTTCACTGGGCGCCATTGTAGGCGGACAACATTTGGAGGGCGGGCATTTAAGCTCCATTCTCCAAGGGACGGCCTTTTTGATTGTGATGGGAGGTACGTTAGGCGCGGTAATGTTGCAATTCCCTCTCCCCATTTTCCTCAGAGCTCTTTCCAGTGCAAGCATGGTGTTTGGAAATGTGAGTGTGGATATGAAGGGCATTATTACCAAGATTGTGGAGTTATCAAATATCAGCCGGAAACAGGGACTCTTGGCCCTGGAGGGGCAACTTAAAACATTGACGGATCCGTTAATGGCCAAAGGGGTGCAGCTGGTGGTCGATGGGACGGAGCCGCACAAAATAAAAGAAATCCTGGAAGTGGAAGTTGAAATTTTTGAAGAAGAATTTGGCACGACGAGCAAGGTCTATGAAGCGTTTGGCGGATATGCGCCGTGCGTGGGAATTATTGGCGCCGTACTTGGTCTGATTCATGTGATGGAAAACTTGGCCGATCCTTCAGCATTGGGTGGCGGGATCGCGGTCGCATTTGTGGCCACGGTCTATGGGGTCGGAGCTGCCAACCTCTTGTTTCTTCCTATGGGTAATAAAATCAAGTTAAAGGCTAAGACCTTGATCATCGCGAAAATTATGGTAATTGAAGGCCTTGTGTCCGTGGCTCAAGGGGAGAATCCAAGAATGATTGAGGAGAAGTTGAGTGGATTTCTTTCCTCCGCGGAGAAAAATAAAAAGTAAAATGCTGACGGCCGGACTGTTGGGTGAGGGGGCGTGTGAAGAAAAAACACGAGGAGCATGAAAATCACGAACGATGGCTGGTCTCGTATGCGGATTTTATTACCTTGCTGTTTGCTTTTTTTGTTGTGATGTATTCGGTCTCGTCTGTCAATGAAGGGAAGTTCAAGGTCCTCAGCGAATCCCTGGTGAGCTCCTTTAACAACAAAAAGACGGTGGGGGAACTTTCAATTGTGAATCTTCCCATAAACAAAAATATCCCCATTCAGGTAAAAGCGAAAACTTCTTCAGCGGAAAATGCCCGGGCCTTTCTAAACGTGGCCAATGCCATTACTGCAGCGAACATTCCTCAAGGGGTACAAATCACCACGACGGAACGTGGGTTGAATATTCGGATCAAAGACGATGCGTTGTTCCAAAGTGGAAGTGCCAGGCTGAATCCACAAATCATAGAATTTATCGATCTCATTGCCGGTCTCGTCAAAGAGTTGCCCAATCTTATATCCGTTGAAGGGCATACGGACAATCAGCCGATTCGATCATCTCTCTACCCCTCGAATTGGGATCTTTCTACTGCGAGGGCCAATACCTTGGTCCGATATTTGATCGACCAGCATCATCTTGCTGATTACCGATTGTCTTCAAGCGGCTATGCAGGGACCCGTCCTGTTGAGTTAAATGATACACCACAGGGACAAGCCTCTAACCGTCGGGTAGAACTCATTGTGCTGAGGGATACCCGTTCCGATACCGAATCCTCACACCCCTACCTTCCCTAGTAATTATTTCCCGATTCGACAACAATTTCAGAGTATCGGTTGATCCGATTTCTGCTTTTCGCTAGGCAGGATCAGGCCTATGAGGAAAGTAATGCCGGTATGGTCTCGTGTGCTTTCGGGGATTATCACGGCTCGCGGCTTTAGGCAAGAACCGTTCATTAGGCAACAATTGCCTTTACGGTTCCACTGATACCGGGTTTGTGCCGGGAAAGCTTCACCTTCCCAGAAAATCCTTACTCCCCCTTCTCCACTCCTGTCGGAAACCGTGTCCGGTTCTTATTGGCACATCCGTTGCAGAAATCTTCAGACATTCACCTCAAGGAGAACGCAATGAACCGAGGTATTTATCCGCCCTTAGCCGGGGCGATTACACTTGAACAGCGCATGGACGTCCTCTCTCATAATATTGGGAATGTGCATACAACAGGGTTTAAAAAGGACAAGCCGGTCTTCGCCACTATACTGGGACAAACATCAGGGCCTTCGGTGGCCGGAATAGATTTGTTTCCCCTGATGGATGCGCTTCCGCCTGATCGATCACAAGGTACGTTATATCAGACAGGTGAACCGTTGGATGTGGGGTTGGAGGGCAATGGATTTTTGGTGGCTCAAACGCCAGATGGATTGCGCTATTACCGCGGTGGAAAATTGTATCGGAATGCAAACGGAAACTTAGTGACCCATACCGGTGATCCACTTTTGGGTAAGAAAGGGCCCATTACTCTTCCCCCTGGAGAAGTTGTAATTGGCTCTGACGGGACTCTCCGGGTCAATAATAAGGTAGTGGACAAGCTTCGGTTGGATACGATTCCGGATGGACAAGAAACGGCCAAGGTGGGCAATTTGTTCTGGACCGTTCCCGATCAGGTTGCGGCCGATAAGCAGACGACGGTGCACCAAGGCATGTTAGAACAATCCAACGTTAACCCTGCTTTGGATATGGTTGAATTAATCAAAGTGACAAGAGAATACGAACAAATGCAAAAGGCGATTAAAGCGATGGATGAACTGGCGGCCCAGGCCATTCAAGCCGGTCGAGTTCAAGGATAGAGCCCGCATGACGAATAGGACAAGATCATATTCCGATATGACCATGTTCTGGCGGCAGGCATGTAAGGCAAAGAAGGGAGATCGACCACAATGATTCGAGCGATGCATACCGCTTCCACGGGCATGTCTGCTCAACAACTCAATATCGACACGATTGCGCACAATCTCGCCAACGTAAATACAACAGGATTTAAACGCAGTCGAGCCGAATTCGCGGATCTTTTGTCTCAGATTGCTCGTCTTCCTGGAGCCAGTGCGTCAAATGTTGGGGTGTTTCCGGTCGGCATCCAGGTTGGGTTGGGCGTGAGGCCGGTCACCGTAGCCAAAGAATATGTGCAAGGAAATCTCAAACAAACCTCAAATGAATTGGATTTAGCCATTGAAGGAGTAGGGTTTTTTCAAGTCATACGTCCAGACGGGACCACGATGTATACCCGGGCTGGATCCTTTAAACGCGATAATACAGGCACCGTCGTTACGGGAGATGGCGATCAACTGATTCCAAACATTACGATTCCTTCGGGATCGCTCACCGTCAATATTGCTCTGGATGGAACCGTGTCGGCCCTTTTGCCGGGATTATCCCAAGCTACCCAAGTGGGGCAAATTCAACTAGTGCGGTTTGATAACCCTGGCGGATTGATTTCGCAAGGCAATAATTTGTTTTTAGACAGCGCTTCTTCGGGGCCACCTCAACAGGGATCTCCCGGGTTTTCCACGGGGTTCGGCAACATTCAGCAGGGGTTTCTGGAAATGTCGAATGTGAGCATTGCGGACGAAATGGTCAATATGATCATTGCTCAACGGGCCTATGAGTTGAATGCCAAAGCCATCCAGGCATCTGACGAAATGATGCAGGTGGTGAACGGACTCAGACGATAAAGGATAGCATTTTGATGAAAATTATTCTGTTTCTGATCTTCATCCTGTGCGGGCCTGGGTGGGGGACCGTAGAACAATCAGTCTCGGCAGGAGCTGGTTCATCGGCTACGGTTGATAAGGATGGACAATGGGTGCAGGCCGGAGATTTTGAACGGGTCGTCTTGAGAGAACTGATGCGTCGATATGGACGACCCCATCACCAGATGTCGTTGCGGGTGTTGTTTCCCAGTCAAGTGATGGAGGTTCCCAGAGGGAACCTCCATCTTGAGGTTGGAGAATGGTCAGGGGGAGGGAGAGCCGGCCGTAGGGCCTTTCGAGTCGGTGTTTTTGTGGATAAACAATTTATTAAAACAGTGAATGTTACGGTCGAGGTGAAGGTTCAAGCTGAAGTCGCAACTCCGATCCGTTGGTTGAAACCGAGGGATGTGGTGACGTCCGAGGATTTGGCACCGATGATGGTGGATGTGCCTTCTCTGACACATGATTTTGTTCTTAAGCTTGAGGAGGCGGTCGGCAAGCAGGTGGTGCGTCCGCTGTCCCCCGGACAACCGATTCGAAGGACCATGTTGGATTACCCACCGCTGATTCATAAGGGGGATCGGGTGCTGATTGAGGCCAAGAGTGGAGGTCTGCTGGTTCAGACTGTCGGAGTGGCCAAAGCCGCCGGAAAGGCAGGGGAGACCATTTCGGTCAAAAATCAGGCTTCGGGTCGGGATGTGTTAGGAATTGTCATGGCATCGGGATTGGTGGAGGTCAAATTTTGAGCAGGTCAACATGGATGACCGGGTTCTGGGTGTATGCGGGAACACTGCTGGTGATTGCGGGATGGATGGGCTGTGGGCAGTCAAAGATGATACCTCAGATTGAAGACGATTCCGCTATTCCTAAGCGGCAGCAATTCTCCACGCTGGGCTCGTTGTGGGAACCGGATAACGGGCGAGCGTTCATGTTTGAGGATCGACGAGCCAGTCGAATCGGAGATGTCGTCGTTGTGCAGATCGTGGAACAACACAAGGGTTCCAAGAAGGCCAACACGAGTGCAGATCGAGAAGCGAATATGTCAGCGGGCGTCAGTGGGGGCCTCTTTGGTCTGAGTAGCCTTACTCAGAAATTTGCGCAATATTTTAATCTTGATGCTGGGACTAAAAATGAATTTGCGGGAGATGGGTCGACCAGTCGAGAAGATACCTTAACCGGGACCATTGCCGCCAAAGTGATCGAAGTGTTTCCCAACGGCGACCTGCGGATTCAGGGGAAACGGGAGGTCACGGTTAATAGTGAAAAGCAAACGATGACGATTAAGGGTATTGTCCGCCGGATTGACTTAGACACATCGAATACCGTCTTGTCCTCATCCGTAGCCGATGCACAAATTTCGTATACCGGGTTAGGGGTGGTGGACGATGTGCAGAGACCGGGATGGGCGACTCGGATTTTTGATTGGATCACGCCTTTTTAACTTTTTTGGGTGCATGCCTGGGATTGTATATCTGCCATGATGGAGAAGGAGCGTATTGTGAGTCCTCGATTGTTCCCAATCAACACAACACATAAAACCTGGACTGCCAGGCTATGGCTTTGCGAGTGGAGGATGGTCGTGGTCTGGCTCAGCGGGTGTCTGGTATTCGGTGGCGGATTCATCATTGCCCCCGAAGAAATTCAAGCGGCGCGTATTAAAGACATTGCATCTGTAGAAGGGGTGCGTGACAACCAGTTGATTGGGTATGGGTTGGTTGTCGGGTTGGATCAAACCGGTGATTCAGTGATTGGTGGGCAATTTACGGCGCAAGCGATTATTTCCATGCTGAATACCATGGGGATCAATCTTAAAATAAATCCCATTCAGTTGAAGACGCGAAATACCGCGTCGGTAATGGTGACGGCCAAGCTCCCACCGTTTGCCCGTCCGGGTATGAAGTTGGATGTACAGGTGTCTTCCATGGCCAATGCCACAAGTTTGAAGGGAGGCACGCTATTGTTGACTCCCCTGAAAGCGGCCAATCAGCAGGTATATGCCGTGGTGCAAGGGCCGATTTCAACATCCGGATTCGAGGCTGCAGGTGGGGGGACGTCTGTTGTCAAAAATCAGCAATCCGGAGGGATCATCCCGGGTGGTGCCATTGTGGAGCGAGCCGTGGATTTGGACATGCAATCGTGGGAAAAATTCTCCTTGACGATGCATCAGGCCGACTTCGTCACGGCGTTGCGTGTATCAGAAGCGATTAATGCGCATCTGGGGGATGGGGTCGCTTCAGCGCTCAGCTCCGGTCAGATCGAGGTGGGGGTTCCTGAACGGTTTCAGGGAAAAGTTGTCCAAATGATCGCTGCCGTGGAAGGGTTGGACGTGAATGTGGATGTGCGGGCTAAGGTCGTCGTGAACGAGAGAACGGGAACAATTGTCATGGGTGAACATGTTCGTCTCGCGAGTATGGCCATTGCGCATGGCAGTCTGACGATTAAAATTAAAACACGGTTTAATGTCTCCCAACCGGAAGCGCCAGGGCTTATAGGATCAGCCGCTGGGAACACGATGGTGACTCCCAGCGTGGATACGGAAGCAGAAGAGGAAAAAAATCGAGTCATTCAGGTTGATGGGTCCGTGACCCTTGGAGACTTGGTCAAGGCTCTGAATTCGGTGGGGGTGACCCCTCGTGACTTGGTTGCCGTGTTGACGGCGGCAAAGGCCGCAGGTGCGCTCCAAGCAGATTTAGAATTGATCTAAGTCTTGAATAGAAGTCATCGAGGCTGTCGAAGACGGCCTAACAGAAAGGATGTGGTCTATGATTGCTGACATGTTCCCTATGGATATGACGGGTCTCTCACACTCCGTCACCACTGGGAAGATAGATCGTGTGGAAGGTTCTGTTCGTCGAGGGGAATTACTGCGTGCGAGTCAGGATTTCGAATCCTATTTTTTGTCCTATCTGATGAAGGTGATGCGAGAGACGGTCCCCAAAGGCGAGTTGACAGCCAACCCCATGGGGGACATGTATTATTCCTTTTATGACGAAGAAATTGGCAAACGCGCCGCTCAAGCGGGAGGGATTGGCCTTTCTGCGTACGTGTTGGACACGGTGGCCAGGAATGAAGACCACACACGTTCTCCCACCTCAGGTCCCCCTTTTTTGAAATCTTGAGAGGTTCTGTAAAGTTTAACGGCGTTGCTTCCGATACATACAGAGAAGGAGGCATGATGCCATGACCATACGGGGCCTTGATCCCAGTGGAGAGCTGGGGAAACTATTTTTTCACGTTCAAGCTAAAAACCTTCAGACGCAGGAGGCCAACCCACCAAGCGCCACCCAGCGTCCTTCGTCTGCCGACCCTGTTGATCTTTCCGTGTTGGCGCAGGAAATACGCGACTATTCCACTCGAGTGGCGCAGGTTCCTGACCTGAGAGCGGAGAAAATCAGCCGCATTAAGGAGGTATTGGAGGCGGGGGCACAATTGGCGACCTCAAGTCAGGTGGCTGATGCCTTGACCCGAGAGACGATTCTTAACGAGCTGGGCTCGAAATAAACACCTGATGTTCATAAGAGAAATGGCTGACCGATGATTCATCCTCAATCGGCAACGTGGGAACGGTTGCTGGAAATATTGGCGGAAGCCCAATCGGTGTTTCAGCGGTATGGTGTGTTGCTTTTTCAAGAAGCGCACAGCCTTCGGATTATGGATCGGCCTAAGTTGGTCGAGGTAAACAATCAGAAGGAACAAGCGTTGGAGACGATGTGTCAGTTGGAGCAGCAGGTAGAGCGTGAGCTTCATCGGTTGGCCGGATCTGCCGCACACGAGTCAATTTGGAGTTGGTTGAAAGCCGTTCCGGACCCACGGGCACAATTGGCGCAAGGAATGTTGACGGACCTTCTTCGGCTGGCGCGTTTGATCCAGGAACAAGGGAAAAAGAATGATGCCCTGATTCGCCCAATCTATCATAGGGTCCGTGAGGCAGTTCAGGTTATGTATACAGGGTTAGGTACCGGTCCGGTATATCGAGGATCCGGAATATTACATTTTCCTTCGGTTCCTAGCTCGGTCCATCTCCAGGGATAGGAGTCTTATGGCGGGCATCAGTGACATCTTTAATATCGCGCGTTCCGGAATTCGTGCCAATCAACAAGGGCTCGCGACCACGTCCCATAACATTGCCAATATTAATACCAAAGGCTATTCCAGACAGGAAGTCGTCCTTGAGACTGCGCGGCCGGCTGAAGGGACGATTGGGAGCGGAGTCCGGGTTGCCGCTATTCGTCAGACCGTCGATGATTTCCTGGAAAACCAATTGACCTCCGTCAATGAGGATCTTGGATCTATAACCGCCAGGAATAATTACTTGGTTCAAGCCGATGGGATTTTTACCGAAACGGATAATTCCGGACTATCGTTTAGTCTGACAGAGTTTTTCAATGCGGTTCGGGATTTGGCCACAAATCCGGAAAGTACCATTCAGCGGACGGTCCTGTTGGCTAAGGGGCAATCCCTCTCAGACCAGTTTGTGACGGTGGCGCAAGGATTAAATCAAATCCGCTTGGATGCCGATGGGGAGATTGCCAGGCATGTCGACACTATTAACGGGTTGGCAACAAAAATTGCCTCTCTGAATGATGTCATTTTTAAAACGGAATCCAGTGGACGTGACGCGCTGGATTTACGGGATCAACGAAGGGTCCTCATTAATGATTTGGCGGGTTTGGTCAATATTGAGCAGGTGCCTCTGAACGATGGCATCGGCATTAATGTCGGAGGCCAACTCTTGGTATCGGGTAATCATGCCAATGCGCTGTCGACCGCAGCGGACCCGGACAATCCTCCAATGCATGATGTGACATTTGTCCGCAGTGACGGGAGTGAGTTGTCAATCTCCGACAAGATTCATGGAGGACAAATCGGAGGATTACTCGCCCAGCGTGATGGGGATATGGTGAAATTTCAGGACCAAATGGATCGATTGGCAGCCGTTTTAATTAATGAATTTAATCAACAGCATCAGGCCGGGTATGGCTTAGATGGCACCACGAATAATAATTTCTTCTCCACCTTAACTCCACAAGCTCCTCTGGCCTATGACCGGAATACGGGAAGTGCCACCGGGAGTTCGGTAACGATCGCAGATCCTACTCTGGCGACTTTTCAGGGGTATGAGGTGCAGTTTTCCGGGGCCTCTGCCTATTCTGTGGTCAATACGGCGACCGGTGCGACTGTGACATCTGGGACCTATACCTCCGGATCACCCCTGAGTTTTGATGGGTTAGATGTCGTGATCAACGGCACGCCGGCTGCCGGGGATGTGTTTTATGTCAATGCTCAAAAAGGCGCGGCCCAACAATTTGGTGTGGCTCTCTCGGATACGGATAAGATCGCGGCCGCTTCTACGGCGGCAGGAATTCCCGGAAATAACACCAATGCATTAAATCTGGTGGGGATTCATACGAATCGGCACGTGGATCTTGGGAATGTGACACTCAATGATTACCACACGATTACCATTGGGGATGTCGGGAGTGCTACACAGGAATCGACACAGGCGCTGCATAGTAAGCAGCTTGAAGTTGATCAATTGACGGCCTTGCGAGAAAGTGTTTCCGGGGTTTCGTTGGATGAGGAATTGACCAATCTCCTAAGTTTTCAGCGCTCATTCGAAGCCTCAGCCCGGATGATTACGGTAGCGGATGAATTGATGCAGACTATGCTGGCGATGGGTCGCTAACCTTTGTGATGAGGCAACCACCTGAGGGTAAGTCATCATTGATGAACGGTCGAAATCGGTCGGATAAGGACGAACAATCGTATGCGTGTGACTGATCGTCAACAGGTTGATGCGCTGCTAAGGGCGATTCAGGGTATTCAGCGAAATATCGGGGATCGCCAGGAGCAAATTTCTTCGGGGAAGCGAGTGAATCGCCCTTCTGATGATCCTGCAGCATCCGAACGGATCAATCAGTTTCGCAATGTTCTGCGGACCACTGAACATCGTTTGAATACTGTCAATGAAGGCCTGGGGCGGCTCAATTTATCCGATAGCGTTCTGGAACAGGCTGGGAATACCGTCCAGCGGGCGAAAGAACTGGCTTTGAATATGGCGAGCGACACAAATACGTCTGTGGAGCGACGGAATGCGGCTCAGGAAGTTCAGCAACTGATCCTGGGCTTGGCGGGCATTGCCAATACCCAACTTAATGGACGATTTGTGTTCGCTGGCAGTCAAACAAAAACCGAACCGTTTGTCCCGGGTTCGGCCACGGGATCAGCCAGTACCACCAATGGGGGAGGTGCCAGTATTGGCGTATCTGTGGCGTCCGCGCCGGCATTACAACCGGATGCATATCAAATCCGATTTACCTCCTCGACACAATTTGATGTGCTGAATCTGACAACGAATCAAACCGTATCCTCAGGCAATACATATGCATCCGGAGGGATATTCTCGTTTGATGGTTTGGATGTCACCATTACGGATGGAGGCGGGCCCCCTGCCACTGGCGACCAATTTTTTGTACGAGTCGGCTATACCTATCAAGGCGATGGTGCGGGGGTGCAGGTGGAAGTTGGTGATGATCGGACCGTGGAAAGCAATGTCCCTGGGGACCAAATCTTTTCGGGTCCCGCGGTGGATCTGTTTCAAAACCTTCAGGATTTTCATCAGGCCTTGGTGACCAATGATGTGTCGGGTATTCAAGCGGCCATCGGTCAGTTTGATCCGGCTCTCTCACAAGTCAACGATGCCAGGGCTACGATCGGTGCCAGAGTCAATCGACTGGATACTATCAAAGATGGTTTAGACCTGCTGAGTGTGAATACGCAAACCCTCCGGTCCAATTTTGAGGATGCCGATATCGCTCAAGTGGCTTCTGATTTGGCTACACTACAAAACACGCTTGAAGCGTCGATGAGTACCCTGGCGCGTCAATTTCAGACGAATTTATTAGATTTTATTAAGTAGGCCGTGAAGGTCTCTTATTTTATTGGACTACATTGTGTCACCCCCGTGATTAAATAGGGACGAAATTTTTATGCGAATTCTCGTTGTTGATGATGATCCCCTCACATTGCATATGGTGGTATATCGATTGCGGCAATGGGGGCATGATGTCATTTCCTGCACTGACGGGGATTCTGCATGGAAGGTGTTGGCACGAGGATCTGTGCCGAATGTGGCGATTGTGGATTGGATCATGCCGGGGATCAATGGTCCTGAACTGTGTCAAAAAATCCGTGAGAGAACCGACTGTCCCTATGTGTATATTGTCATGTTGACGGGGCGGAACAATCCTGAGGATCTCATTGCCGGATTGGACGCGGGAGCGGATGATTATCTCACAAAACCTTTCCATTTAGGGGAATTGGATGCACGGTTACGAGCAGGGAAGCGAATTGTTGATTTGCAAAATGAATTGATTGCGGCTCGAGAAACCCTCCGGATTCAGGCGATGCAAGATCCCTTGACGCAAATCCTGAATCATGGCGCCATTGTTGATTCGTTGTTGCGGGAAATTGATCGGGCCCATCGGGAACAGCAACCCTTGAGTCTCATTCTGGCCGATTTGGATGAATTTAAGCATGTGAATGATACCTATGGGCATGTTGCGGGCGATCAGGTGCTGGTTGAGGTCGCTAGACGGATGCGTTTTTGTTTGCGTTCCTATGATGCCATTGGCCGATATGGCGGAGAGGAATTTCTCATGGTGTTGCCCAATAGTGATGCGGTCAAGGCCGTGCGGCTCGCTGAACGGATTCGAGTCGCGATTTCCCAGAAACCCTTCCGCGTTCACAATACTGATTTAACGGTGACGGTCAGTCAGGGGGTCACGACGTGGACCGATCCCCGTCCAATTCCCATTGAACAATTAATACAATCCGCAGATGGTGTTCTCTATTTAGTCAAAAATAGCGGTCGAAATGGCGTGGAGTTTGCGCAATTTCATGGGCATGCGGATGAGAACTTTTCGCCCCTCACGAGTTCCCCAACTTCAATGAAGCAATGATTATGGCCTCCATTCTTGTGATTAATGATGATCCGGTCCAACTCCATCTCCTTGCGAGTTGGCTTGAAAAGGATTACTTTGTGGTCAATCGTTTCGTCTGTTCTGAAGAGGCCTGGCGGTGGCTCCAAGAAGGTCATGTGCCGAATGTCATTGTTCTTGATCTACATATGCCTGGAATTAGCGGATGGCGTTTTTGCGAATTATTGCATTCGTTCTTTGGGTCGACACAGGCGGTGCCCCCTGTCCTTGCCGTTTCCGCCACGTATACCGGAATCGATGCTCAGGACATTTTAAAAGATCTTGGAGCCTCCGCATTTCTTGCCCTTCCGACAGACCCGCAACGCTTTCGTCAGCAGGTACGCCAACTCGTTGAAAGTCCTCCAAGTCCCCAGCGTCCACAGATCTGGATGGTTTCGCCTGACAATTCGGCCATTCAAGGGATTCATCACCTCTTCCTTGAACGGGGGTGGCGCGTGGTGGAATGGAAAGCGGGCAAGCAGGTTCAGGTGGCGGTGAATCTTGTCGACCCGGATATTATCCTCATTGACGATCCTCTGCCGGATATGACAAGCGAAGAGTTCGGAATTTGGTGCAAAGGTCAATTTCCTCAGGCTATGTGTATTGTCCTTGGAAATGAATCTATGGCAGGAAGATCCTTTCCTGAGTCGATCCATGTAGATGCGTATCTACCAAAAGCGTGCGATCCATTCAATATCATTTCATTGTGTGAAAAAGGGCGCTGGGAACGCGCATTCTCCCGAGTGGAGCATTTACTGGATATCCGCACTGATGATTTACGCGAATCTGAAGCTCAATTCAGGGAGTTGTTTGAAACGCTTCCGGATATATTGGTGATTTATGATCATCGAGGAATAATCACCCACGTCAATTCCCTCGGAGCACAACAATTAGGGTATCGCCCGCCTGTCTTGATGGGGAAAGCTTTTTCGTTAATCAAACCTGAGTCAGCCGACGCGGAATCCAGTCCTACGGAGTCAAACCCTGCACGCGGGGGTCGGAGATGGGAGGAAACGTTCCTTCTTCAAAAAAACGGCAGCAACCTTCCAGTGGAGATGCTGGAACGAATGGTTCAGTTTCAAGGCCAACGTCAAACTCTTTTCATTGCCCGCGATTTGACGGCACGAAAGCACATGGAGGAAGAGAAATTTGCCCTTGAACATCAGTTGCGGCAGGTTCAAAAAATGGAAGCTATCGGTCGACTGGCATCAGGGGTTGCACACGATATGAATAATACGTTAACGGCAATTATGGCCCATGCAAGTTTGTTGAAGATACAGGATAAAGCTGGAACTCCCTTGTGGACAGCAAGTGATGTCATCGAGAAAGCCGTTCGTCGTGGAAAGGAATTGACTTCTCAGCTCCTGGGGTATGCCAGGCAGGGCAAACATCATCATGTCACGGTGGATACCCATGAAGTGATTCAGGAAGTGATGAGCCTGCTCGGAAGGACGATCCATAAAATGATCACATTTCGAGCGGATCTGTCCGCTACGAGGTCTCATGTGGTGGGGGATCCTAACCAGCTCTATCAGATTCTCATGAATTTAGGTGTCAATGCCTGTGATGCAATGGGTGAACGTGGGGAATTGCTCGTGCAGACTTCGAATGAAACGGTGACACCAGAATATGCCTCACGTGTGCCGGGACTGTGCCCAGGTGATTATGTGTTGATTCGGGTTACGGATACCGGGGCGGGGATGTCACTAGAGACTCAACGACATATTTTTGAGCCATTTTTTACCACGAAAGAGCAAGGGCAGGGAACTGGAATGGGATTGGCGATGGTGTATGGTATCGTCAAAAATCATCACGGATATATCGGGGTGACGAGTTCCCCTGGGTCTGGAACGACCATGCGTGTCTATCTTCCGGATGCACCGTGTGCGATTTTCAAGCCCAGATTGCCTCAGATGACGGAGCCTTCTCACGGGACTGGACATATTTTAGTGGTGGATGATGAGAAGGATGTGGGAGAAGCCGCTCAGGCCATACTGGAATATCTCGGCTATCAGGTGACGGTTGTGTTGAATGGGAAGGAGGCCGTTGACATTTGCCAGGACTTGACGATTCCTGTGGATGTTGTGCTGTTGGATATGGTGATGCCTGTAATGTCGGGGGCGGCATGTTTTGAAGAATTGCGAAGGATTCGACCAGATCTCAAGGTCATTCTCTGTACGGGTTATGACCGGAACCATGCTGTACAAGATTTATTCAATCAAGGTGTCATTGGGTTTATTCAAAAACCGTATGATGTCGACGAATTGGCTCATGCCTGTCAGGTTGTCCGGACACATGACAATCGGGTCGAACCCTGTGGTACGGGGAGAACGTGCTAAGCAAAGTTTTTTTGGAGAGGGAACTCGAGGACAGGCTCACTTCAGCATGAAGATGAACATATTGACCTATGTGGAGAACATCCCAACATGAAAATTCAGACTAGTCGGTTCGGTATGCTGGATGTGTCCGATGACACGCTTTTAACGTTCCCCTTTGGCCTCGTAGGGTTCCCAGCTTTCCGACGGTATGTGGTGCTTGACCCGCCAGAGGATGCCGATTATCGGTGGTTCCAGTCCGTGGATGAACCAAGCTTAGCTTTTGTGATAATGGACGTGCATCTTTTGCAGCCGGATTTTCGCACCAATCTATCCGAAGAAGGACTGGCGGAACTCGGCATGACTCCGACCGATTCAATTTCAATCATGGCCGTCGTCACGATCCCCTCTGATCAGCCCGATCAGGCCACTGCGAATCTTCGTGCCCCTCTTGTCGTGAATGAACGAACAAGGCACGGAAAACAACTGATTCTCCATGAATCAATCCCCTTGCGTTATCCATTATTTCAAGATTCTACCCAGTGCCAATCTTACTCCGGGGTGGCGAGAGAGGCCGCATCGGTGTAATGAATGCCCGCACACCACCGGTCCACAGGGCCAAACGGTTTAATGAATTTATGATGTCAGGACGTTTCTTCTCCACGTGAACTTTAACTCAAAGCCAAGGAAGGCACCATGCTCATACTCACGAGAAAAATTGATGAAGCCATTCGTGTAGGAGATGACATTCGCATTGTCCTCGTCCAAATAAAAGGAGGGCAAGTGCGACTCGGGATTGAATGTCCGTCGCATGTCCGTGTCCTTCGTGAAGAATTATATGAAGCCGTCCGTCAAGAAAATCTAAATGCCGTATCCTCGGATCCCAAGCATTTGGCTCACCTACCCAGACAGAAAAGGCCGCAGATTAAACCTTCCGAATAAACCTAATCAGATCAGGCTCGCGTTCTTCGTCATGTGTGGCGATTCCTCATTAGGTCAATCCAGTGCATTCCGGCTCCGCCTAAACCTATACACCCTGCCATTGTGGTAGTGACCGGCAAAACTGGCGGGTCAGGGGGGCTTGGTTAAGAGTGTGGGCGGGTATTGGCCGGAGTAGGTAAACGCACCTCATGGGCTCGACGCGGCTCTCCCATCTGTTTGCCACGATGCGTTCGCAACTCAAAGTTGTCTGGTTGTGATGAACGAAGTGTTGCCCTTTGTAGATGCGACCCATTTGATTGACGAAGTCACCTTGTGAGAAGAACACGATGAGTCGCGAAAACAGAAAATCGAGAATAGCCATAATGCCGTGTTGCCGAAAGTGGCGCCTGATCCGCAAGCCCGTATTGGGTGCAATGGCAGGAAGAAGTCTTGGTACGGGGAGAGGGAACATGTCAGTGTGGATATGCAGTCAGCCCTGATCCACAAGGTAGCAACGACGACAGCCAATCGACCTGATGCCCAAGGCTCACATCATGTCTGGCCCACGCCGGTAGCGAACGATAGGGACAAAGGCTATGGCAGGTCCCCCGTGCAACAGGCGGCCGCCCACCGGGGCCGTCATC
>JBATLR010000495.1:0-2148 GCA_049289415.1 Nitrospirales bacterium
TGAGGAAATTGTGGTGGGAGAGGTTATCAGGGCCTGGTCTAGATAAAAGTAAGCAGGCTGGGGCAATGTTCCTGACCTCCATATGTTGAAGGGATGACGGGAGGCACAAATTTTTCTGGTGAACATATTAATCATAGGCAACGGTGGCCGCGAGCATGCCCTCGCATGGAAGCTTGCCCAATCGCCACGTGTGGGGGAACTCTTTTGTGCCCCGGGCAATGCGGGGATCGCCCAGGTAGCCGAATGTGTGCCACTTCAGGTCGATGACATTGAAGGGCTTAAGCACTTTGCCCAAACCCACGAGATCAACCTCACGGTGGTCGGACCCGAGCTGCCGCTCTCCCTCGGCATCGCCGACGAATTCCGAAAATCGCACTTGCGAATTTTTGGCCCTACTCGCAATGCGGCTCTGATTGAATCCAGTAAATCGTTTGCCAAAGAACTCATGGTGCGGGAAAAAATTCCCACTCCTTCTTCCCGCACGTTTGACCAGCTGGAGCCGGCTTTAACCTGGCTCGAATCCTGCCCGCTCCCGATCGTCGTGAAAGCTGATGGCCTGGCGCAGGGGAAGGGGGTCATCATCTGTGCGACCAGGGCGGATGCCCGTGAAGCGGTTCGCAGCATGCTGGAAGAGCAGCGATTTGGAGTAGCCGGCGCCCGTGTGGTGCTGGAAGAATTTCTTGAGGGAGAAGAACTTACCGTTATGGCCTTTGCCGATGGCCGAACGGTCATCCCCATGATCCCCGCCCAGGATCATAAGCGAATCGGTGAAGGGGACACGGGTCTGAATACTGGAGGGATGGGGGCCTATGCGCCGGCTCCATTGGGAACACCGGAACTCCGGCAGCGTATTCTTGATGAAGTGTTGTCTCCGGCGGTCACAGGGTTGTCCCGGGTGGGGAGTCCATTTTACGGCGTGTTATACGCGGGGATTATGGTGAAGGATGGCAAACCCTATGTATTGGAATTTAACGCCCGCTTTGGCGATCCCGAAACCCAGGTGGTCTTGCCACTCTTAAAAACAGATTTATTGGATGTGCTTGAAGCCGTGGTCGAACATCGTTTGGACCAACTGCAGGTGGAGTGGCACAATCAGGCAGCGGTGTGCGTGGTGTTGACCTCCGGCGGATATCCGGGGTCCTACCAAACGGGATTGCCGATCACCGGCCTGCCGGAAAAAGAGTCGAAGTCGGTCATGGTGTTTCACGCCGGGACCTCCTATGCCAATGAAAAGATTGTCACGAATGGCGGGAGGGTCCTAGGGGTAACCGGGATTGATTCGACCCTGGCCGGAGCCAGAGATTATGCCCATCAGGCACTCGCCCCGCTTCAGTTTGAAGGCCGGTATTTCCGATCAGACATCGGCCACCGCGTGCTGCAGGTTCCATCCTGATTCAAGGGCCCTCTGTCGTGGCCACCGTTCTCCGACTCAATTCCCTCCCATCGCCTCAACTGATTCAGCAAGTTACGCAATGTCTGCAGGGTGGCGGAGTACTGGCTGTGCCGACCGACAGCTTTTACGCGCTGTCGGTCAGTCCCTTCAATGAAATGGCATTAGAGCGGCTGATGCAGATCAAAGGCGAACGCAGCCATAAACCCTTTCCAGTGTTAGTGGGTGACCCGTCCCAACTGAATCAACTGACGGAAGATATCTCCGATGTCGCTCGAACACTCATGGAAGAGTTCTGGCCGGGTTTGCTCACGTTGATCTTGCAGGCTCGTTCTACTCTTTCGCCTATCCTGACCGGCGGACAGGGAACCATTGGTGTCCGGCAGCCGAATGATCCACGGGTCTGCGAACTCATGATGCACACCGGGCCGCTCACCGGCACCAGCGCCAATCGAACAGGGCAGCCTCCGGCGCAAACCGCGGGTGATGTGATGCAACAATTAGGGTCAGTGGTTGATGTGATTGTTGATGGTGGCCCTACGCCGGGTGGCCAACCGTCCACGGTGCTACAAATTCTGCCAAAGCCCTGCATCCTTCGCCAGGGGGCCATTTCTCGTGATCAACTTCAACAGATTCTGTCCGCTAGTTCTATCCCACTTTCCTAATAACAACCAAATTAAACGTAATCTCCCCGTTCCTTTTCAGGGAATCCAAGGGGTGGAGTCCTTCCTAACCCAATCAAGCTTCTGGGCAGGGAT
>JBATLR010000496.1:0-7995 GCA_049289415.1 Nitrospirales bacterium
CTACGAATCGTACCGCACTCAAGGCTGGAGCACGACGGCCTCGTTGGTCATTATCGCTCGCAAAATCGCCCGTGCCGCTTGGTCTATTCATCATTACCGTACAACATTTAATCCGGAGCGGATCACAAGATGCTTGACATAAACCATAGAATCTCAGGACAAACTTTGAACACTCCCAACATTTCCCCCCTGGGTCTCGTCACACATATCCCATGAAAATGGCCAAATATTTGAAATATTCAACAGCCGCAGTAACGCTTCCCTATCGCTTGGTCTGAATCCACCCCAAACGTTCGAGTTACGATTCAAAGCATAAGGGAACGCGAATGATCATTGCCCGAAATATCCTCCTTGCCATGGGGACGCTCCCTGGATGGCTCTGAGTCTAGGCGAAGGCGCCGCCGTGTCCATGCATAGGCTTCAGCAGAGAGGTCTCAATGGGGTCCCAGGGTCCGTAATACGTGAAAGGTGAGGGATATAACGTGAGGGGTGAAAAGTAAGGATTAGGGATGAAATTGGAAAGAGTCGTGACGGAATTGGCTGAATGCAAATTTTCCCCCCACTCACACAAACGTGGAAGCCCCGCCCTTTGGGCGGAGATTATGACTGCCCGCTCCTCAAATTTTCCCCATTTTTCCTTTGAGTGCCCCTTTCCGGCAATACAGATACCTATCGCCCACAAGGGCTCCATGAAACCACACATTGCTGATTTGTCGGTTCATCCCGACTTGCCTCCGTTTGGAGCGAATATGAACGAGCCAGATTGTGTGGTATCGCACAAATTACATTGGCTGAGATCCACCTCATTTCGTTAAGTCCTTGTTGTCCAACTCTTATTGTGGCTGCTCAACCGTTTAATCATCTGGTATGAATTTTGATCATTAATTAGCGCGTTACCTACATAATGGTCGGAGTTATGGAAGAATGCTGGAGTATCGTAAAACGGAGTGAAAATTCAGTCTTCCTGTCCAGGGTATTTTAAGGATTGAACTTACGAGTCGTCTAGGAAACATGACGGGTAGAGGCTAAGAAGAAAAGAATATTCAGGAACTTGGCAAGGGAGGGCTACTCTTTGACTCGATTATTACCAGCCAGCCTTCAAGCGGTCCTGCTAATAGGAATATTGGTCAAAGTGGGATGTCATGGGACCAGTCCTCTTATCGATCTTCATAATTCTGCCCCTTCCCCAGATCCACAGGTCATTGTCGCCCCGCATTATCGGCAAGCGGTCTTTATGGTGAAAAATGCAGAAGATGTAAATATTAAGGCCAAACGATATGCGCGACTCTTTGGCCCTGACTCAAAATGGGTCACAAGCGCCAAATTTTTGGAAAAATATTATGAAAAGGAAACGCTGGATCAAGAACGGTTAGCCATTCTGCATGCTGGATTGGCCAAGGCACATTTATACTCTGCAAGGCTTGAAGTTCGCTAAGCATAAGGGATGGGGATTGATCAGGAGGATAATATGAAATCTCTTCATTGGATTTTCCAATGGTAGAGGCCGGGCAGAAAAGATCAGTCAGGCCTGTGGGCCTGTGGAAGGTCTGTCATGAAGCGGTCATTACCAACTGGGATTCAGGGAGTCCTGCTAGTAGGATTATGGGTTTGTGTGGGGTGTCAGAGTCCTCACGCTCCTCTCGATCTTAATAGTTTTGACCCTTCCCAAGATCAACAGTTTATTGCCGACCAGTATCGTCGGCAGGCCGCACTCATGAAACAAAATGCCGAAGATTTGAAGATTAAGGCCGAACGATATGCGCAACTCTTTGGCCCTGACTCGGAATGGGCCACCAGCGCAAAATTGTTGCAAAATTTCTATGAAAAAGAATCGCAGAATCGAGAACGGTTAGCCAATCTGCATGCCGAGGTAGGCAGGCAGGCTTCATCCTCACTCTCTGGATTTTGAAACGCGTTAGAGAGTAGTGAGAGGACGTTTGAGTGTCATCCTAAGGAGGCCAACATGAAATCTCTTCCTCGGATTTTTCAATGGTTAGTCCTTGTCGGCGTTCTGCTATCCATGGGTTGTGGGGTTTCCGTGAAACCTGGTGAACGAGGTCTGCGATGGTACCCATTATCTGAAGGACTGGTCAACGAACCTCTCCCCAATGGATTTTACTGGCGGGCGTTTTGGAATGATATTTATGTCTATCCGGTTCAGTGGGGAAGCTTCACGGAGGAAGTGGATGCTCTGAGTTCAGATGATTTGCAGGTGAATGTGAAAAGCGCGATTATCATCCGTCCCATACCGGAAGAAATTTATTTTTTGGCCCAAGAAGTCGGGCCTGATTGGTATCCCAAGGTTGTACGGCCTGAGTTCCTTTCCGCTGTTCGGAGTGTGGTTTCAGGGTATCCCATGGTGAGTGTACCCGAAAAGAGCACGGAAATTGCCCATAAGGTTCAGGGAGTTCTGGAGGAAAAATTAAAGGGGCGTCACCTTGAGATTCGGAGTATCGCCCTGTCTGATATCGATTGGCCCAAAATGGTCTTGGAAGCGATTGAACGAAAACAGGCGAAGGAACAGGAGAAAGAACAAAAGGAATTTGAACTGATTATCGCGACCAGAGACGCTGAAATTGCCAGAAGACGAGCCAAAGGCGAAGGAGATTCTCTGATGATCCGAGCGGAAGGGGAGGCGGAAAGTCTCCGAATCCGAGCTGAAGGACAGGCAAAAGCCCAGGAAAACATTTTAAAAACACTGACCCCCGAATATTTGCAATACAAACTGTATGATTCGCAAAATTCAAAATTCGTTATTCTTCCAACCAACATGCAGATTCCCCTTCTGCTGAACACCGAATCGACGCAACTTCCTCAAAGAAATGCTGTCCCATGAATTCCTCCCACTGAGATGCGACGGTGAAACGTATTGTCTGTGTGCATTTGCTTTGCTTGGTGATTGTTAATCCTGGCCATAACTGAAAAGGTGAACCATCATGAACGATCAAAAACGCACCGAAGGGAATCAGTGGGCGGTCATCTTGGCCGGGGGAGACGGACAACGAATGAAGCCATTTATTCAAAGTTGGTTGGGATATCCCAAACCCAAGCAATATTGTGCCTTTGTCGGAGAGCGGTCTATGCTGCAACATACCTGGGATCGAGCTGATCGAGCCGGTCATTCGGAAAATAAGGTGACGATTATCGATAAATCGCATAACCAGGAAATTTTTCGGCAGGTGGAGACTCACACGAAAGGGCGCATCGTTCTTCAACCTAGAAATTGCGACACGGCCGCAGGGATTTTCCTGGCATTGGCCTATATTAATCATTGGGACCCTAGGGCCATCGTGACCATTTATCCCTCGGACCACTTTATTGCTCCTCAGGACCAATTTACGAAAATGATACAGGAGACGGTTTCAGCCGTAACCAGGTTGAAAGAACGGATCATCCTTCTTGGTGCGACGCCCAATTCTCCAGAAGGAGAGTATGGATGGATCTGTCCGGGTCAATCGTTGGCAGGGAATGCAGGGTTTCCTGTCCGAACGGTGAAAGAATTTATTGAAAAACCGGATCAAAAAACGATTCAGACTTTAAGTCGGAACGGGGGAATTTGGAATACGATGATTGTTACAGCCTATGGAAGCCGACTGTGGAGCTTGGGGGAACTCTGGTGTCCGGATATGATGGAACTCTTTCATCAACTAAGAAGAGCGATTGGATTGCCTCAAGAATCCTTGACGTTAGAGAGGATTTATCAGGCCATGCCCCAGAGAAATTTTTCAAAAAATTTTCTGGAAAGGATTGTCTCACACCTGGCTACCATAGAATTACAAGGGGTTCTTTGGAGTGATTGGGGTCGGCCGGAGAGGATTATCGAAACATTAGGCTTTTTACAAAAAAAACCGGCTTTTCCGATACCTCAATTGGCTTCATAGTCATTTCATAAGATCACCTATGACAAGGGTTTTTAAGTCAGTCGCGCTGATTTCTTCTTCCAATTCTGCAAAGTTTTAGTATGGCATTCAGGGAATGCCTCCCTCAACAATCCATTTTCTTTGTGAGATACACGTTCTTTTCATCCATCCTCGATAGGATTCTCAGAACGGAATCTGGTTGCCAATTGGGAGAGTATCGATTAGATCGTATTTTTCCTGGGCATTAATTGGGTTTCTACTCTCCCACTAGGAATCTATACGTTAGCTGTTGGGCAGGCCGGAACAAAAAAGTATTGAAACCGTGAAGTGACCGTTCAATCCAATGGGACTTTTTCTGCCAATTTTGCGCATTAATCCGCCGTGGGTCGCCGTTGTGTTCATGAATTGCAGGACTACCCTCCCTTTGGAATAGAATTTTTAGGTGAAGGCGTGGAGATTGCTCCTGCAGTGCGTCTTCAAAATTTATCCTAGCCAAAATTTGACTTTGATTGCAGGAACGATCGTCGCATTATCAATGATAGCGATAGGATTGTGACTGTTAAACCCAATAAACCTGCCGGTCGGGTGTCTTAGATTCCATCCTGTTGCCCATTATCCCAAGCTCTGGCGTAGTCGGGCAGATGCTCATCAGCTCCTGAAGTGAGATCGTGTTCAGTAAAGACATGACCGCTCAACCAGGCTGATTTCTGTCAGGAACTTACAAATACAAACGGCAGCTCAAGTATTTTATATGTCTGTGCGTATCTTGAGTCATGCGTTTTTAACCATTTCGTTTTCCAAGGATGTCCCTGTCATTAAATTCTAAATACCCCCTTTCGTCCTTTTGTCCTACCTTATTTTTTAATACACCAAACCGAAGTCATATTTTGTGCCGAGTGTGAGCTCTGCTTGGAACAGTCGGGCTGCCCGTATTCCAATTCTGAGAAATATGAACTTTCCATGTTTTGCAGAAAAACAGAACGCCTGAAAAGCTTACGCAAAAATCCCCGCCATTGAAACTTCGAGGTTTCGCGAGCATTACGCGATGTTTTTCGCGGCCTGATTGGTTTTTCATAACAAGCAGTAACTTCAATTAACCTCTCATTTTCAATGAGTTAAGAAAAATAATGGGAGGAAAATTGTTTGGACTAAAGATTGCTATTCAAGAGGGAGGAAGAATGTGGTGACACTGGTGACCAGTGTTTGTTCCTTGTTTGGTTGAATTGGCATGGTAAGAAAGGAGGTGCAAGGCAGGTCTGGTTTGAAGTCCAATTACGGAAATCTTTATTAATTATGGCTATCCGTAATGAGTTTTTTTAAAAAAAGGAGGTCTTTTAATGTTTCTTTCTAGACGTCAATTCTTGAAAGTTTCTGCGGGGACTGTGGCGGCAGTCGCACTTGCCGATAAGGCCTTGGCCTTAACGGCCTTACAGCCAGTCATTGAAGTGGGCAACCCTCTTGGTGAATATCCTGACCGTTCATGGGAGCGGGTCTACCACGATCAATATCGCTATGACAGTTCGTTTACCTGGTGTTGTTCCCCCAACGATACCCATGCCTGCCGCATTCGGGCGTTTGTGCGGAACGGGGTCGTGATGCGGGTTGAGCAAAATTATGACCATCAAACATATGAAGATCTCTATGGCAACCGTGGGACGTTCGCACACAACCCCCGTATGTGCTTGAAGGGGTTTACGATGCATCGTCGGGTGTATGGTCCATACCGTTTAAAGGGGCCCTTGATGCGTCGAGGGTGGAAACAATGGATGGATGACGGGAGCCCGGAGTTTACTCCTGCTATTCAGACGAAATACAAGTTTAATGCGCGGTATTTGGACGACATGTTGCGGGTGTCCTGGGATACGGCGTTTACCTATTTGGCTAAAGCTATGATCATCATCGCCAACCGGTATAGCGGAGAATATGGGGCGCGCAAACTGCGTGAGCAAGGCTATCCCCCGGAGATGATTGAAATGATGAAAGGCTCTGGAGTCCGGGCATTTAAATTCCGGGCCGGCATGCCTGTTTTGGGGATCATTGGGAAAATGGGCATTACGCGGATGAATGGCGGCTGCGGGGCCTTATTGGATTCCTATGTCAGAAAAGTTGGGCCTGAAAATGCTCAAGGAGGGCGATACTGGAATAACTATACCTGGCACGGCGACCAGGATCCTTCTCAGCCCTGGTGGAATGGAACTCAAAATTGCGATGTAGATTTGAGTGATATGCGATTCTGTAAATTTAACACCAGTTGGGGTAAAAACTTCGTCGAAAATAAAATGCCGGAAGCCCACTGGAAACTGGAGTCTATTGAGCGGGGTGCGCGAATTGCGGTCATTACCCCGGAATACAATCCGACGGCATATCGAGCCGACTACTGGATTCCCATTCGTCCCGAGTCAGATGGGTCCTTCTTTTTAGGGGCGTGCAAAATGATCGTGGATGAGGGTTTGTTTGATGCGGATTTTGTGCGGGCCAACACCGATATGCCACTGCTGGTTCGTACCGATACCCTTCAGTATTTAGATCCGCGTGATGTCATTAAAGATTACCAGTTTCCTGATTTTTCCAAGACCTATTCGGGCAAAGTGCAGACCCTGACGCAAGCGGAAATTGCCAGGTTGGGGGGAATCATGGTCTGGGATCTAAATAAAAATCAAGCGGTGCCCATTCATCGTGAATTGGTGGGTTGGCATTTCAAAAAGAGTGGCATTGACCCGGCCTTGACGGGGACTCACCGGGTTCGGTTGCTTACCGGCCGGGAAGTGGACGTCATGCCGATTTTCCAAATGTATCAAGTCCATCTGCAAGACTATGATTTGGATACGGTCCACCAAATCTGTCGGTCGCCGAAGGATTTGATTGTTCGGTGGGCGCGAGATATGGGTACGGTCAAACCGGCCGCTATTCACAACGGAGAGGGTGTCTGCCATTACTTCCACATGACGCAAAATGGTCGTGCGGCGGCATTGACGCTCATTTATTCGGGAAATATGGGGAAATTCGGAAGCGGTTGCCATACCTGGTCTGGAAATTACAAAGCGGGTACCTGGGCAGCCACACCGTGGGCAGGATCCGGACTTGCTGTGCATACCGGAGAGGATCCGTTCAAGATCACGACGGACCCCAATGCTCATGGAAAAGAAATAAAAACGAGAAGTTACTACTATGGCGAAGAAGTCGGATATTGGAACCACGGCGATACGGCGTTGATTGTGAATACGCCCAAGTATGGTCGTCGGGTGTTTACCGGAAAGACACATATGCCGACGCCGAGTAAATTCCGGTGGGTGGCCAACGTGAATGTGTTGAATAATTCGAAGCACCATTATGACATGGTCAAGAACGTGGATCCGCATAATGAATGTCTCGTGCATCAAGAAGTGGAAATGACCTCCGATGTCAACCATTTTGATGTGTCGTTTGCCGTGAATACCTGGATGGAGTTTACCTATCCTGAGCATACGGCGACGGTGTCGAATCCATGGTTCCAAGTATGGAAGGGCGGTATCCGGCCGTTATATGACACACGGAACGATTTGGATACGGTGGCAGGGGTCGCGGCCAAACTCACCGAAATGACCGGTGACGGCCGGTTCCGCGATTACTTCAAATTTGTCTATGACAATCGCGTGGACGTGTATCTTCAACGGTTGTTGGATGCTGGAAACACCTCCTATGGGTATAACGCGGACACGATGTTGAAATCGGAAAAGGGCTGGATGGTGATGACCCGGACCTATCCTCGACATCCATTTTGGGAAGAAACCAACGAATCGAAACCGATGTGGACCCGCAGTGGACGAGTGGAGACCTACCGGGTGGAGCCGGAAGCCATTGAATATGGGGAAAACTTCATTGTGCATCGTGAAGGGCCAGAGGCCACTCCATATTTACCCAATGCGATCATGTCATCCAATCCGTATATCCGGCCGGATGACTATGGTGTGCCGATCACGGCGCAACATCATGACGACAAAACCGTCCGCAACATCAAGTTGCCTTGGGCGGAAATTAAACGGTACGCCAATCCGCTTTGGGAAAAGGGGTATCAATTCTATTGCGTGACGCCGAAGACCCGGCATCGGGTGCATAGCCAATGGTCGGTGAACGATTGGGTCCAGATGTATGAATC
>JBATLR010000497.1:0-2359 GCA_049289415.1 Nitrospirales bacterium
TGATAATACTGCGCGAAATCTCCACTAACCTTTTCTTCTTCCCTAAAAACCGGAAATTTATTTTATTGTTTTTGGCATTAGGCTCGCTGAACTTCAGAGATATATTCTGGCCAAACACTAAAAACAATTCTTATCTACAATAAATTTGGGAGGAAGGAACATGGTGAAAATCTGGTGCCTAGTACTCGCCGGGCTTGTTTTGGTATTAACGGGATGCGTGAACCAGAAAAAGGTGAAGAGTAATGTAGTCGATCCAATGAAGGCTCAATGTGAAAGCGAGCAGAAACAGGTTTGGGCTGTGGCCTGGGATATGACGACAGATTGGGCTTGTAAAACCACCGGTATGTGTGCCCATGCGGAAAGGGTGAAAATTATTGTTCCACATCCAGCGGACATTAACTTAACCAAGTATAAAACCGTGGCCTTTACCAAAATAGGCGGCAATTACGGAGATTCTTTTGCCTCAGCCGTCAAATCACAAATGATTGGTAAGGACAATCTGACCGTGATGGATCGCACCCAATTGGATAAGATCTTACAGGAATTGGGCATGACCCAGGAGGATCTCTTCGACGCGGATAAGCGTGCCAAGCTTGGGAATCTCTTGCCGACGGCCGCCTTAGTCATGGGAAATGTCAATGGCGAATATAAACAGGAAAAAAGAACAAAGCGGGAAACCTGTTATACGGCTAAGGTCCCGTATCCCTGCACCAAAGAATTTTCAGTTGGTGTGGCAAATATGATTGCGGATGTGAGTTTTGTTGAAGTTGAGACGAGCGCAACGATACAGGTTAAGCATCTCACGGCGACATCGGGGGATGATACCGACAAAATTTTTGATCTCACATCCATGCTTAATCCAACAGAACTTCAGGAGAAGAATCTTCAAGAAATTGTGTCTGATATGACGAAGGCGGTCGTGCCCTATAGCACAAAGGAAGAGGTGTTTTTTTATGCCGACCAGAATTTACCCACAATGGAGAGAGGCATTGTGGATGCCGAAGCAGGCGATCTTGAGAAAGCCAAGGAAGTTTTTTTAAAAGCCATTTCCGACAACGAATCCAATAAAGAAATTTCCCAAAAAACTCTGGCGAGAGCGTATTTTAATGTTGGTGTGATTTATCTGCATACCAGGGAATTTGACAAGGCGGAGAAAGCGTTTGAAACTGTCGATAACCTTGCCCTCAAAGCTTTCCCTGCGGCGCAAATGCGAAAACTGACAAAATGTTACGAAGACGAACACAAGAAAATGGGTGAACAGCAGGTGGTTGCGAAATAGGGCTTGAGGCCAACGCACTGAACTGCGGAAGGAAAGTGAAACTGTCTCCCCAGGGGGCGAGGAATGGGCCTCATCCCCTGCAGGAAGACGCATTTTCAAAAATTCCGGATTGGACTTTGTGATGCCTCAACGTGCATGGACCATCGGCCTGTTTATCTCCCTGATGTTAACAGGCTGTACCAGTGTGCAAATTATTAAAGAAACCTCACAGCCGACCAAGCCTGATTGGCTTTCTCAATTGCCCAGGGATGATGTGTTTTTTTACTACATCGGTTCCAATACAGGTGCGAAAACCTTAGCGGATGGAGAAAGTGCGGCCAGAAAAGACGCCTTGGTCAAAGTCGCCGAGTATCTCGGGATTGATATTAAGGCTCAACTGGATATGACCATGACGGAGACCGATCAATCCGTGAAAGAACAACTGAAGACCAAGACCGACGCCCTGATTTCTCAAGCAACCATTGTGGATTCTTATCATGAAAAAACTATCCGAACGACTCATGACTTTAAGAAGGAAATGTTTGATGTGTATTTGTTGCTGAAATATCCTAGGGAAGAAGCCCAAAAAGAATTGGTCCGGCGGGAAAGTGAAACCCGCAATAAAGCACAGGCGGCCTTTAATTTATATCAATCTGGGAAAGTCCAGGAATCTCAGGGCAATTATCGTCAAGCCCGTCAGTTTTTTCATGAGGGGATGGATATCCTGAGTCAAATTCCTACGGTTGTTTCCCTCGATCAGCCTGAAGTCGATAATACCCGGGAACTGGCCAGTCTGCTCAAGAGTGAAGAGCAAAAGGCCATCGGGAATCTTCGCCGTGTCGTGGTGTGGGTTCAGGAAACCAATCTGGATCAGGTCCATTCCCCCCCGACTTTAGGGACAAGTCTTCAAGCGATTCTCACCAAACATAATTTTTCTGTGGTTGATCAGCCCATTCCGCAATCAAACCTGGATGCTGAACCATTGGTCGGAGATAAAAAAGTGCTAGAGGCACTCAATGCACAAGGTGTCCGGTTTTTGATCGCAAGCCAGGCCCATACCATTTTCAGCAGTACTGCGATGAACAAACATTTCTACAAGGC
>JBATLR010000498.1:0-6812 GCA_049289415.1 Nitrospirales bacterium
GCCGTGGATGGTGCCGGGAATCCCGTTGCCACGGGGGCCACGCCGCCTGCCTGGGATAAGGTCCTGCCGGCGAACGATACGGGCGACCCCTGCCGCTCCAGCCGGTTTACCTGCGTGATGGGTGGGCAGGCCGTGTTGGATAATGAGACGGGGTTGGTATGGGAGAAGTCCCCTGAAACGAACTTTTCCAGCATTTCCAGCTGGGGACCTGCACGCGTGGCTTGCCTGAATAAAAATGTCGGCGGCCGCAAAGGTTGGCGCCTGCCGTCAGTCCAGGAGTTGAGCAGTCTGGTGAATGGGTCCATACAGGAGAGTGGTCTCAATCTCCCGCCTGGCCATCCTTTTATTTTGGATGGTATTCAGATTTTCGGCGGTCATTGGTCTGCAACGATGGATGCAGAGGATCCTACCCGTGCGTGGAAGGTGGACTTCAATGGTGGCATTGTAGAGAGTGCCAAAAAAAATCTCGTGGCCTCTGCCTCACCCCACTTCTACATTCTGTTTTGGTGCGTGCGTGGTGGGGGGCCATTGTCTGAATACTAAGAGGCCGATGATGCTTTGACCTTTGATTGATCATATTTCCAATAGTATTTTTTTCTAGGTGAAATAAGAGGAGAAAATGCTGATGAAGGGAAAAAGAGGTCGAATGGGGCTTATCTGTGGGGTTGCCGTGTGTGTCCTCGGCCTGACGAGTCCCTCCGCGTTTGGCGAAGTCTTAACCGGGTTCCTTTGGGCAGAGAATGTTGGCTGGCTGAGTTTGTCCTGTGAGAACACGGCTAGTTGTGCGAAAGTGAATTTTGGTGTGAAAAAGGCGGGGAGTGGAGCGCTGACTGGCTTTGCCTGGGGTGAGAACACTGGCTGGGTGAATTTTGCGCCGTCGGGAGGAGGGGGTGTTACACTTGATCCGGCCAGCGGGCAGCTGAGCGGACAAGCGTGGAGTGAGAATGGGGGTTGGGTTCGTCTGCGTGGGACGCCGACGCATGATTATGGCGTCGTCGTGGATGGAGCCAAGATCGTGAACGGCAAATTTCCGCCGTTAGGGTCTGGCGATGTGAGTGCCGGCTTTAGCCTGACTCCTTGTGCCATGGCTGGCCCGGTCGGTACTTTTACCATTGTCGCCACGTTTAAAAATACTTCGGCTGATACGATCTCGAATCCATTTTTTGAGGTCGTCTCTCTGACCGGTGGCAATGTTCTGTGCAATGCCGTTGAGGGGCCGGGGGGGCGGGGGGCTACTCTCACGGGAGGAGAAGTTGGCGATTTGGCTGATGGGAAGCTGGGCACTGGAGAAGCATTTGCCATCGCCTTCGACATCGGCCTGAAGACCCAAGCACGGTTCACATTCCTTGTTGATATCCTGGATGACCCTGATTCCTTTGCGTGGGGAGAAAATATGGGCTGGCTCAACGCTAAGCCGGGTGGCCGGGGTGGGCCTGGTTTGCACGTGAGTCCATAGTGGTACGCGTGAAATGTTGGTGTGACGCTCTTTGGGCATTGCGCCCTCCTAGCCAGGTTGGGGTTCAAAAAATTGAGAGGATGTGATTAAAGTGAGGTGTTTTTTTTTGAGGGTACTATTGTGAAGTGGGATTATAAATTTTTCCCCTTTCCCCTGTGGGAAGGAGATTCACGATAGAATATGCCGAGAATGATTAAGTGGAAGGGTTGTTTAGCATTAGAGTGTCCGCAGCAGCAGACCCGTACTTCTATTTCAACAAAGGAAGAACATATAAACTTGGAGGCCAGTCCAATGTTCAGAGGTTTGGTTAGCTCCGGTAAACATACCTTGGCGAAGATGACTCTCTGTTTGTGTGTATGGTGGCCCTCACTTCTTTTCGCCAACTTGGTTTGGCGCTGACTTGACCTGGCTGTCAGATAAATCTCTCGTACAGATATTTCCTCCTGCGTTGTCAGCTTCCGTTGTTGAATATAGTTCCCAAAAAGAAAATCCCTTTCATTCAAGGAAAGGCCCATGCTTTCATTTAAATAGGCCAAAGACATTCCAATCGTCTGGCTTTCCTTTTGGACGTAAAGCGGATATTAGGAATAGACAGATCTGACCATCCATTTTCCTCGAAGTCCTCGTATTGATGAGAGGAGGAATGGTGGCCGGGACGTGAAAGAGCTGGCGGAGGTGGGTGATGGCGGAAAACTTCTGGACAAGGCCCATTCCTGCCAAAACAAAGGACAGTACACAAAGAAAAAATGATTTGAGACTTTCAGGAAACGGGGCAGGAATCATTTTTTCTAAGGTCGTTCCAGTGAGGGAGAGCGACGAGGGTTCATTCTTTCAAAGAAAATAAGAATTTTCCAAAAAGCTCTTCAGACCGGTACGTGCCCGAAGAGCTTTTTTGGTTTTAGGACAGGTTTACAGACAACTATAACCGTAAAAGATGGAACGCGATTCCATAAAGAACTCACTTTTACCCATCCTAACAATTCGCCGACTGTCCCTAATGGGAGAATCGGAGACAATTATTTTTTAGACGTTTTTCCGCTTTGATCCCGTTACCCTTAACCCGAAGAGACCCGGCGCAGATTCGTTCCAGATCCCTATGAATTTTGTCAAAAAAGAGACGAGGGAGACGCAAAGACTCCGGCTTGAGGCGAAAGGCACCGGTGCTCCTTTCCGAGAGATTTTTACATTGAGATTCCCTGGCGTCCGTATCCACAATACCATAGGGTCCGACATGTTTTTGCCCAATACCCGAAGGGGAGCCGGGAATGGCACGCTGTCTCATAAGTCGGGGTGATCAGGGGGGCCGGCGATGATGTGGTTCCTCCTACCCCTACCTGGTGTATTGTTCCAGTTTCTTTGATTGTAAGACGGGCCCACATTTCCCGGGGAACAGAGATCTGACCGGTGACGACCTCACTTTTACCGACCTCGCGTTAAATCTTCTTTCTGGAAATGATTCATTTTCAAGTTCAATCGAGCTGAACCGTATTCCAACTATTATCCTCGCCTCAAAGAAATATGGTTTAAAAATTTTTAGCACAGTCCGCATGGTGCGATCTTGCACCCTTCCCTTCCGCTGCGTTATCGGGGAAATAAAATTACCAATAACTTCAAGTGATTCCTGGTGCTTTTCAGTAAAAGGCAGAAGTCATGACTGGCACTTCTTTTGCCTTGGTATACTTTATTGGGAATTGATCCACTTTCTGAGAACTTACTGAATAAGGGAAATGGCACCTATGCCGACCCAGTCAGCATCCATTTCTTCTGCAACAGAAAATCTCTCAGGGTTCTTCGATTTCAAAAAAACTCTGGATTGGAATTTTCCAGGTGCCTACCCAGTGATGCCTTCGTGGATTATTCCCAATTCAAGTTGCATCGGCTTGGGGGGAATCAAAAGAACTCATTGGCGTGTGTGAGGGTGTGTCGTGACGAGATAGCGACTCCATTCATAAACAGACTTCATAATGTCTGGAATGGAGCCTTTACCTGTTCAAGACTGGCCGGAATGTTGTGTCTGGGGGTTACGGGATTTCAAGTCGCCCATCATCATGTACCCAGTACTGATGGTAAAAAAAGATACTCCCGAGATTGTCAATGGCCTTGTGTCGTTGCCATCAAAACCAATGACTTTCCTCATCAAAACTCTGAACTTTAATGGCCCTGTGGGGACATTTTTAATCCCCACCACATTCGCCAATACGAGCAACCTTTTTATCCGCAAACGATTGTTTGCAGTAGTTGAACTCTCGGGTGGAAGCATCCTGCTTCATGCCAATGCGGGGCCAGGGGGAGTTGGCGCAACTGTGACGCCTGATGTCGGGGATGATGGGGTTCTATCGCACGGGTAGTCAGTGACGGCGGAATTTAGAATAGGCCTTCAAGCCCTGAGTGCTTTCAGGATTTTTTTCGATATCCAAGGGGAACCCGCTCGCTAAGGAAGGCAAGTTATTTTTGTAAAGAGACAGCACGCCCGCCGTTTAGGCGCATTTCATTTGAAGGAGACTTATTATAATTTTCACTCAGTGTAAGACTGTTTTCCAGGGATAACTTATGGGATGTTATTTGACACTGCCATTTTTTCGTGAACAGAAAGGAGTGAGGAAATAATGAGCAATTCGAAGAGCACCCTCTATATTCCGATCATCTTTTTTTTCTTGGTAAGTCCGGTAAACCTGTTTGGACAAGAAAATCAGGCAATCCCCAAAATCCCTACGGGGGCCGAAGGGAAGTTTGTGCTGACGGTTGAAAATGACCTGCTGTCCCTGAAGGCACAGCAGGCGTCACTCAGAGCGATTCTCGGGGAGATCAGTCACAAGATGGGCATGGAGGTCGTGGGGGAAATTCCGGCAGAGGATACTATTACGGCTGAGTTCCACCATCTACGGTTTGAACAAGCCCTTTATAGGCTAAGCCCCAATTATGGGTATCAAATGAAGGCGGACGAAGGCCAACAGAGAATTGCCAAAATCTTCGTCCTGCCCAAAGGAACGGAACCGGCCGGCCCAAGACGGGAATTACCTGCCTCCCAGACTGTCACGAATTCCCCTACACCTGTGTTGCAGGAACCAGAGAGGTATTCGGAGGCGGAAGTGCACCAGAAAGAAGAAAGGGACCCTGAACGCCCACAGCCCTTCAAATTTGAGTTCGACCCGTCCGCATTAATGGGCAAGTAGGAAAAATGGCCATGAACAAAAGGGCGGAATGTCGTATTTTCTCGAGGACTACACAATAGAAGAGTCTCCCAAGAGTGAGTTGGGTAAGTCGCATGATTTGATTGATTAGGGGTGCAGGGAGAGAGCAGGTTGAAGAATGTTCAGATTCTGGGATTGCAAGGTTTGCATTCAGCAAGTTGGTTGCCAGTTTGCACATTTCTAGACGAAGGCAGGGGATTGGGTTGGTCTTGATTCAGGTTCAAGTGAAAAGGGGTTCAGAAAAAGGAATCTTGATTGGTTTTTCACCTTAATATATCACAACCCATGGAGGTGGAGAATGAGATCATCTTATGTCAGGGAACACTGGCTGGGTCGAAGAACGGCGGGGCGCTGGATCATGATCACGCTTGGGTTTATCATGGGAGTGGTTTTCAGTAGTGGTACGGCTTTAGCTGGAACTCTTGAGCCTCCTGCTTCGGCCGTGGATGGTGCCGGGAATCCCGTGGCCACAGGGGCCACGCCGCCTGCCTGGGATAAGGTGCTGCCGGCGAACGATACGGGCGATTCCTGCCGCTCCAGCCGGTTTACCTGCGTGATGGGTGGCCAGGCCGTACTGGATAACGAGACGGGGCTTGTATGGGAGAAAGCTCCTGAAACGTTCCTTGGATACTGGACAGATGCCCGCGGCGCCTGCATGAATAAAAATGTCGGCGGTCGGAGAGGCTGGCGCCTGCCATCAATTCAGGAGTTGAGTAGTTTAGTGGATATGTCGTTCACCGACGAGCATGGTCTCAATGTCCCGCCGGGACATCCTTTTATTTTGGATAATGCCGCGGAACTCCGCGGCTTTTGGTCTGCCACGAAAAATGCCCTGGATCCTAATCTTGCCTGGAGTGTGGACTTCAGTGGTGGCATCGTACAAAGTCTCCCAATAGTTCCCAGTGTTCCATACCACTCAGCTAGCTTGTTTACTTCTTTTTGGTGCGTGCGCGGTGGAGGGCCTTTGTCTGAATACTAAGAAGCAGAGAATCCTTTGGCCTATGATTGATCATTAGAGGATTGACGGTCAGATACGCGAAAATCTATAGGTTCGAATAAGGGAGTGGGAGGGTATCTCATCCAATGGTATTTTTTTCGGGGAAAAAGGGAGAAAGTACTGATGGAGAAAAAACCAAGTCAAATAGTGCTTATCTGTGGTATTGCTGCCTGTATGCTCGGTCTGTCAGATCCCCCCGCGTTTGGTCAGGCCTTAGCGGGCTTCCTGTGGGGGGAGAATGTGGGATGGATCAGTTTGTCCTGTGAAAACACGGCCAGTTGTGCAAAAGTGAATTTTGGCGTGAAAAAGGCGGGGAAGGGGAAGCTGACGGGTTTTGCCTGGGGCGAGAACATTGGCTGGGTGAATTTTGCGCCGTCGGGAGGAGGAGGGGGTGTTACCCTTGATCCGGCAACCGGGCAGCTGAGTGGGCAGGTGTGGAGTAAGAATGTGGGGTGGATACGTCTGCGCGGGACCCCGGTGCCGAACTATGGGGTCGATGTGGACGGAGGCAAAGTGGTGAACGGCAAATTCCCTCCGTTAGGGTCTGGCAATGTGCGCACCGGCTTTAGCCAGACTCCCTGTGCCATGGCTGGACCGGCCGGTACTTTTACCATTGGCGCCATTTTTAGAAATACGTCGACGGATACAATCTCGAATCCATTTTTTAAGGTCGCCTCTCTGACCGGTGGCAATGTGCTGTGTAATGCCGATAAGGGTCCGGGTGGGCCGGGCCTGCCTTTGCAACGCGCTGACCGCCGCCGCCGGCTTCGGCCAGACCAGGGATGCGGGGCGGGAGATCCCGTTGCTGACTCTGGGCCAGGATCTTGAGGCGGCCCGCCGGTTGCAGGAGCTGCACCCGCAGGGGTGGACGGCGGACGAGGCCGTCACGTGGTTGCTCTCACGGACCCCGGTCGCTGCACCGGCATAGGGAGCGCTAAGTCCCTGCGGGGCGTGCGACACCCCTGGACTCCCGTCTTGCCTGTCAGGGGCCGAGGCTGACGTTGGCGCCGTCGAGGGTGACGCGAAAGCCGCCGTCGCTGACGGTGACCGAGCGCAGTGTCATGCCGTCGGGCACCCCGGTGACCTCCTGGCGGATCGTGACCAAGGCATCAATGGCCGCCCCGGCCACCGTGTCGACCCAGTCCGGGCCGTCGAGGTCGATCGTCTC
>JBATLR010000499.1:0-3404 GCA_049289415.1 Nitrospirales bacterium
CGCGTCACTTCGGCCGAAGTGAATTGGCTTAAGGAAACCTGGGTCCGCCAATGGCAACGTCCACCAGACGACCGGGAACTCCGTGGCCTCCTGACTAACTACCTGAAAGAAGAACTGCTCGCACACGAGGCACGCGAATTAGGCTTGGACGAAAACGATACCGTTGTCCGCCGTCGGTTGGCGCAAAAGATGGAATTCCTGGTTCAGGACACCGCCCGGCTCGCTGAACCGGGTGAGGATGAACTGCATCAGGTGTATGCGGCCCACCGCGACAACTATACAACCCCGGTCCACATCTCGTTTCACCAAATCTATTTCAAAAGTGAAGCAGGCGCGAGTCAAGGATTGAAAGAGCTCCAGACGTCCGGCACTGGTGACGTTGGTGACCCCAGCCTGTTAGAGCGCGAATATATCCGTACCGACGAGCAGACGGTGACCAGTCTGTTCGGTCCCAAATTTGCCGGCCGCGTGTTTACTCTCGAATCAGGTCCGTGGCAGGGGCCGATCGAATCCGGCTATGGCTTTCACCTGGTGCGGATCAACGAACGAGTGTCTGCAGAGCCGCGTCCCTTTGAGGAAGTACGCAGCCAAGTCGTCAACGAGTGGCATCGTTCACAACAGGCGAAAAGCCAGGAACAGTTTTTTGCTGAACTGTTGAAGAAATATGACATCATCGTGGATGAGAGCGTCAAACCGCTGATGGGGCCACTCGGAAACATGGAGATGGCTCGAAGATGATCGCGAGACGTCCGACATGGGCTGTCACGTCCCGGTGTGCGTCCGTCCAGCGGGGCATCAAGGACGCTATCTCTTGGAGACCTCCCGTCTCCAACATGATCTCCTCTTTGCCTGGCCCTCGCAGTCCAAAATGGCCGGGGCTCGTTGCTTGCTGCGCGGTCCTATTCTGGTCCTTCCTCGTGCCGACTCTGGTCTTCGCCCACGAGGTTCGTCCGGCCTATTTGGAACTTCGGGAAACCACAACCGGAGAGTTCAGCGTGCTGTGGAAAACACCCGCGCGCGGAGAGATGCGTCTGGCATTGTCACCGGAATTCTCCGCCAGCCACAAAAACATTACACCCTTCGTGACCCGCCAGACAGAGACGGCCGCCGTGCAAACGTGGAATATCCGGACCATCCAATCCTTACGCGGTCAAACCATCGGAATTCGCGGGCTTGAAGGGACGATGACGGATGTCTTGGTGCGAATTGAATTTGCCGACGGCAGTTCATGGGTCCAACGGCTCACTCCATCGAATCCCGTGGCCACGGTACCCGTGGAGCAAAGTGCATGGGAGGTAGCCGGCCAATACTCGAAGCTTGGCGTGGAGCACATTCTTCTCGGCATTGACCACCTGCTCTTCGTGCTCGCGTTGCTGATGATTACGCGGGGGACGATGCATCTGGTCAAAACCATCACGGCATTCACGGTGGCGCACAGCATCACACTCGGACTGGCGACGCTGGGATTTATCCATGTGCCATCGCAACCTGTTGAAGCGCTCATCGCGTTGAGCATTGTGATGGTCGCCGCTGAAATCATTCACACCCGGCGTGGCATTGAAGGAATCACGGCGCGGGCGCCGTGGATCGTGGCGTTTTCGTTCGGGCTGCTGCACGGATTGGGGTTTGCGGGGGCCTTGAGCGAAGTGGGCCTCCCTCAGGGACACATTCCGGTGGCTTTGCTATTCTTCAACCTCGGAGTGGAGGCCGGTCAATTGCTGTTCATCGCTGCCGTACTGGGTGTCATGGCAGCTTTCCGACAGGTTCGCATTCACCTGCCACAATGGACCGGATATATCCCGCCATACGCTATTGGCAGTGTGGCGATGTTCTGGGTCTTCCAACGCCTTTCAGCATTTTAAAAAGGAGACTGCACGATGAAAACACGAGTTGTTGGTCAAACGATCCTTAGCGGAATGATGGCTTTTAGCATGAGTCTCCTTCTGACCGCCGCCGCCCATGGTGCGGCGCCGGGACTCAGTGCCCCTGAAAAGGAGACGGTGGAAAAGGCGTTTCCATCCAAGCCCCCGTATTCGCCCTATGCCGGCCGCAGTTTCCCGACGAGACCGTTCTTCGGCGACACACACCTCCACACGTCGTTTTCCATGGATGCCGGCGCGTTCGGCGCTCGCCTCACGCCGCGCGATGCGTATCGATTCGCAAGAGGCGAGGAAGTCACCGCGTCGAGCGGCCAGCCCGCGAAGCTCTCACGTCCGCTGGATTTCCTCGTGGTCGCGGATCACTCCGACAACATGGGGTTTTTCCCCGACCTCTTCGCGGGCAAGCCCGAAATGCTGGCCGACCCGACCGGACGCAAGTGGTACGACATGATGCAGTCCGGCAAGGGTGCGGAGGCCGCTATTGAGATCATTATGTCGTTCTCGCACGGGACCTTTCCGAAGGCGTT
The DNA here is from genome assembly GCA_049289415.1 of Nitrospirales bacterium. Lineage (GTDB taxonomy): Bacteria > Nitrospirota > Nitrospiria > Nitrospirales > UBA8639 > Nitrospira_E. The sequence continues at coordinate 2,408 of JBATLR010000499.1, forward strand.
GATGTATTTTCCCGGTACGCGCGCTTACCGCAGTGCGTGGCAGGAAACGATCAAGGCCGCGGAGGATTTCAACGAACCGAGGAGATTTACTGCCTTTATCGGGTATGAATGGACATCCAACACCGGGGGCAATAACCTGCACCGCAACGTCATCTTCCGCGACAATGGTGACAAGGCCGGCCAGGTTGAGCCATTTACTGTCTATCCGCCAATGGGTAGTGATAATCCCGAGGATCTCTGGAAATGGATGGCCGCCTATGAGCAAAAAACCGGCGGCAACGTGCTGGCGATTGCCCACAATGGCAATTTGAGCAACGGCCTCATGTTTCCCACCGTGGAGACATTCGGGAAAAAAATTGATCGCGGTTATGCCGAGACCCGGGCGAAGTGGGAACGCCTCTACGAGGCAACTCAGACGAAGGGAGACGGGGAAGCTCATCCGTTCCTTTCACCCAATGATGAGTTTGCCGATTTCGAGACATGGGATAAAGGCAATCTTGACGGCAGCGTGGCCAAAACAAAAGAGATGCTCGAATTCGAATATGCCCGCTCAGGCCTGAAAAATGGCCTCATGCTTGAAGAGAAGTTCGGCACGAATCCATTCAAGTTCGGCCTGATCGGCAGCAGCGATGCCCACACCGGTCTATCCGCGCTGGAAGAGGAGAACTTCTTTGGCAAAACCACGCCCCAGGAACCCAGTCCGGAACGGATGACCAAAGCCTTTTTTGATAATCCCAAAACCGGGGTGAAGGTGATGGACTGGGAGGTCGCTGCGGCGGGATACGCCGGGGTCTGGGCAACAGAGAATACCCGCGAGGCGCTCTGGGACGCGATGGAACGAAAGGAGACGTATGGCACGACCGGTCCACGCATGATCGTGCGATTTTTCGGCGGCTTCGATTTCAAACCGGCTGACGCACGCAACCGGATGCCCGCCAATATCGGCTACACAAAAGGTGTTCCGATGGGCGGTGATCTGCGCGACGCCCCCCAAGGT